>VGTW01000061.1 GCA_016874555.1 Gammaproteobacteria bacterium | reverse complement strand
CACGGGCAGCGCCGTGCAACTCGGTGCGCAAGATGTCTGCGCGGAGCCGGGGTCGGGCGCGTTCACCGGCGAGGTCGCCGGACCCATGTTGCGTGATGTGGGTTGCAGCCACGTCATCGTCGGTCATTCGGAGCGTCGGGCACTCTACGGCGAGAGTGATGAGTGGGTCGCTCGCAAAACGGTGGCCGCGCTGGCGGCCGGGCTTACGCCGATTGTTTGTATCGGCGAATTACTTGAGGAGCGTGATGCCGGACGCACTCATGAGGTGGTCGGGCGACAGCTCGCAGCGGTTATCGCCGAGCTGCGTGCCTCGGCGCCGGGACTCGCGAGTCTTGCGCGCTGTGTTGTGGCCTATGAGCCCATCTGGGCGATCGGCACCGGTCGGACGGCCACCCCCGAGCAGGCGCAAGACGTGCACGCCTATGTCCGTGCCCGAATCAGCGAGGATGATGCTATAGTTGGTAGCTCGGTTAGGCTCCTCTACGGGGGCAGCGTCAAGGCGGGTAATGCCCGCGAGCTCTTCGGCATGCCCGATGTTGACGGCGGCTTGATCGGCGGGGCCTCACTGAGGGCCGAGGAGTTCGTAGCGATCGTCGCAGCGGCCCAGTAAACAAGTTCAGTAAAGATTGGAACGGATCGCATGTTGTTAACCGCGCTAACCATCATTCAGGTATTCGCGTCGCTGGCGATTGTTGCACTCGTGTTGCTTCAACGTGGCCGCGGTGCCGATGCTGGTGCCGGTTTCGGCGCAGGTGCCTCGGGCAGCATCTTTGGCGCGCGCGGCGCGACCACCGGCCTCTCGCGAGCCACTGCGGTGCTCGCGGCCGTTTTCATGATCAACAGCCTGGCGCTCGCTTGGCTCGGTACGCGACCCGCCGATAATTCCTCGGGAGGTCTGCTCGGCGAGTCGGCGACGCAAGTGGCGCCTGCCCCCACAACACCGCAGGCGCCTGCGCCGTAAGCTGCGCAGCGTCACCGAGCATCGAAGATCGAATTTGCGGACGTGGTGGAATTGGTAGACACACTAGCTTGAGGGGCTAGCGCCGCAAGGTATGGGAGTTCGAGTCTCCCCGTCCGCACCAAACTTGATCAACATCCTGATATAATTCTGAGTCCTTTGAGCACGGGGGTTACGGGGCCATCGGCCACGTTCGTGCCAGGGCGAAATGAATGTTGACGAACTATCTGCCTGCGTTGATTTTTCTCGGGGTCGCCATCGGCCTTGCTTCGATCCTGCTCGTACTCGGGACAGGGCTCGGCCGCTATTTTTCCCGAGCACCGTACGACGCCGAAAAACTCTCCGCCTACGAGTGCGGCTTCGAAGCCTTCGAAGAGACACGCATGAAGTTCGACGTGCGCTACTACTTGGTTGCGATCCTCTTTATCGTGTTTGATCTCGAGATCGCGTTTCTCTTCCCGTGGGCGGTTGCGCTCGATTCCATCGGCGGATTCGGTCTCATCTCCATGGGCATTTTCCTCGGCATCCTCATCGTGGGTTTCATCTACGAGTGGAAGAAGGGGGCGCTCGAGTGGGATTGACCGAGGAGGGCGTTGCGCACGATTTCGCGCAGCGCGGTTTCGTCACGACGCAGGTCGACAACCTCGTCAATTGGGCACGCACCGGATCACTCTGGCCCATGACCTTTGGACTGGCCTGCTGCGCCGTCGAGATGATGCACGCGGGCGCGTCACGCTATGACCTCGATCGATTCGGTGTCGTGTTTCGGCCGAGTCCGCGTCAGTCCGACGTAATGATCGTTGCCGGGACGCTGGTCAACAAAATGGCGCCTGCGCTACGCAAGGTTTATGACCAGATGCCCGAGCCACGCTGGGTCATCTCCATGGGGTCCTGCGCCAACGGCGGTGGCTACTACCACTACTCCTACGCAGTCGTTCGTGGCTGCGATCGTATCGTTCCCGTCGATGTCTACGTGCCGGGTTGTCCGCCCACGGCCGAGGCTTTGCTTTACGGCATCATTCAACTGCAAAAGAAAATCGCGCGCACCAGTACGGTGGTGAGCCCATGAGCGGTCCGAGCTGGGCGAGTATGGCGCTCGAAATTTTGGGCGACTCGGTGCGCCGAGTGGATTCGCTCCCCGATGAGTTGACGCTCGAGTGTGATGCAGCGCAGTTGCTGGCGGTGGCGACGACGCTGCGCGATCACGTCGAGTTGGGTTTCGACATGTTGGTCGATCTTGCTGGTGTCGATTACCTCGAATACGGCAAGTCCGAGTGGAAGACGTCCTTGGCAACAGGCTCGGGATTTTCGCGTGGCGTGAATCGTGGCGGCGCTGCCGCCGCAGCTAATGGTGGGATCGCCGCCGGACAGCGCTTTGCGGTGGTTAGCCATCTGCTTTCTGTGCGGCGCAACCGTCGACTGCGTCTGCGCGTTTTCTGTGCCGATAACGACGAACCGATGATCGATTCGCTGGTGGGTATCTGGGCGTCGGCCAATTGGTTCGAACGCGAGGCCTTCGATCTGTTCGGTATTCTTTTTAAAGGGCATCCCGATTTGCGTCGGCTGCTCACCGATTACGGTTTCATCGGGCATCCGTTTCGCAAGGATTTCCCGCTGATCGGCAATGTCGAAGTGCGCTATGACCCGCAAAAGCAGCGCGTGGTCTATGAGCCTGTGAGCATCGAGCCCCGTACGCTCGTGCCGCGAGTCATTCGTCACGATAATCGCTATGACCCAGCGTTGATCGAACAAGCGCCGAGCTCGGCGCCCAGCGAGGCGGCGGGTTGAGTCATGGCCGAGATCCAGTCATACACCATGAATTTCGGACCGCAGCACCCAGCGGCGCACGGCGTGCTTCGTCTGGTGCTCGAACTCGACGGCGAGGTCATCCAAAAAGCTGACCCGCATGTCGGTTTACTGCATCGCGCTACCGAAAAACTCGTCGAATCCAAGCCCTTCAATCAGTCGATCGGTTACATGGATCGACTCGATTACGTCTCGATGATGTGTAACGAGCATGCGTACGTCATGGCGATCGAGCGGCTGCTCGGTGTTACGCCACCGCGTCGAGCGCAGTACATCCGCGTGATGTTCGATGAGATCACGCGCGTTCTTAATCACTTGATGTGGCTCGGTGCGCACGGTCTCGACATCGGTGCGATGACGGTTTTTTTGCTGGCGTTCAAAGAACGCGAAGATCTGATGGACTGCTATGAGGCGGTCTCGGGGACGCGCATGCACGCGACCTATTACCGGCCAGGCGGCGTGCATCGGGACCTGCCGCGCGAGATGCCGAAATATCAGGTGTCGCGTTGGCGTTCGCAGAGAGATGCAGACCGTCTCAACGAG
The DNA here is from genome assembly GCA_016874555.1 of Gammaproteobacteria bacterium. Taxonomy (GTDB): domain Bacteria; phylum Pseudomonadota; class Gammaproteobacteria; order Steroidobacterales; family Steroidobacteraceae; genus UBA964. Next base: position 8,977 of record VGTW01000061.1, on the reverse strand, counting down.
GCGCGCGCTGCGGGTCTGCTAGAGTTCATCGAAGAATTCACTCGGCGTTTCCCAAAAGCGATTGACGAGTACGAGACGCTGCTCACCGACAACCGAATTTGGAAGCAGCGCACGGTCAATATCGGCGTGGTTCCACCAGAGCGCGCGCTGCAACTCGGATTTTCAGGCCCGATGCTGCGCGGCTCGGGCATTGCTTGGGATCTGCGCAAGAAGCAGCCGTACGAGGTCTACAGCGAGCTCGACTTCGATATTCCGGTGGGTGTGAATGGTGATTGTTACGACCGTTATCTCGTGCGCATCGAGGAAATGCGCCAGTCGACGTGTCTCATTGCGCAATGCGTCGAGTGGCTGAAAAAAAATCCAGGTCCGGTGATGGTGGCCGATGCCAAGGTGCGGCCGCCGCGACGCGAGAACATGAAGGGCGATATGGAATCGCTTATCCATCACTTCAAGCTGATGACCGAGGGTTACTGCGTCCCCGAGGGCGAGACCTATGCCGCTGTAGAGGCGCCGAAGGGTGAGTTTGGTATTTATTTGGTCTCTGACGGTGCCAATAAGCCGTATCGCTTGAAGTGCCGTGCGCCGGGTTTCCCGCATCTGGCGGCGCTCGAAGAAATGGTCACGGGACACATGCTCGCAGACGTGGTGGCGGTGATTGGCACGCAGGACATCGTATTCGGGGAGATCGATCGATGAGCGAAACCGCGCGAGTCGGCCGCGGCGTGCCCACCAGCGATGGGCAGATTTTCGTGCCGGGCGATAGCCCCAAGGTGGCGTTGCTTAGCGAGCATACCCGCCACGAGATCGACGGTTTTATTTCGAGGTTCCCGGCGGGACGACAGCGCTCGGCCACGCTTTCGGCACTGCATTTTGCGCAGGAGCAGAACGCTGGGCATTTGACGACCGAGATCATGGACGCCGTCGCCGAGTATTTGCGACTGCCGTCGATTCAGGTCTATGAAGTTGCGACGTTCCACTCGATGTTTGAGACCCACGAGTGTGGTCGGCATCACGTCAGCGTGTGTACGAACATCAGCTGTTGGTTGAACGGTGCCGAGAACATTCTCGCCCATTGCGAGCGCAAGCTCGGCATCAAGGTTGGTGAGAGCACGCCGGATAAGCGCATTTTTCTCAAGCAGGAAGAAGAGTGCCTAGCCGCTTGCACTGGTGCACCGATGATGATGATTGATCATGTGTTTCACGAATATTTGACACCGGCAAAAGTCGACCGGATCCTCGACGATTTAAAGTGAGCCCCGCCGAATGAGCAATGTACTCGATAAGTGGCGCGACCGCATGAACCTCGTGGTCTTCGAGCCGTTCGCGCTCGAACGTTCGTGGACCCTCGAGAGCTATATTAAAATCGGCGGCTACACCTCGTGGAAAAAAATTCTTGCGGGAGAGATGACGCGCGAGCAGGTCATCGAGACTGTCAAGGCCAGCGGTTTGCGTGGCCGAGGAGGTGCGGGTTTTCCGACCGGCACGAAGTGGAGCTTCATGCCGCGTTACTCACCAATACAAAAGTACGTGGTATGTAACTCGGACGAGAGTGAACCGGGAACCTGCCACGACCGCGACATCCTGCGCTTCAATCCGCACGCCTTGGTCGAAGGGATGGCCATCGGTGGATACGCCATGGGCTCGACCGTGGGCTATAACTATATCCGGGGCGAATTCTTGGGCGAGCCGATACCGCGTTTCGAGGCGGCTGTCAAAGAAGCGTATGCGGCGGGACTGCTCGGCAAGAACCTGCAGGGCTCGGGAGTCGACTTCGATCTCTACACCTTCGTCGGTGCGGGTGCGTACATTTGTGGCGAAGAGACCGCGTTACTCGAGTCACTCGAAGGTAAGCAAGGCAAGCCGCGTTTCAAACCGCCGTTTCCCGCGGCCTTCGGGTTGTACGGTCAGCCGACCACCATCAACAATACTCAGAGTTACGCGGCGGTACCGACCATCCTGCGCAAGGGCTCGGAGTGGTTCGCCAAGTTAGGTACCACCAACGCCGGGGGCACGGTGATTTTTTCGGTTTCGGGTCACGTGGGGAAGCCGGGCAACTTTGAGTTACCCCTCGGAATCCCGTTCAAAGATTTGTTGGCGATAGCGGGTGGTGTGCGCGGGGGCCGCAAACTCAAGGCTGTGATTCCGGGCGGATCGTCGGTCAAGGTCGTTCCGGGCGATGTGATGATGGGCGTCAACATGGACTACGACTCGCTGCGTGCGGTCGGCTCGTCGGTGGGCTCAGCGGCGGTGATCGTCATGGACGAGAGCACCTGCATGGTGCGCACGCTCGAGCGTATTTCGCGCTTCTATAAGTCAGAGTCCTGCGGGCAGTGTACGCCGTGTCGCGAAGGCACGGGTTGGCTCAATCGCGTCCTCAAGCGCATCGTTGCGGGGCAGGGCCGCATGGAGGATCTGCAACTGCTCATCGACGTCGCCAATCGCATCGAGGGTCACACCATCTGTGCACTCGGTGACGCGGCTGCGTGGCCGGTGCAGAGCTTCTTGCAACGTTTCCGTCACGAATTCGAATACATGATTCAGCACGGCGGTCGCAGTTTGGTTGACGGTCAGCAGGAAGCGGCGTAAGGCAGGCGAGCCGATAATGGCGGCGAATCCTCAAGATGATCTCGTCAACGTCGAAGTCGACGGTAAGGCGGTCAAGGCGCGCAGAGGCGCGATGATTATCCACGTGACCGATCAGCACGGCGCCTATGTGCCGCGTTTCTGTTATCACGACAAACTGCCGATCGCAGCAAATTGCCGTATGTGCTTGGTCGAAGTTGAGAAAGTACCGAAGCCACTACCTGCCTGCGCGACGCCGATCGCCGAGGGCATGAAGATTTTCACCAAATCCAAGGCGGCTATCGGTGCGCAGAAGGCGACGATGGAGTTCCTGCTGATTAACCATCCGCTCGATTGTCCGATTTGCGATCAGGGCGGCGAGTGCGAGTTGCAGGATTTAGCGCTCGGTTATGGTCGCGATATCGCTCGCTTCAGCGAGCGCAAGCGGTCCGTCAAAGATAAAAATCTCGGGCCCTTGGTTTCGACCGATATGACACGCTGCATCCACTGCACCCGCTGCGTGCGCTTCGGTCAGGAGATTGCCGGCATTCCTGAGCTTGGCACTACTGGCCGTGGCGAGAACATGGAGATCGGCACCTGGATCGAGCGCAGCGTCGACCACGAACTCTCGGGTAATATCATTGATCTCTGCCCGGTGGGTGCGCTTAACTCCAAGCCGTTCCGTTATCAGGGTCGCTCCTGGGAGATGACCCAGGTGCCGTTCTTGTCGCCGCACGATGGTATTGGCAGCAATCTTTTTGGTCACGTACTGCGCGGTAAACTTAAGCGCGTAGTACCCCGCGCCAACGACGATATCAACGAAACCTGGATCGCTGATCGCGATCGCTTCAGCTACGAGGGCCTGCATGCGGAAGATCGCTTGCTCAAGCCCATGCTGCGTGAGGCTGGTGCGTGGCGAGAGGCCAGTTGGGAGGAGGCGCTGGCGGCCGCCGCGCGGGGCCTGAGGGCCGCGGGCAGCGCCATCGGCACGCTCGTGCATCCCTCCTGCACGCTGGAAGAAATGCATCTCGCTGCGCGACTGACGCGCGGACTCGGTTCTTCGAATATCGATCATCGGCTGCGCACTCGCGATTTTCGTGACGCGGCGGCTGATCCGCGGCACCCGGGTCTCGGGATCCCGCTGTCGATGGTCGAGTCGCTCGCTGGCGTGTTGGTCGTCGGTTCGAACCTGCGGTCGGAATTGCCATTGTTGGCGCACCGCTTGCGCAAGGCGGCGGTTCGCGCTAAGGCAAAGATTTCGTTCCTCGATTCGAGCGAGCGCGAGTATCGCTTCCCGGTTGTGGTGCAGATTGCGCGCAGCGCGGCTGATTGGGCGCACGAGCTCGCTGGAATATTAGCGGCCGTGCGCGAGATCGTGGGCGTCGAGCCCGGAGTCGCCTACGCGAGCTTGCTGCGCGGGGTCGCCGCTACGGAGCAGCAGCGCGCTGCGGCCGCCGCACTGTGTACCGGTGGTGTGCGCGCCGTGTGGCTCGGCGCGATGGCGTTACGTCACCCTGCCGCGGTTGATTTGCGGGCGCTCGCTGGTGAGATCGCTCGCTTAAGCGGAGCGACTCTTGGGTTCTTGGCCGAAGGCGCGAACGCCTCAGGCGCTTGGCTTGCGGGCGTTGTGCCGCATCGAGCAGCAGGCGGTATTCCCGCGCAGGGGCTGGGCCTGCGCGACATGTTAGAGACTGCGCAGCGCAGCTATTTGCTTGTGGGCGCGATCGAGCCCTCGGCGGATATCGCTGATGCCGCGCTGGCGGCGCGCGCGCTGCGCTCGGCAGCCTGTGTCGTGGCGGTGACGCCGTACGTCACCGATGAACTCAAAGAAATCGTGCATGTCTTGCTGCCGATGGCGAGCTTCGCCGAAACCTCGGGTAGCTATATCAATCTCGAAGGGCGCTCGCAGAGTCAGACCGGGGTATCCAAGCCCCCGGGTGAGGCGCGGCCTGGATGGAAGGTGCTGCGTGTGCTCGGTAATCAACTCGAACTCGACGGGTTCGATTATCAGAGCTCCGAGGACGTTCGCGATGAGTTACAGCAGATCGCGGGTGCGAACGCGGGCGCCGCGGTGCCGACAGCACCGCTCACGCATCATGTACCCGCGATCGCCGCCGTAGCGGGCGCTGCCGAGCTCGATCTGGGCGCGCTGGATGTGCCGATGTATGCCATCGATGCAGTGCTGCGTCGCAGTCCCGCGCTGCAGCAGACCGCAATCGCCGCCGCCGCAAGGCGATCGGGAGGGGTGGGCTGATGTCGGTAATACTCGACTTTTGGACGACGATGCCCGATCACGCTCGGGCAACAGCCTGGATCTTGCTCGTGACGGTGGCGGTGATTTTTTCGGTCGCGTTCACCACGCTGTGGGAACGCAAGGTGATCGGTTGGATACAGCTGCGCAAGGGACCGAATCGTGTCGGTAGTATCTTTGGCTTCGTACCGGGGATTTTTCAGCCCTTTGCCGACGTCATCAAGTTGCTGCTCAAAGAAGTCGTCATCCCGTCGGCCTCGAACAAGTGGCTGTTCCGCATCGCGCCAGCCATCACCTTGGTGCCCGCCTTCGCGGCTTGGGCGGTCATGCCGCTCGATCCAGCGCTGGTGATTGCCGATATTGATGCGGGCTTGCTCTATCTGCTGTCGCTGACCTCGGCCGGTGTATACGGCGTGATCCTTGCCGGCTGGGCCGCGAACTCCAAATACGCCTTTCTGGGCGCCATGCGGTCGGCGGCGCAGGTCGTTGCCTATGAAATCGCCATGGGCTTTGCACTCGTGGGCGTCGCCATGGCCGCAGGCACGCTCAATCTCGGCGATATCGTACGTGCGCAAGAAGGTGGCGTCGGTCATTGGTTTCTGGTTTGGCTGTTTCCGCTGTTCGTGGTCTACGTGATCGCAGGGGTGGCCGAGACCAATCGCGCCCCGTTCGATGTCGCCGAAGGCGAATCCGAAATCGTCGCCGGATTCCATGTTGAGTATTCAGGCATCGCCTTCGCGCTGTTCTTCCTCGCCGAATACGCGAACATGATTCTGATTTCGACCCTTACCGCAGTGTTCTTCCTCGGCGGTTGGTTGAGCCCCTTCGAGGGACTGCTGGCCGCGGACCATCTGCTTGCGGTGCCCGGATTTCATTGGTTGTTCCTCAAGCTCTTTTTCTTTTTGACCTGTTTCATGTGGTACCGCGCGACTTTCCCGCGTTATCGCTATGACCAGATCATGCGTTTGGGCTGGAAAGTCTTGATTCCAGTCACGCTGGTGTGGATTGCGGTCGAAGCGCTGATGTCGTGGTTCGACGTCGGGCCGTGGTCGAAATGATCGAGCACAGCTTGAGCAAACGAAGGTAAAGAGACGCCATGGCATTGCAAAGCATCGTCAAAACTTTCCTGCTCACCGAGCTGCTTGGTGGCTTGTCGTTGACAGCGCGTACGCTCTTTCGCAAGAAGGTGACGGTCAACTATCCGGAAGAAAAGACGCCGCAGTCGCCGCGTTTTCGCGGCCTGCATGCGCTGCGCCGTTATGCCAATGGCGAAGAGCGCTGCATCGCCTGCAAACTTTGCGAAGCGGTGTGTCCGGCGTTGGCCATCACCATCGAGTCGGATGTTGCGGCCGACGGTACGCGGCGCACGACGCGCTATGACATCGATCTCTTCAAGTGCATCTATTGCGGCTTTTGTGAGGAGGCCTGTCCCGTGGATGCGATCGTCGAAACGAGGATCCATGAGTACCACATGGAAAATCGCGGCGAGAACATCATGACCAAGGACAAACTGCTCGCCGTGGGTGAGCGCTATGCTGCGCTGATCGACGCCGACAAGGCTGCTGATTCGGCGTATCGCTGATCGCGCAGAGAGAGGAGACCGACCGGTGTTTGCGCAACTGCTTTTCTACAGTTTCGCGGCCATCCTGATCGCTGCCGCGCTCGGGGTGATTGTGGCGCGTAACCCGGTGTACTCCGCGCTTTCACTGGTGTTGGCGTTCTTCACGAGTGCTGCACTGTGGTTACTGATCGAGGCCGAATTCCTCGCCATCGTCTTGGTGCTGGTGTATGTCGGCGCCGTCATGGTGCTCTTCTTGTTCGTCGTCATGATGCTCGACATCAACATTCAAGAAATCAAACGCGGCTTCACGCGCTACGCGTGGTTAGGCTGGCTGGTGTCGACCGTGGTGATCGCCCAGATGGCGGCCGTGTATGGACTGAAAAATTTTGGCATCGATGCTTCGGTGACGGTCGTTCGCAATGCTGCCGATCACAGCAATACCCGTGAGCTCGGCGAAGTGCTGTACACCCAGTACGTTTATCCGTTCGAGCTCGCCGCTGTGTTGCTGCTGGTGGCGATCGTCGCTGCGATTGCACTAACGATGCGACGGCGACCGGGTTTCAAGCCACAGGATGTTGCTAAACAGGTTGCCGTGCGCCGGCAGGATCGCGTGCGTCTTATCAAAGATGTGAGTCCCACAGACGATGGCAGGGGCGACACGCGATGATCACCCTGCAGCACATGCTGACGCTCTCGGGTATTTTATTGGCCTTATCGATCGCCGGTATCTTCCTCAACCGCAAGAATGTAATCCTGTTGCTGATGTGTATCGAGCTGATGCTGCTCGCTGTCAATTTCAGTTTTGTCTCCTTCTCGCGCTTCCTAGGCGATCTCGACGGTCAGGTGTTCGTGTTTTTCGTGCTGACGGTCGCCGCCGCCGAATCAGCGATCGGCCTCGCAATCCTCGTGGTGCTGTTCCGCGAGCGGCGAAGCATCAATGTCGAAGACCTCGACGCCCTGAAAGGCTGAGGGCAGGGTACCCAAGATGAGCATGAGCCCCAGCGTTGTTTTGACCATCGCGTTGTTGCCGCTGGCAGCGGCCCTTATTACGGGTCTTTTTGGCAAGTGGATCGGTCGCACGGCGGCACACGTGGTCACTATCGCGGCCGTGGGCGCGGCTTTCGTGCTGTCGGCGCGGGTGGCTTGGCAGCTGATCTTTGGCGAGGTCGACGTTTTCAATGGCACCGTCTACACCTGGCTCGTCAGCGATGGCGTGCGCATGGAGGTCGGCTTTTTGATCGATGAGCTCAGCGTGCTCATGATGTGTGTGGTCACGTTCGTGTCGTTCTGCGTGCACGTCTACACGATCGGCTACATGCGCGAAGACCCAGGCTATCAGCGGTTCTTTGCCTACATCTCGCTGTTCACCTTCGCGATGCTGATGCTCGTGATGTCGAACAACCTCATGCAGTTGTTCTTCGGTTGGGAAGCGGTGGGCGTGGTGTCTTACCTGCTGATCGGTTTCTGGTACACCAAGCCGAGCGCCATCTTCGCCAATCTGAAAGCGTTTCTCGTCAACCGCGTGGGCGACTTCGGCTTCGTGCTCGGCATTGCCGCTGTCGTTTATTACACGGGCTCGCTCGATTATCGCGATGCCTTTGCGGCGGCGCCGCTGCTGGCGCAGACGAGCTATGCGCTGACAAGTTCGCTCGAAGTGTCAGCCATTACGTTGATCTGCATCTGTCTTTTCATCGGTGCGATGGGCAAGTCGGCTCAAGTACCGCTGCACGTATGGCTGCCGGATTCGATGGAGGGCCCGACGCCCATCTCCGCGCTGATCCATGCGGCGACCATGGTGACGGCTGGCATCTTCATGGTGGCGCGCTTCTCGCCACTCTTCGAACATTCTGATGCCGCACTGTCCTTCGTGTTGGTGGTGGGCGGCACCACGGCGCTCTTCATGGGATTCCTTGGTATCGTCAATAACGACATCAAGCGCGTGGTGGCCTACTCGACGCTCTCGCAGTTGGGATACATGACGGTGGCACTCGGCGCGTCGGCCTACGGTGCCGCGATTTTCCACCTGATGACGCATGCGTTTTTCAAGGCGTTGCTCTTCTTGGCAGCGGGTTCCGTGATCATCGGCATGCACCACGAGCAGGACATGCGCAAGATGGGCGGACTCGGCAAGTTGATGCCGATCACGGCCGCTACCTGCTGGATTGGCGCCTTGGCGCTGATCGGTACGCCATTCCTGTCGGGCTTTTACTCCAAAGATTTCATCATCGAAGCGGTCCATGAATCGACGCGCTGGGGCGCCACCTACGCTTATTGGTGCGTGTTGCTCGGCGTATTCGTCACGGCGTTTTATACCTTCCGCATGGTGTTCATGACCTTCCATGGCGCACCGCGGTGGCACGCTGAGCATGCGCATGACCGCCACGACCACGGTCATGGCGGCGGTACGCCGCACGAGAGCCCTTGGGTAGTGACCCTGCCTTTGGTGTTGCTGGCCATCCCGTCGCTCGCCATCGGCTACTTGACCGTGCAACCCGTGCTCTTCGGGGGTTACTTTGGCGATGCCATTCAAGTGCTCGAGGCCAATGACGTGCTCAAGGAGCTCGCGAGTCACTTTCATGATCCGGCGTCGTTTGCGCTTGCCG
>VGTW01000060.1 GCA_016874555.1 Gammaproteobacteria bacterium | reverse complement strand
CGACTCTTCGAGCACTTTGGCCGCGGCGTTGCGCTTGTTGACCTCGAGCTCGTAGAGCTTCGCCTTTAACATTTTCATGGCGGTGGCGCGGTTCTTATGCTGGCTGCGTTCGTTCTGGCACGCAACCACGATCCCCGAGGGCAGGTGCCGAATGCGGACGGCGGATTCGGTCTTGTTGACGTGCTGACCGCCGGCACCGCTCGATCGATAAACATCCATCTCGAGATCGGCAGGGTTGATCTCGATGTTGATGTCATCGTCGATTTCCGGCGAGACGAACACCGACGCAAACGAGGTGTGCCGACGATTACCCGAGTCGAAGGGCGACTTGCGCACCAGACGATGCACACCGGTTTCGGTGCGTAACCAACCGTAGGCGTGATCGCCCTTAAATTCGATGGTGGTGCTTTTGACGCCGGCCACTTCGCCGGCACTCGAGTCGATGACCTCGGCCGTGAAACCGCGGGTGGCCGCCCACTTGAGATACATTCGCATCAGCATCTGCGCCCAGTCCTGCGCTTCGGTGCCGCCCGCGCCCGCCTGGATGTCGAGGTAAGCGTTGTGCGAGTCCATCTCGCCGCGGAACATGCGCTTGAGTTCGAGCTTGCGTACTTTCGATTCGACCTCTGGCAGTTCGCGCTCTACTTCGCGCGCCGTGGCCTCGTCGTCTTCGGCCTCGGCGAGCTGCAGCAACTCGGCGGAGTCGCGGACGGAGTTCGTGGCGAGATCCATGGCCTCGAGCTCTGCGGAGAGCTTTGCGCGCTCACGGCCGAGCTCTTGGGCCTTCTCGGGTTTTTGCCAAACGGCGGGATTTTCGAGTTCGCGGCTGACTTCTTCGAGCCGCTCTTTTTTCAGATCGTGCTCAAAGAAACCCCCTTAAGGAGCTGACGCGCTCCTGGAGGTCTGCAAGGGATCGCTTGATAAGTCCGAGTTCGATCATGGTTCGCTCACTTTAGCAGATGATCGACCAGCAGCTGCAGGCGCCGCTCGCCGTTCCACTCGTTTATACCGAGCCGATAGACGAGGTGCACGCGCTCGCCGAGCGCTGGCGCAATGTCGCTGCCGAGCAGGTTCGGCCTGCCCTGCAGGAGGTGGAAGGCGATGGCATCGAAGCGCCGGTTCGAGCCCTCGGGCTCCACCCAGAGTTTGAGGTGAGTATCGGCGAGCACCCGCGTTTTGTGTACCCGAAAAACCTGATCGAAGGTCGGCTCGGGAAAGGCCTGTCCCCACGGTCCCCCCTCGCGCAGCGCCTCAGCCGTCGCCAGGGAGAAATCTTCGATGCCGAGTTCGCCATCGGTCTCGAGACGATCCGCCAGGGAACCCCCCGCCTGCCAACGCAACACCTCGGCGTCGAACTCGCGCGCAAACTCATCGAGTCTCGCGGTGTCGAGCGTGAGTCCTGCGGCCATCGCGTGTCCGCCGAATTTCGGCAAGAGCCCTGGGCGCCGCGTCGAGATCGCCTCGAGCACATCTCGCGCATGGACCCCGGTGACCGAACGCATCGATCCTCGCAGTTGGCCCTCGCCCGCATCCGCAAGAGCAATCACCGGCCGGCGAACCCGATCTTTGATACGCCCGGCGACGATGCCGACCACCCCTTGGTGCCACTCGCAATCGTAGAGACAAAGGCCATGACGCGATGCGGCACCGCCGCGCCGCTCGAACGCATCGGGGTCATCGAGGAAGCGGACGGCCGCCATCGCCTGCTCCTGCATCTTGGCTTCGATCATCCGCCGCTCTTTGTTGAGATCGTCGAGTCTCGCCGCGAGCATCAGCGCCTCGGGCAGCGAGTCGGTGAGCAGACAACGAATGCCGAGCGACATGTCATCGAGACGTCCGGCTGCATTGAGTCGCGGCCCCGCGATGAAGCCGAGATCTGCCGCAATGATTTGCGGCAGTTGCTTTCGGCCGATTTCGAGCAACGCGCGCAGACCCGCGGTGCAGCGCCCGGCACGAATGCGCGCAAGGCCCTGCGCGACGAGGATACGATTGTTTGCATCGAGCGGCACGATGTCGGCAACGGTGCCGAGTGCCACGAGATCGAGCCAAGTCGCCGGCGATGGCAGCGACGGCTCGGCAAGCGCCCGATGCAGCGCCGCCATGACGTAAAACGCCACGCCCACACCAGCGAGCGAGCGCGACGCAAACCGCGCGCCCGGAACATTAGGGTTGACGATGACATTGGCGGCCGGCAACTCTGCACCGGCGAGGTGATGATCGGTCACCAGCACATCGATGCCGAGCGCACGCGCCGCTGCGGTGCCCGGCAAGCTCGAGATACCGTTGTCGACCGTGATCAGCAAGGCCGGATTTTGCTTGGCCGCGAGAGCGACGATTTCTGGCGTCAGTCCGTAACCAAACTCAAAACGATTAGGCACCAAAAAATCGACGTCTGCGTAGCCCCAAGCGCGCAAGCAGCGGACGATGAGCGCCGAACTGGTTGCGCCGTCGGCATCGAAATCGCCAATGACCAAAATCCGCCGGCCGCTCACCCGATGCACGAGCAGAAGCTCGATCGCGGCGTCGATGCCATCGAGCGTACCGACCGGCAGCAGCAGATCGAGGCCGGTACGCAGCAGCGCACGATCTTTGATGCCGCGCGCTGCGTAGGCGCGGGCCAGCACCGGATTGAGTCCCGTGAACACGGCGCTCGCGGCGGGCTCGGCGCTACGGCGAACGACCTTGAGCTTCATAGGCCCGAGTACTTCATGGGCGTATGTATTTCATGCGCTATCGGCAACAGCTGCGAATACGCTGCGCAGCGGCCGCCAAAATCGATAGCGATCTGTTGCCGAGGCAATGATCGACCGATCATTCGCCACCACCGCGAGGCGCTTGAGGTGACCGGCAGCGAGCGCCGCAGCAGCGGGTGCAATGACCTCGCGATCAAAGATTTCTGGCGAAACCCCAGCGAGCGGTGCGACCACACAGACCGTGGCCTCAGCTTCCATCGTCGACCCCATCGGTAACACGAGCGGCAAGACCAGCGGTTCGCACTCGAGGCCCGCAAGTCGGGCGAGCGATTGTGTCCAGATATCGTTCGCTATTAGCCGCGTAAACCTCGCCTCAGGCGAGGCCGCAAGCGAAGCCGTCAGCGGGTTGCGCGGCGGCATCCCACCGCCCCACAACCATAGTGCACTGACCCGCGGCTCTCCCCGCAGCTCGCGGCGCCGATTGAGCGGCAGCTCATGCAACCACATCTCGATTTCGCTCGCTAGTGCGCGCAGCGCGGCGCTCTCGGCGCCGCTTGGCAGCGCGCTCTCATAACCCTCGCCGATAAGGCGCCCGGGATCAACGGTTGCGGTCCCTGGCGCGCTGCAACCACTCAACACGAATCCCGCTGAACCCGCAGGCTGCAGCGCAAGCTGATCGGCACCGAACACCTTTGCAAAAGATTCTGCGAGTTCCTGCGCCTCGGACGGTGGCAAGCGCAAAATACCGTTCGCCGGAAAGTGCAAAGTTTTGAGGCCTGCGAGCAAATGCAGAGGCGTCGCGAGCCAGGCCCCGCTTGACGCCCCAACGGAGGTGGCACTCTCCGTAGGGATCCCGATCGCCGCAGCGATGATGCTTGCCGCATCGACCAGCGCAAGATCCGCGCGCTCTACACCACGTGCGAGCATGCCGCGCCAGTCACCGCGCAAGGGGCGCGGCGGCGCAAAGCGCAGCGTCGTCAACGACGAAGACAACTGCGCCTGCGGCGCTGCGGCTGCATACTGAAAAAAATCCGGGAGGACGAGCACGAGTTCGCGCACATCGCGTATGTTATCCGAGCATGCGCCTGACAGTGACGCCGAGTGATACCCGACTGCTCATCCGCGGTTACGCAACGGGCAAGTTGCGCATCGGTGATCGTGAGATCACCTCGTCTGTCGTGCTGAGCGCGACGCAACTGCATACCGATCTCGTGCCGCAGCAACCCGCCGAGCTGGCCGAGGCCGATCTCGCGCACGTCTTTGCCGATCAGCCTGAAGTGGTGGTCATCGGCTGGGCGGCCGGCCAGACATTTTTGCCCGCTGCGCAGCGGCGCTGGTTTCTCGAGCGCGGCATCGGCATCGAGGTCATGGAACTCGGCGCTGCCTGTCGCACGTACAACGTGCTGGTAGGCGATGGCCGACGCGTGGTCGCCATCCTGTTCCCACGCTGAATCGATCTGAGCGCACTTCAGGTTGCGCGCTACGGTTCGCGCAGTCGAACTCGCGCTCGTAGAGTCGGCCCGATCAACCCCGCTTGCAGCGGCACGAATGACACCGAGCCGAGTCGCTCCTGCTCAAAACCCTGCGCGCGCCGCGTGATCCGAATGAGCTCCTGCTTATCGCCGCCCACTGGCATCACCAGTCGCCCGCCGATCGCGAGCTGCTGCGTAAGGGTCTCGGGCACCGTCAGCGGTGCGGCCGCCACCAGAATACCGTCGTAGGGCCCCTGCGCCCTCCACCCCTCGTAGCCATCACCATGACGGAAACGCACATTTTTTATAACTAATTCTTTGAGCCGTACCTTGGCTCGCAGCAGCAGCGGCTCGATGCGCTCGATGGTGCAGATACGCGTCACCAAGCCTGAGAGCACTGCGGTCTGGTAACCGCAGCCGGTGCCGACCTCAAGTACATTGCTGAGCGGACCCGTCTCGACCAGCGCCTCGGTCATGCGTGCCACGATGTAAGGTTGCGAAATGGTCTGCCCGAAGCCGATCGGCAACGCGGTGTCCTCGTAAGCCCGACTCGCGAGCGCCTCATCGACAAAGATATGCCGCGGAATGTTGCGAATGCGATCTAGCACCACCGGATTCTTCACGCCCTGTTCCATAAGACGTTGCAGCAGACGCTCGCGCGTGCGCGCCGAAGTCATACCGATGCCATTGAGACGCTGATCCATCATGCACCAAAATTCATTCGCCAATGCCCTGCAACCAGTCACGCACCGTACCAAGGGCCGCGTGGCGCGTGAGATCGACCTGCAACGGCGTCACCGACACATAACCCTCGGCGACGGCATTGAAGTCGGTACCGGGACCATCGTCCTGACCCTCGCCCGCCATACCGACCCAGTAGACCACGCGGCCGCGCGGGTCCATGGCCTTTACCGCACGCTCGGCACGGTGCCGATGCCCGAGCCGCGTGGTCTTGAAGCCGCGCAGTTCACCGAAGGGTCGATGCGGTATGTTCACATTGAGGATCATGGTGCGCTCGAGCGGTCGCTCGAGCAGACGCTCGACGATCAGCCGCGCCACTTTGGCGGCGGCGCCGTAATCCATCTCGCCATCCTGGGGACGACGCAACGAAAAAGCGACCGTGGGCAGTCCGAGAAAACGACCCTCGATGGCCGCTGCAATGGTGCCCGAGTAAAGCGCATCGTCGCCGAGGTTCTCGCCGTTGTTGATGCCCGAGACCACCATGTCGTGATCGAAATCGAAGAGCCCGGAGATCGCGAGGTGTACGCAGTCGGTCGGCGTGCCCGAGACGAAGTAGGCGTTCTGTCCGAACTCGGTGACGCGCAGCGGCTGCTCGAGGGTGAGCGCATTACTCGCACCGCTGTGATTGCGCTCGGGCGCCACCACCGTGAGCTCGGCGAGGCCCGTGAGTGCGGCGCGCAGGGCGATGACGCCCGACGCCCGATAACCGTCATCGTTGCTTACGAGGATCTTCATCGAGCGTTTTTTCTTGGAGACCGGAGAGTGCCGCCAATATACTGAAACCTCAGCACTCGAGGTAGCAGGATGCGCAAACCCTCAGACGAGGACATCCAGACATTCCGTGATGCAGTAAAAGGAACTCAACCCCTCAGGGCTGCGCCTAAACTCCGTCCGCATCGACCGAAGCCGAAACCGCGCGCGCAGTTCCGTCGCCTCGGCGAAGCTGAAGTCCTCGAGGACAGCCTGCACCTGAGTCCTGCCGATCTCGAGGTCGAATTCGGAGAGGAGCTAACGTACCGTCGCGGCGGCATTCAGGACGCAGTGATGCAGCGGCTACGCCGCGGCCATTACCGTGTCGAGTCCGAACTCGACCTGCACGGCCTTACGGTCCCCGAAGCCAAACAGGCGCTCCGCGATTTCCTCTCGCGGGTCATCGCGCGGCAAAGCCGCTGCGTGCGCATCATCCATGGCAAGGGTCTCGGTTCTGGACCACGCGGCCCGGTCCTCAAAAAAGCCGTAAACGTGATCTTGCGGCGCACCGGTGCGGTGTTGGCCTTTTGTACCGCACGGCCGGTCGACGGCGGCACGGGCGCGATCTACGTGCTGCTGCAGTAACTCAACGCGCGGTCAGAAAGCGCGCCATGCGCGCGCGAGTTTCCTCGGTCACCCAGCCGTATTTCATCATGGCCTCGACCGAATCGCTCGGCTGATCAAAGATTTTTCGCAGATCGCGACGCACGAGATCACGCGTACGCTGATAGGTCTTGGGCGGCAGCGCGATGAGTTCATTGGCCAGCGCCAAGGCGCGCGGTACTACCGCAGCCGGCTCGACGCATTCATCGACCAGACCTGCCGCCAGCGCCTCATCGCTGCGCAACATGGCGCCACGCGGCAACAAGGCCGCTGCATGCCTCGTCCCCACCAGACGCTCGAGCACTCGATAAATCGTCTCGCCGGGATAAAGCCCGACCTGCACTTCGTTGAGGCCGATACGAAACTCACCACTCGCCATGATGCGGTAATCGCAGAGGACGGCGATGACGGCGCCGCCCGCGGGGCTGTGCCCCGTGATCGCCGCAATGATCGGTACCGGCGAGTGCACGAGGCGCAACTGTAAGCGACCAAAAGCCATGACCAGCGCGCGTGCCGACTCCTCACTCGCGGTGACTTCGCGCACATCGAGTCCGGCCGAAAAAATTCCGGCTGCTCCGGAGAGGACGAGCGCAGGCGCCTCTGCCGCCATGATCGCGGCGTCGAGTTCTTTGAGTAACACGCAGTTAAGTGCGTTGACCGGTGCTCTCGCGAGACGCAACTCGCGCACCGAGCCGTGATCGATGATTTCAATCATGTTCGTCGTCACTGCCGACTGCGGCCGTCACGTCGATTAGTTCGCGCATCACAGTGGTCGCAAAACTGCCAGGTCGCAAGCGAAAACTCAAGGCCGGCGTTCGGCCACTGTCGAGCCAGGAAAGTTCGAGATCGCGCACCGCCACGCGGAGCGGACGGCGCGACGCTTTGAGTCGATCGCGCTCGAGACGAGCCACGGCCTGCGGAAATTGACCGATCACCTCGGCCTCAAGCGCAGCGATGTCACCACTCACGCCGCTCTCGCCACGCCCGTAAAGCGGGCCCGTGGGATGGATGTCGAGCGCGGCCAAGCGGGTGGCGATCGACTCATCGAGCGCCTGCACCACGAAACTCGAATTGCTGCCATCGAGATTAGCGCGCTCGCCGAACTGTAACTGACACCAGTCCTGACGCGCCACCCGCGCGGCAAGCACCGCATTGAAGAGCAGGCTGCGCAGCGCCGACAGCTCGAAACCGCGCTCGACGTGCTCTGCGTCGGCGAACGCACCGCGCAGGTTACCGAGGTCACAACCAAAGCGCTGCGGACCAAAATAATTGGGAACCCCCGCCATGGCGACCTCGGCGACGCGACGCGCGAGCTGCGCAGTGTCCCCGACAAAATCGCGTAGCACGATCCGAAACCGGTTACCGGTGAGCGCCCCGCGCGGCAGCTTGCGGGTATGGGCCATGGCCGCGATCACCTCGTAGCCCTCGCCGCCCGCGCCCAGCCAGCTCGCCGGGTCGCGCCGGCGCGCAGGCACGGTAAACCACTGCACCGTCACCGCATTGCGATCTTTGAGCCCCGCATAACCCACATCGAAGTGCCTAACGCCGGCGGCGCGAGCCAGCTCGCGCACCACCCAAGCCGTGTTGGTAAGGCGCTTGCGTACCTGCAACAACACATGCTCACCCTGCCCGGAGGCGGCGAAGCCCAGTTCCTCGTGCACCTCGAAATCTTCGGGTTGCACGCGCAGACGCGCTGCGCCTGCGGGCGGTTCGACCGCGCGCGGCGGAGCGAGGGCAAGGCTGCGCCAGAGCTCAAAGGACATGGCTGATTTGTTGGCGAGCGAGCGGCGCGGTTCAGTGGCGCTCGATCAGCACCACGGCGGCGGCGGCAATCCCCTCGCGGCGACCGAGGAAGCCCATTTTTTCGGTGGTCGTCGCTTTGAGATTGACGGCGTCGACCGCGACCCCGAGCAGCGTCGCGATGGACTCGCGAATGGCGGCCCGATGCGCCGCAAGTCGCGGTGCCTCGCAGAGCAGCGTGAGATCGGCGTTGATCACCCGATACCCATCTTGTTTGAGCAGACTCACCGCATGCCGCAGAAACTGGGCACTCGGCGCGCCGCGCCAGCGGGGGTCGCTATCCGCAAAATATTTGCCGATGTCGCCGAGCCCGCCCGCGCCAAGAACAGCGTCGGTCAAGGCGTGCAGGAGCACATCGCCGTCCGAATGCGCGATCACGCCCGCCTCGTGCGGCACACGCAGGCCACCCAACATTACGTGATCCCCGGGCCCGAAAGCATGCACATCAAAACCCGAACCCACACGGATCATCCCGCACCTCCCGCAAGACGTGCGCGCAGTATGCCCTCCGCGAGTACGAGATCGGTGGTCGTCGTGACCTTGAGATTGGTGGACTCGCCGGTGACGAGGCGGGGCGTCGCACCCTGCCACTCCATCGCCTGCGCTTCATCGGTCGGTATGCGACCCGCGGCGACGGCCACTCGCAGCGCAGCGAGCAAAGCCCCGAGACGAAACATCTGCGGCGTCAAAGCCCGCCACAACCCCTCGCGCGCCACGGTCTCGGCACTGACGACGGCCGCGCCCGCCGCCGTACCGCGCTTTAAAGTATCGGCGAGTGGCAGGGCGAGCAAACCGCCGGCAAGCGGCCCGTCGGCCGTCGCATCGTCGCGCGCCACACCCTGCCGCAGCGCAGCGATCTCGGCTGTGGTGACGCAGGGCCGTGCGGCATCGTGCACCAGCACCCAGTCGCTGTCTTTCGCACCGCGCATACGCAGCGTCTCGAGTGCTTGTCGCACGGAATCGCTGCGCTCGGCACCACCCGGGGTCTCGATGATCGCGCTCGACAAACGCGCGCGCACCGCCGGCCAGTGCGTATCGCCGGGGCTGAGCGCCACCGCGAGCCCGCGACACCGCTCATCCGTCGCGAACGGCTGCAGGGACCACTCGAGCATGCTGCGATCGAGCAGGGTCAAATATTGTTTGGGCAGATCAGCGGCGAGCCGCTGCCCCCGCCCGGCCGCCGGCATGACGAGCCAGTATTGCGGGTCGCTCAAGAGCGTAGACTCAGCGCTGCGCCGTGCGAGTGGCGACGGTGGCTTCAGCTGGCGACGCCACCGCCGCTGGCGCGGCAACCGCGGCCTTGGGGACGACCTGATAGAACGATTCGCCGGCAGCGATCATGCCGAGCTCGCTGCGGGCGCGTTCTTCGACCGCGGTCATGCCACTTTTGAGGTCAGCGACCTCGGCCGCGAGATGATCGTTGCGGCGCGTAAGCTCAGCGTTGGTGGAGGTTTGTTGCGCGACCGCCTGACGCAATCGGTAAGCTTCGCGAACGCCGTCGTCGGACAACCAGACGCGGTACTGCAAAAGTACCGTCAAGAAAACCAATACACCGAGAACCCCCTTGGTCATTGGCAGCGGATAGTAAACTGCGAATGGCACAAAATAAACCCCGTTGCTGTCAGATATTTATCGGCAAAGCCTCACGTCCCGCATAGCGTACCTTGCCGCCGAGCTCTTCCTCGATCCGCAGCAACTGGTTGTACTTGGCGATGCGATCAGAGCGCGACAACGAACCCGTCTTGATCTGCGTCGCCGCGGTGGCCACCGCAATATCGGCAATCGTCGTGTCCTCGGTTTCACCCGAGCGGTGCGAAATCACCGCAGAGTAACCGGCACGCGTCGCCATCGCGATCGCGTCGAGCGCTTCGGTCAACGTGCCGATCTGATTGACCTTGATGAGGATGGAATTGGCGATACCCTGGCGGATGCCCTCGGCGAGGATCCGCGTGTTGGTGGCAAAGAGATCATCGCCTACTAGCTGACAACGCTTGCCCAATATTTTGGTGAGACCAGCCCAGCCCTGCCAGTCGTCCTCGGCCATGCCATCTTCGATGGTGATGATCGGGTACTTGCCGACCAATTTGGCAAGGTAGGCCGCGAACTGCGCGGCGTTGAAACTGCGACCTTCGCCGTGCAAATCGTACTTGCCGTGCTGCAAAAATTCGGAGCTCGCCACGTCGAGTCCGAGGTAAATATCGCGTCCCGGTCGATAGCCCGCCTTCTCGATCGCCTGCAGCAGCAGCTTGAGCGCAGCCTCGTTTGACGGAAGATCAGGCGCAAAACCACCTTCGTCGCCCAACGCCGTCGTCAGCTTCTTGCCCTTGAGGATCGCCTTCAGCGTATGAAAAACCTCAGCGCCCATCTGCAGCGCGTGACTGAAGCTGCGCGCGCCGACCGGCAGGATCATGAACTCCTGCACATCGAGGCTATTGTCGGCATGCGCGCCACCGTTGATGACGTTCATCATCGGTACCGGCATCACGGGCTTGCGGCCGCCGGCGAGATAGCGCCAGAGCGCCATGTCGGCATCGTCCGCCGCCGCGTGCACCGTCGCGAGCGACACCGCGAGCAGCGCATTCGCGCCGAGTCGACTTTTGTTCTCGGTGCCATCGAGCGCGATCATCTGTGCGTCGATCTCTTGCTGTTCGCGCGCGTCACGCTTGAGTAGTACGCGACGGATGGGGCCGTTGACGTTGGCCACCGCCTTGAGCACACCCTTGCCGAGGTAGCGCTTCTTGTCACCGTCGCGCAGTTCGATCGCCTCGCGAGTTCCGGTCGATGCGCCCGAAGGCACGACCGCACGCCCGATCGCTCCGCTCGCCAGAATCACGTCGGCTTCGACAGTTGGATTGCCGCGCGAGTCGATGACTTCGCGCGCGCGGATATCGGTAATACGGCTCATGAACAGTCTTCCTCGAAACCTTTGGATTTGACGACGCGGTCGAGCTCGACGAGCGTCGATAACAAAGATTCCATGCGCGCGAGAGGCCAAGCGTTCGGGCCATCAGACAACGCCTTGGCGGGATCGGGGTGCGTTTCCAAAAAGAGACCCGCGATGCCCGCAGCAACCGCCGCACGCGCTAGCACCGGCACGAATTCCCGCTGTCCGCCCGACACACTGCCCTGCCCGCCCGGCAACTGCACTGAGTGCGTGGCATCGAACACGACTGGACAGCCGGTCGCGCGCATCACGGCCAGCGAACGCATGTCGGAGACTAGGTTGTTGTAGCCAAAAGTAAAACCGCGCTCACAGACCATGATATCCGGGTTACCCGTGGAGCGCGCTTTGTCGACCACGTTCTGCATTTCCCAAGGCGAGAGGAACTGACCTTTTTTGATATTAACCGGCTTGCCCTGCGAGGCCGCTGCGACGATGAAGTTGGTCTGTCGACAAAGAAATGCCGGTGTCTGCAACACATCGACCGCTGCGGCCACTTCGCCGAGCGGCGTGTCTTCGTGCACGTCGGTAAGCACCGGCAGCCCGAAGTTGCGGCGGATGCCCTCGAGTACCGTAAGCCCAGCGTCGATACCCGGACCGCGAAAGCTCGATCGCGATGAACGGTTCGCCTTGTCGAACGAGGCTTTGAAGATGTAGTGCACACCGAGCCGCGAGCAGAGCTCGCGCATGCGGCCCGCGACTTCCTCACAGAGCGCTTCGCTCTCGATGACACAGGGCCCGGCGATCAAAAAAAATGGCGCGCTGGCACCGACTTCGACACCCGCGAGTTTCATCGCTGTACTCCATTATGATGCGCGAGTGCCGCCGCAATGAAGCCGCTGAAGAGCGGGTGCCCGTCACGCGGGTTAGAAGTGAACTCCGGATGGAACTGCGTGGCCACGAACCACGGATGATCGACAAGCTCGACGATTTCCACTAAATTATCGCGCGACACCCCGGAGAAGTTAAGCCCCGCCGCGCGATACCGCTCGAGGTAATTGTTGTTGAACTCGTAACGATGTCGATGGCGCTCGCGAACCACGGCCTTGCGATATAGCCCGCGCGCCTTCGAGCCTTCGGCGATTAGCACGTCCTGGCCACCGAGACGCATGGTGCCGCCGAGATTGGATGATTCATTGCGTGCTTGCGTACCGCGCTCCGCATCCTGCCATTCGGTGATCAAGGCAATCACCGGGTGCGGGGTGGCGCGGTTGAACTCGGTGCTGGTCACGCCCTTGAGCCCAAGCACGTGTCGGCCGAACTCGATCACCGCAAGCTGCATACCGAGACAAATACCGAGGTAGGGCATTTTGTGCTCGCGCGCGTAACGCACCGCCGCGATCTTACCCTCGACACCACGCTCGCCGAAACCTCCGGGGACCAGAATCGCATCCATCCTCTCGAGCACGGCAGTGCCCTGCTCCTCAATGTCGGTCGACTCGATGAAATGGATGTTGATCCGCGTGCGATTCTGTACGCCGGCATGCGTGAGCGCCTCGTTGAGCGAGAGGTAGGAATCGCGGTTCTGTACATACTTGCCGACCATGGCGAGGTCGACCTCGGCCTCAGGATGAGCCTTGGTTTCGACCACGCGCTTCCACTCAGATAAATCAGCCGGTTTCGCCTTAAATTCAA
>VGTW01000059.1 GCA_016874555.1 Gammaproteobacteria bacterium | reverse complement strand
AAAATCGCGAAAGCCTGCCGCCTCGCGCTGACCCGCGAATTCTTTGATCGCGTATTGTGAGCGCAGGCGATCGGCGAATAAATCGAGACGCCCGCCATCGGGCCAGGCGTGGCGCGCGAGCACCTCGGCTCGATCGAGTGTCAGATGATCTTCGAGTCGTGCGCCTGCATCACGAAAGAGCCCCGCGAAAACCCAATGCATGGTGAAGACCGTCGGCCCGGCGTCGATGGCGGCAGCGCCCACCTCGACCTGCCGCAGCTTGCCGCCAGGCGAGGTTTCTTTTTCGAAGACGCTGACTCGGTAGCCGCGACGGGCGAGATCGGCCGCCGCGCTCAAGCCGCCCATCCCGGCACCGACGACGGCGATATGCGGCATGACTCAGCCGGCCGGAGCGCCGCGTTTGCGGTCGCCGTATGCGCGACCGCGATCGACCTGCAGGCGGTGGTAGATGATCAGCGCCAGGCCGACGATGAGTGGAATCGACCAGAGGCCAGGGTGCAGTGCCAAGGTCGGAATGGTTCGCACGGCGCCAAAAGCGAAGAAGGCGGTGTACACGGAGATGCCAGCGCCCACCAAAGCCTTGATGTGCTCTTTCAGCCAGTCAAGTTTTCCAGGTTCTTTTTTGAGCATGAACCAAAGATTGGTGGCGACCGTTGCTATGCCGATCCCCGGCATGCCGAGCATCACCGGTTGACCGATCCGCAGCGACTGCCAAGCGCAGTTGATCGAGGTGGCCAAGAGCAGGATTTGCAGGGCGACATTTCGCCACTCGAGGTTGCGGCGATGATCGTAACGATTAGTGAGGGAGCTGTGACCATACCAGGCGAGGTTCAGGGTCAGCACTGCAAGGCCTTGCATCATCCAGCCAAAGATTCCCTTGACCCAGGCTGCATCAGGCAAGTGCGGATGCGTCGCGAGCGGGTCTATCAGCGTGCAAGTACTGATACCAATGGCCGCGAAACCCGTGACCAGCATGGCGGTGGTGAACACTCGGCCAAATTGCCGATGCAGCATGCTGCCCTTGCGAGCGAGCACGGGTACCCAGAACGACACGAGGCCCAAGCTGCCGGCAAGGATATGCAGGATCACAAAGCCGTCGAAGGCCAGCACGACCGTTTGTACGTTTTGCGCAAGCATAGCAAAGATGCTGTACTCGCCGAGTCGCAGTTGTCAACGCATCGCGCGATTGGCAAAGCGAGGCGAGTGGCGCTAGGGTGTTGGTATGTACGAACCGCCTAGACCGACGTCGCTCGCGGCG
The DNA here is from genome assembly GCA_016874555.1 of Gammaproteobacteria bacterium. Taxonomy (GTDB): domain Bacteria; phylum Pseudomonadota; class Gammaproteobacteria; order Steroidobacterales; family Steroidobacteraceae; genus UBA964. The sequence goes on along the minus strand of VGTW01000059.1, from coordinate 11,637 downwards.
ATTGCCTCGCTGCTGCGTGTTGCTGCGCAGGGCGATGGCGACCTGCTGAGTCTTTTGCCGCGCAAGGCTTATCGGGTCGATGCTGGCTGGCTGGGCTACTCGCGTCGCTCGATTCTGATCGTCAATGCGCCGCATTTATTGCGCGATGTGCTGACCGACCCACTCGATGTATTTCCGAAGAGCGATCTAATGGTGGGTGCACTCGAGCCCTTAGTGGGCAACTCGATTTTTGTCTCGAGTGGTACGGTGTGGCGACGCCAGCGACGTATGATCGAGCCCTCGTTCTCGCATATGCGACTCAACAAGGCTTTCGTCTCGATGACCGCAGCCGTCGACGATTACGAAACGCGACTCGATGAGCTCGCGGCGAGTGGCGGTCACTTTTCACTCGATTTGGCGATGAGCCATCTGACAGCAGACATCATCTGTCGGACGGTATTTTCGACCTCGCTCAAGTCGCAGACTGCGGTCGATGTGTTCGAGGCTTTCACGGTATTCGAGCGCACTTGTGCGCAGGTTGAGTTGCGTCGTCTGATTTTTGATCCGCCCTACACGCAGATTCCGCAGCATGCGGACGTGCTCGCGGCTTGCGAGCGCATTCGCCATCACCTCGGTGATTTAATCGACACCCATCTGTCGACGGGGTCCTCGGCTTGGGACGATATCGCCGCCGAAATCATCACAGCGCGCGATTTGGAGTCGGGCGCCGGTTTCAGTCGCAAGGAACTGCTTGACCAGCTTGGTGTGATGTTTCTCGCCGGACATGAGACGACGGCGAGCGCGCTCACTTGGGCGTTTTTCATCCTGTCGATGCAGCCGGAGCTGGTTGAGCGCGTACGCGCCGAGATCCATTCGATTGCCAGTGATGGCCCCTTGGAGCTCGAGCAGGCACGCCGCATGACGCTGGTGCGCAATGTATTCCGTGAGAGCATGCGACTCTATCCGCCGATCCCGTTTATTCCGCGCGTCGCTGCCGAGGCTGCGAAGATCGGCAAATACAGCATCAAAAAAGGCGCGATGATCATGATCGCACCCTGGACCATTCATCGACATCGCGACTACTGGCGCAACCCGCACGCGTTCGACCCGGATCGTTTTTCGGCCGAGCGTGAGCACGAGCTCGTCGCCGGTACTTATCTGCCGTTCGGGCTCGGGCCGCGGACCTGTATCGGCGCCGGGTTCGCGACTCTCGAGGCAACGTTGATTCTGGCGCGCCTCATCCGACGTTACGATCTCGTCGTCAAAGACGCCCGGAAGGTACGACCGGTGGCCCGCCTCACGATTCGTCCCCAGCACCAGTTGATGGCGAGCGTGCAGCGTCGATCGGAGCGTCGCTACGCCGTGGGGGTGTTGGCATGAGCTTGGCGTGACCACCGCACTGTTGACGCTCGGTCGTCTGCCGAAGGCCTTGGAGGTTGCGCGCGCGCTGCATGGTGTCGGAGTACGCGTGCTGGTGGCCGAACCTTTCGAGCGGCATCTGAGCGGAGTTTCCAAGGCAGTCGCGCAGAGCTTCAGGGTCACCACGCCTGCGGTGGATGGTCAAAGATATCTCGATGATCTCCAGGCACTCGTAGTTGCACACCAAGTTGATTTACTGGTGCCGATTTCCGAGGAAATCGTGCACGTGTCGGCGCTGCACGGGGCGCTGCCCGCGTCATGTCGACTGCTATCGATGTCGCAGGCCGAGATCCTTGCGGTGCACGACAAAAGGCGGTTCATCGAGACCTGTGCCGCAGCCGGGGTGAGCGCGCCGCAGAGTTATCCCAGCGAACACGCGGGCGCTCGCGAGCTCGCGGCGCAGTTCGACTATGTATTGAAGCCAACTTCGTCCTGCTCCGGGCGCGGCGTACGGTTTTTCAACGCGGGCGATCCGGTGCCGGCCGTGACCGAACGCTCCATCGTACAGCGTTTGCTGCGGGGCGAGCTCGTCAGCAGTTTCAGTATTGCGCGGGCGGGCGAGGTCAGGCTCACCGTGCTGTATCGCGGTGCTGTGATGCAGGGGACGGTCGCGGTATGTTTTGAAAGGATTGATGCACCGCCGGCCGTCGACCAATGGATTCGTCGTTTTGTTGCACATACACAATTCGATGGCTTTATTTCCTTTGATCTCATGATCGATGCTGAAGGGCAGGTACACGGCATCGAGTGCAACCCACGGGCGACGAGTGGTATCCATTTCGTCGAACCTCGGAGCTTGGCCGCGGCGCTGCTCGAGCCGCAGACCGCCCCGCCGCCCGCTTTGCGCACGGCGCGTTTTGCGCAGCAGTTTTATCCCTGTTTGACCGAAACTCAAAAGTCCATGTTCACCCGGCAATTTCGCCGCAATTTGCAGTGTCTTTTGCAGGCTCGCGAAGTCACTTGGGAGGCCAAGGATCCGTGGCCTTTCATCGTCATGCCATATACCGCGTGGAACATCATTGCGCTCGCCGCAAGTAAGCGCATGACGTTTGGCGAAGTGGCCATGCTGGACTTTGCTTGGAGCGCCGATAAGCACTGCCGAGTTGCAGGCGCCAGCGCCGAGGTCGTAGAGTAAAATAAAGAATAGGGTCTCTCGACAATGGCCAGCAGCGACAGCGTGACAAGCCCGCCGACGGCAGACGCATCGGAAATTGTGCAGGTGCGTGTGACCGGCCGCGACTTGGTCGCGGCGCCTGCCGACTTGGCCGCTTGCCGTGCCTCGATCCGCGGGGGCTCAAAAACTTTTCATGCGGCCTCGCTGCTGTTGCCGCGACGAATCCGCGGCTCGGCAATCGCCTTGTATGCCTTCTGTCGCGAAGCCGATGACGCTATCGATCGCTCGAGTGAGCCGCAGCGTGCGCTCGAAGAATTGCAGCGTCGACTCGATCGTGCCTATCGAGGCGATCCGCTCGACAACCCGGCCGATCGTGCGCTCGCGGCGGTGGTCGCGCAGTTCGAGATTCCACAGACCTTGCCTGCAGCTTTGCTCGAAGGCTTTGCATGGGATGCCACGGTCCGCGACTATCACGATCTGTCGAGCGTCCGCGCCTATGGGGTGCGGGTTGCGGGAACCGTAGGCGTGATGATGTCGCTACTCATGGGTGTGCGTTCGACCGATGCGCTGGCGCGCGCGGCGGATCTCGGTGTGGCCATGCAGCTGTCGAACATCGCGCGTGATGTCGGTGAGGACGCGCGTATGGGTCGGCTGTATCTGCCGCGCGATTGGCTGCGCGAAGCCGGCCTCGACCCTGATGCGTGGTTACGCGAGCCGCATTTCGAACCGCGGCTTGGCGCGGTGATCGATCGTCTATTGGCTGAGGCGCGCATGCTGTACGAGCGCTCGGCAGCGGGTGTCGACGAGCTGCCGGTCGAATGCCGACCCGCCATTCACGCGGCGCGGCTGATGTATGCCGCGATCGGCGATGAAGTCAGTCGACGGGGCGGCGATTCGGTGTCGAGTCGCGCGGTGGTGTCGGGCCGGCGCAAGCTGTTTTTATTGGCCGAGGCGTTAATCGCGGCCACGCGACGCACCGGCGGCACTGCTCATTCCGTGTTGCCAGAAGCGCAGTATCTGCTCGATGCCATCAGCCGTCACGACCGCGCGCGCGGAGTCAGTGGCGATCCACTCGCAGGCGAGACCTTGTTTACTCGTGAGCTCTCGCGTGTGCTCGACGTCTTCGAGCGCTTGGAGCGCGCCTGAGCGAGTAAGGCTGCGCGCGCGGGCTTCAACGCAAGGGGCGACGCGGCAAACGTACCGGCAACAGCGCCTGCACCCAGCGCGCCGCAAAGCGGCGCAGCGAAACGCTCTCGTGAAACGCGGTCCAGTCGCGACCTTCGGCCCTTGTGTGCACCAACGAGCGCGCATAGAACGGGCCGCTCTCCAAGGTCTCGAGCACTGCGGCCCGGGCGCCGGGATCACAACGGGTTTCGCGGGCAATGCCCCAACGCGTTGCGGCCAAGCGCTGGCGTGGGGGTGGTGGCAATTCTTCGATGTCTCCCTGAGCATCAATCTTTAAAGAAATCGAACGTCCATGGGAAGATTCCGCGGCAACATCCGGGTGCCAGCGTGTATCGTAAAAAATCCGGCTGCAATCAGCCGCCGAGGCCCGCGACCAGTTCCAGGAATCGAAATCCGCTTCGAGTGGCGCGGAGCCCTGATTGGCATCGAGATAGGCCGTACCTTGCCAGCGCAGCGCAGGCTGCATGAACTCGATCTCGACGCGACAGTACGGCGAGATTGGCGTCCAAAGATGACGATCGCTTGAATGGATCGCATAGGCCTGTGAGAGCAGTATCGAGGGATGCACGGTCACTCGACCGCGTAGCCGGCTCGGCCACGGGGCGGTGATTTCATTGACCTCGATGACGAGACGCGTGCGGTCCCAGTGCAAAGTGCTGGGGCCAATGGCGAGGTGCGCGTTGCTGCGCTCGACATCCCCGGCGCCGCGTTCGGTCAGTGCCCAGCGCCGACCCCCGTCGCCGTAGAGCGCCAGGTTGAGGGCGGAGTGGGCCAGTGGGTCACCCGCGCTGCGGCGTCGTGCGGCCGCATACCAGGGCGAGAATACGCAGCCGAGCATGGCGATCATGGTGAGCCCGTGGCGACCGCAGTCGCTGAGCGCATCGACGTACCACCAGGCGTAGCCATCGCGCGGCACCGCGGCAGAGAAATCCGGACCGGTTTGACTCACCACGGGGGGGTGTCTATATTGCATTACAGTCTAGTCTGACAACCGAAGTTGACGTTTTCCAGTCACGTCGGTGCCGGTCCTTGTAGCCGCGGAGGCGCACCATGGAAACTGCATCGGGAATCGAAGCCGCGCTCGAAACCGCCGTCGCTTCTTGCGATGCGCTCGGGTGTCCGCCGCGCCTCGCCGCGGCGATTCGCTATGCCGTGTTTCCAGGCGGTGCACGCGTACGCCCCCGATTATGTCTGGCGATTGCCGCAGGTTGTGGCGAGCCGCAGTCGCCGCTCGCGATTGCGACCGCGGCCTCGATCGAGTTGCTGCACTGCGCGTCGTTGGTGCACGACGATCTGCCGTGTTTCGATGATGCCGAAGTGCGTCGTAATCGACCGTCCGTGCACCGTGCCTTCGATGAGCGAATCGCGCTTTTGGTTGGCGATGCGCTGATTGTGCTCGCGTTTCAGAACGTGGCGCGCGTGTTTGCCAACGCACCGGATCGTCTGCCGCCGCTAGTGCTGGCGCTGGCGCGCGCGGTGGGCGCGCCCGGAGGCCTGGTGGCTGGCCAAGCTTGGGAATGCGAGGAATCGACGCCACTCGAAGAATATCGTCGGCAAAAAACCGGTGCGCTGTTCATTGCAGCGACCGTGGGTGGCGCGCTGTCGGCGGGCGCTGACCCGACGCCGTGGCGCGTCTTGGGCGAGCGCTTGGGTGAGGCATATCAAATCGCTGACGATGTTCGCGATGCGTTGGGTACCGAAGAAGAACTCGGCAAGCCCGCCGGCCGCGATGCCGATCTCGGCCGGCCTACCGCCCTTGCAGAACTTGGCATGCGGGGCGCAGTGCAGCGCTTCGAGCGTCTGATCACCGAAGCTGCCGCCTCGATTCCCGAGTGCCCGGGTGCGGAGTTCTTGCGTGAACTCGTTGATCTCGAGGCGCAACGCTTGTTACCGGCCTCGCTGCTGCAGCGCGCTGCCTGAGTGAATCCTCCGCCGTGTGGCGCGATACCTGGCGCGAGTGGCGCAATCGCCTGTTGACGAGTCCGCGCTTTCAGCGTGCCGCCGCGGCTTTTTGGTTGTCGCGACCGCGGGCGCGGCGCGAGGCGCGCGAACTCTTCGACATTGTTGCCGGCTTCACCTACTCGCAGATTACTTTAAGCTGTGTGCGCTTGGGTTTGCTTGAGCGTGTGCGTGCCGGCCGTGTGCCTGAATCGATCCTGATCGAAGCCGTGGGGCTGAGCGTCGCCGCCGCACAAACGCTGCTGCGGGCTGCGGCGGCGCTCGAGCTACTCGAAGCTGCCAACCTGGACGAAGACCGCGCCGGCTGGGCGCTAGGTCGACGCGGCGCGGCGTTGCTCGGCAATCCGGGTGTGCTCGCCATGATCGAGCATCACGCGGTGCTTTATGGTGATCTCGCCGATCCGCTCGCGCTGCTGCGCGCGCCACGGGGCGCCACCGCACTCGCCAACTATTGGCCCTATGCAAGCGCCGCGGAGTCGAGCGAGGTCGAAGCAGAAAAGACCTACGACTACACGCGACTGATGGCCGCCTCGCAAAGTTTAGTCGCCGATGAAATTCTCGATGCCTACGATGTCACGGGTCATCGCGCGATCCTCGATGTCGGTGGCGGTGATGGCAGCTTCTTGCGGGCGCTGGCGCGTCGATCGGCCCATACGCACTTGATGCTGTTCGATCTGCCGGGCGTCGCAGCGCTCGCCCGCGAGCGCTTCGCAGCGGCGGCTCTCGCTGAGCGCATCCAAATCTTTGGTGGGGATTTTTCGCGCGATCCGCTGCCGCCAGGCGCTGATCTCGTCAGTTTCGTGCGCGTGCTGCACGATCATGACGACCCCCTTGTTGAGCGACTGTTACGGGCGACCGCGGCCGTTTTACCCCCCGGGGGCCGCATCTTGGTCGCCGAGCCGATGGCCGGAATCCGCGGGGCCGAACGAATGGGGGATGCCTATTTCGGCCTCTACCTCTGGGCGATGGGCAGCGGTCGGCCGCGCAGCCCCCAAGAGCTAACCCGAATGCTCGAAAACGCGGGGTTTTCCAGGGTTCGGCGCTGCCCAACGCGGATCCCCTTGCAGACGAGCGTTTTGGTGGCCGAGCGGGCGGGCTAGGGCGGCTCCGATCCCAGCGAAAAAGTGTCGTTCGAAGTTGACACATATAAGCGTAAGCGTAGACTGACAATTGGGAAGTCAGGCCAGGGAGCCTGCATGAATCAGGGGTTGAACACTCTCGCCGTAGTGATTGAAGGGCCGGAGCGCTTGGCGCTTGACCGACTCGCCCTGCAGTCTCCTGCGGACGACGATCTCGTTGTCGCCACCGAGTGGAGCGGTATCAGCACCGGCACCGAGCGCCTGCTCTGGTCAGGGAAAATGCCGCCTTTTCCCGGGATGGGCTATCCGCTCGTGCCCGGCTACGAATCCGTGGGCCGCGTCATCGGCGTCGGCCGCAATGTCCAGCAGCGCCGAGTGGGCGAGCGCGTGTTCGTACCCGGCGCGCGCTGTTTTGGCAAAGTCCGCGGTCTCTTTGGTGGTGCGGCATCGCGGCTCGTGATCCCCGCCGGTCGCGTGACCCCGGTCGCCGAATCTTTGGGTGAGCGCGCCGTGCTGCTGGCGCTCGCGGCCACTGCCCATCACGCACTCGCAGCGCCCCATGCGCGCGCCCCCGAACTCATCGTCGGGCACGGTGTTCTCGGGCGACTGCTCGCCCGGATTTCTATCGCACTCGGTGCGCCGCCGCCCACCGTCTGGGAGCGCAACGCAGTGCGCAGTGACGGTGCCAGCGGCTACCGGGTCTGCGTTCCTGACGAAGACACCCGTCGGGATTATGGCGCGGTGTACGACGTTAGTGGCGATGCCAAGACTCTCGATTCTTTGATCGGTTGCCTCGCGCCGGGTGGCGAAATCGTTCTCGCCGGCTTTTACACCGAGCAAATGAGTTTCAATTTCACGCTCGCGTTTATGCGCGAAGTGCGTATTCGCGTGGCTGCCGAGTGGAAGGATAGTGATCTTACGGCAGTTCTCGATTTGTTGGCTAAAGAGCGCCTGTCGCTCGATGGTCTTATCACACACCGGCAGGAAGCCACCGCGGCCGATCAGGCCTACCGACAGGCTTTCGGTGATGCCGAGTGCCTGAAGATGATTCTCGATTGGAGGCACGCTGCATGACCCCCCCCGGCGATACACTTTCGATCCCCGTGGAAAAACTGAAGCGCGGTTTGCGCGCTGAAGCGGCGCTGGAGCCCATGGTGCCTCAGGCTTCACCGGTCACCAAGCAAACGCAGATCATCGCGATCTACGGCAAGGGCGGTATCGGCAAAAGTTTCACGCTCGCCAATCTGAGCTACATGATGGCGCAGCAAGGTAAGAGGGTGCTGCTGATCGGTTGCGATCCGAAGAGCGACACCACTTCGCTGCTCTTCGGCGGCCGTGCCTGTCCGACCATCATCGAGACGTCATCGCGCAAAAAGCTCGCGGGCGAGCAGGTCGAGATCGGTGATGTGTGCTTCAAGCGCGACGGCGTATTCGCGATGGAGCTCGGTGGGCCTGAGGTCGGTCGCGGTTGCGGCGGCCGCGGCATCATCCATGGGTTCGAGACTCTCGAGAAACTCGGTTTCCACGACTGGGGTTTCGATTACGTGTTGCTCGATTTCCTTGGCGATGTGGTCTGCGGCGGCTTCGGTTTGCCGATCGCCCGCGACATGTGTCAAAAAGTTATCGTCGTCGGCAGCAACGATTTGCAGTCCCTGTACGTCGCCAACAATGTTTGCTCCGCAGTCGAATACTTTCGCAAGCTCGGAGGCAACGTTGGTGTTGCCGGGCTCGTCATCAACAAAGATGATGGCACGGGCGAGGCGCAAGCCTTCGCGAGCGCGGCGGGAATTCCGGTGCTGGCGGCGATTCCGGCCCATGAAGATATCCGGCGCAAAAGTGCCGCTTACGAAATTATTGGTCGTCCCGGCTCCGAGTGGGGGAGCCTGTTCGATCAGCTTGGTCGCAATGTTGCCGAGGCGCCGCCGCAGCGCCCGAAGCCACTGACGCAGGATCAGCTGCTCGGACTCTTCAAGGGCGAGGCCGTCGGTCGCGACTACAAACTTCAACCGGCGACTTTCGAGGACATGTGTGGAGTTTCGCAACTGCACAAGCCCTCGCTTGAGGTTATTTACGACGCGGTTTGATGACATGAACGCCCTCACCACCGAACTTGAAGCCACTGCGGAGGTCGTTTACGACTCGCCGCCGGCCACGGGCGCGGCCTGTCATGGGGGGCAGGACACCATGCGTGCGGCAGCAAAAGCCGCCGGCAAGAGCGAGACACTCGAGCGCTATGCGCGCGACTATCCGGCAGGTCCGCACGATCAGCCGCAGAGCATGTGTCCAGCTTTTGGCAGTCTGCGTGTCGGTTTGCGCATGCGACGTACGGCGACGATCCTCTCGGGCTCGGCGTGTTGCGTTTACGGACTCACGTTTACGTCGCATTTTTACGGCGCACGGCGAACGGTGGGCTACGTGCCCTTCAATTCCGAGACGCTGGTGACCGGCAAGCTCTTCGAAGATATCCGCGACGCCGTGTATAGCATCGCTGATCCGGCGAACTACGACGCCATCGTCATCACCAATCTTTGTGTGCCGACGGCCTCGGGCGTACCTTTGCAGTTGTTGCCTAAAGAAATCAACGGTGTGCGCATCATCGGCATCGACGTACCGGGCTTCGGCATTCCGACGCATGCCGAAGCCAAAGACGTACTCGCGGGCGCCATGCTGCGCTACGCACGCACCGAGGCGGAAGCCGGGCCGGTGCAGGCACCGCGTGTGGCGCGCTCCGACAAGCCGACGATCAGCCTCGTCGGCGAAGTCTTCCCGGCGGATCCTGTAGGCATCGGCATGATGCTCGAGCCGATGGGTCTCGCGGCGGGGCAGTTGGTGCCGACGCGCGAGTGGCGCGAACTCTACGCGGCGCTCGATTGCACGGCGGTCGCGGCCATCCATCCGTTCTACACCAGCGTCTATCGCGAATTCGAGGCGGCCGGTCGCCGCATCGTCGGCTCGGCGCCGGTCGGCTACGACGGCACGGCGGCCTGGCTCGAGAGCATCGGTGAGGCGTGTAACGTGCCGCGCGAGCGGATCGAGGCAGCCAAGAATCGCGTGCTGCCGGCGATCCGTGGTGCGTTGTCTGCAGCGCCGATCACAGGTCGTATCACGCTCTCGGGCTATGAGGGCTCGGAACTCTTGGTCGGTCGCCTGCTCATCGAGAGTGGCGCAGATCTGCGCTACGTCGGTACGGCCTGTCCGCGCACGCGTTTTTCGGATGCGGATCGCGAGTGGCTCGAGGCGCGCGGTGTGCATGTGCAGTTTCGGGCCTCGCTCGAACAGGATCTCGCCGCCCTCGCCGAGTTCAAGCCCGATCTTGCGATCGGCACGACCCCGGTGGTGCAGAAGGCCAAGGAAGCTTCGACGCCGGCGCTGTATTTCACCAATCTCATTTCCTCGCGACCTTTGATGGGACCTGCGGGTGCGGGCGCCCTTGCGCAACTCATCAATACCTCGATTGCCGGAAAGTCGCGCTTTGATGAAATGAAGAATTTCTTTGGTGAGACCGGCTCGGGAGACGCCGCGGGCATGTGGACCGAGACGCCTCGGGCGCACCCCGAGTTTCGTGACGCCTGGCGTCGCAAGCTCGAGAAACAGGCCAAGGCCCGCAAGGCCGAGGAGATGGTCTGATGCTCGTGCTCGACCATGATCGCGCTGGCGGCTACTGGGGTTCGGTGTACGTGTTCACCGCCATCAAAGGCCTGCAGGTCATCATCGACGGTCCGGTCGGTTGCGAAAATCTGCCGGTGACTTCGGTGCTGCATTACACCGATGCCCTGCCACCGCATGAATTGCCGGTGGTGGTCACGGGACTTGCCGAAGAAGAGTTGGGTCAGCACGGCACCGAAGGGGCGATGAAGCGCGCCCACAAAGTGCTCGATCCGCATCTGCCGGCGGTCGTGGTCACGGGCTCGATCGCCGAGATGATCGGCGGTGGCGTGACGCCCGAAGGCACCAGCATCAAGCGCTTTTTGCCGCGCACCATCGACGAAGATCAGTGGCAGTGCGCAAATCGTGCGCTGTGGTGGCTGTGGACCGAGTTTGGTCCGAAGAAAGTGCCGGCGCGCACGCGCAAAGAAGGCGAGAAGCCGCGCGTCAATATCATTGGTCCCTGCTACGGCACGTTCAACATGCCCTCCGACCTCGCCGAGATTCGGCGTCTCGTCGAAGGCATCGGTGCCGAGATCAACATGACCTTTCCGCTCGGCAGTCATTTGGCCGACATTCCCAAGCTCGCCGACGCCGACGTCAACGTCTGCATGTATCGCGAGTTCGGCCGCATGCTCTGCGAGGGCCTTGAGCGCCCGTATCTGCAGGCGCCGATTGGCCTGCACAGCACCACCAAATTTTTACGTACGCTCGGTGAACTGCTCGGACTCGATCCCGAGCCCTTCATTGAGCGCGAAAAGCACACCACCATCAAGCCGCTCTGGGACCTGTGGCGCTCTGTCACGCAGGATTTCTTCGGCACTGCGAGTTTCGCCATTGTGGCTGGCGAAACCTACGCGCGTGGTGTGCGCCACTTCCTCGAATCCGAGCTCGGTCTGCCGTGCACGTTCTCGTTTGCGCGGCAGCCCGGTGTCAAGCCCGACAACGCGGCTGTTCGTCAAGCGATACGCGAGAAAACCCCCCTCGTGCTATTCGGCAGCTACAACGAGCGCATGTACCTGGCCGAGCTCGGACCTCGTGCGATGTACATCCCGGCCTCTTTTCCGGGAGCCATCATCCGGCGCCACACCGGCACGCCTTTCATGGGCTACGCCGGTGCCACCTATCTCGTGCAGGAAGTCTGCAACGCGCTGTTCGATGCGCTGTTCAATATTTTGCCGCTCGGCACCGAGATGGACAAAGTCGACGCCACACCCGCGCGTCTGCTGCGCGAAGCGAGCCCTTGGGATGCCGAGG
>VGTW01000058.1 GCA_016874555.1 Gammaproteobacteria bacterium | reverse complement strand
TGCAGCCCGCCGTGAACGCTTGTTCGCGGAGCTCGGCTCCGCCGCAGAGTCACTTCGACCACGTCTGCGTGCCCCCGTCGGCCTTGATCTTGGCGGGCGCACGCCCGAGGCCATCGCGCTGTCGATCGTTGCCGAGATTCAGGCGGTACTGCACGAACGCGGCGGCGCGCCATTTTCGGCTGGCGATCAGGCGAGCAGCTTGGCTTCTTTGAGGTCGCGCTCGGTCAAGCGATAAAACGACAGCGGGATCAACGATATCCCGAAATAGATGCAGAGCAGGAAGACGGCGCAATAACGAATGCCATCTATGGTCTCGGCGGTCTGCACGGGCGCTTTCGAGTCGAAACCGAACCACGCGTAGGACAAGAGCAATACCGATGGGGCAAACGCCGAGGCGAATTTTCCCACGACGCTGTAGAGACCAGAGTAGATACCCTCGCGACGCAACCCCGTATGCTTGAGATCATAGTCGATGGTGTCGGGAAGCATGGACTGGCCCATTAACAGCAGGCCGGCCATCCCGAATCCCTTGAGAGCGGCACGCAGACAGAACAATCAGAATTCTTCGGCGGGGCTTTCCAGCAGCCGGCTTAAAGAAACAATCGAGAATGAGGCCGTAGCCAACATATAGGTCTTTTGCTTCTCGATGCGCTTGACAATCAAGCTCCAGGCAGGCATTGAGGTCACTTGTGCCAAAAAGCTGACTCCCGTGAACCACAGCAGCCACGTCCCCGGGTTTTCTTTCCCGAGCACATATTTGATGATGAAGATGCCCATCGCTGCCGTGGTGAATAGCCCAAACAGCTGTGTGGCCTTGGTGGCCAGTAACGCGATGAAGGGCTTGTTCTGCAAACCGAGCCGCACTTGATCAGCGAGCGGTGTGCGGGCCGCTGACCGCTCGGTCGCGTTGCCTTTGGTGGTCCCGAAAAACGCCCAAGCCGTGAACACCGTGATAGCGCAACCGAGCACCATACCCATGCGCGAGTAGCCCTCTGCACCGTCGCCCATCAATTCGGCGAGGCGTTGACTGGCCCCGGCTCCGATCAAAGTACCGATGGCGATGAGCAGTACTCGGTACTGGAACATCCGCGTACGTTCTTGATAGTCGCTGACCAACTCGGACGGCATAGCCATATAAGGCACGTTGAACAAGGTATAGCCGGTACCGACGAGCGCGAGCACGGCGACGACGGCAATAACAGAATCGGCGAATGGCGTCAGTTCCAAAGAAAAGAACGTGGCGAACGACAACCCCGACACCACTGCACCAAACAACAGGTAAGGTCGGCGACGTCCCCAACGCGATCCGGTACGGTCGCTGATCACACCGACGAGAGGATAGCTGACCCAATCCCAAAGCTTGGCGATAAACAGCAGAGTTGTGACGGTAACCGCGGAGATGCCGACGACGCTAGTGAGATAAAACGCCTGCAGCGCGGCGAAACCATTGAGCAACAACGCAGCGCCCAGCATGCCGATACCCTAGCCAAAATGCAGTCGCCAGTTACTGTTGATCGTCATGTTCGCCCCCCCCGCGATCTCGGCGCATCATGACACAGCGTAGGGCGACGAGATTTACCAGGGTAGTCGGTCGCCCGTATAGAGGATCATCTCCGCATCCTGCGTCAGATTGTCGATATGACCGATGACGGCCGCGACACTCTGCGGCGCCTGGATTACGCCCGGACCCTCAAAACCGCTTTGGCGTAGCAGTCGAGTGTCGACCATTCCCGGCGCAAGAATACCAACTTTAACACCTTGCGCGCGCACCTCGGCTTGTAGAGTACGCATCGCCATGTTCACGCCCGCCTTGCTGATCCGATAAAAATAAAGATTACCGAATCGTGAGGTGTTGGCGAGTGAGGAAAGGCCGCTGGTGATAACCACGATCTTTTTCTGCTCGCTTGCTTGCACATTCGCCATGAACGCTTTCGCCATGGCTAGCGGTCCGTAGGTGTTGATACGTAACACCTCCTCAAAACTCGCGTAATCGAGCTCATCAAACGATTGTTTACGGGTATCGCCGAGCCAGCCGGCATTATTGAGCAAGACATCGATCGGTTGCTGTCCGAGGCGCGCGGCAAGAGCTTTGATGTCCGCGTGATTGCCAATATCCAAGGGCTCGAGGCGCACGCTGCGATGACTCTTCGCCAGTGCAGAAAGCTCAGGGGCCGCAGCGGGATCGCGCGCCGTGGCAATAACTTCCCAACCGCACGCGGCGTATTGCTTGACGAACTCCAGGCCCAAGCCGCGATTGGCACCGGTGATCAGAATGACGGGCATGCTTCGTCCTCGAATAATCCGACGGGTAAATTCATTGACGCGGCTTGACTCGGCGAGTGGGCTCGGCCTGCAGAGGGTCTTCTGGCCAGTGGTGTCGAGGATATCGCCCGCGCATATCTTTGCGGACCTCGGTGTAGGCATTTCGCCAAAAACTGGCGAGATCGGCGGTGACCTGTAGCGGACGCTGCGCGGGCGAGAGTAGTTTAAAGGTCACCGGGATTACTCCGCCACCGATGCGCGGCGTGGTCGCCAAACCGAACACCTCTTGCATGCGCATGGAGGCGCACGGTGCAAGATCATCTTCGTAGTCGACGCGGATCCGCGAGCCGGTTGGTACGACGATGTGTGTCGGCAGGATCTCATCGAGCTCGTGGGATGCAGCGCCTCCTAGTCGAGAACGCAGGGCTTCCATGAGAGGTAGTTTTACAAGGTGCGCGCGCCGGGTCACGCCCGTCAGCCAGGGTGCGAGCCAGTCTTCGAGCGTAGCTAGCAAGCTCGCCGAATCGAACGCTGGCCAGTCCTTCGCCTGACGCAGTCCGTGACGCCGCGCAAGTTCGATACGCGCGCAAAATGCCTGCGTCTCGTCATCCCAAGGTAAGCAGTCGTGACCCATTGCCCGAATGCCTTCGATCATCGCCGGCGCGGCGACATCGTCCGGCAGATTAAGGAAAGGTTTTTCTTCGAGGATGAGTGCCTCAAGACGAACAATATCACGCGCGACGACCCGTTGTTCCCCGCTCGACCAGTGCAGCTCACGCGTATGTCGAATACGATCGCCAACCGCCGCCACAAGGGTCTCGCGATCGAGAGTCGCTGCCAAAAGTATTCGAGCCTCGCGCTCACGATCATCGAGATCGAGTGCAACTACGAACTCGCTCCGTGCCAGTGAAGTCGGACCGACGAACATCGCACCACGGCCGTTGGCTAGCAGATAACGGCCCTCACCCTCTAACCGTTTACGGCCGATACGGTCAGGGTACGCGCAAGCAAGAAGACCGGCCGGACCCAAAGGATTATCCTTCGAATAATTTTTCTTTGAGGGATTACGAGTCTCGAGGCGTCGCCTGAATTGATCGACGGCGCGTTGTACCCTGGCGAGTGCGGTACGATCGACGACGACCCCCTCTGGCGCGCGACCCGCGAGTGCATCGAGTCGGGTCAATACATCGACATCTCGCGAATTGTCTGATCCTTGCCGTGGCCCGGTGCGCAGCAAATCGCGCTCGCTCAGTAAGACCGCAAGACTTGCGCCGAGTTCGGGCTCACCACGCGCGGCAGACTCGAGCAGCAAATGCGCCAGGCGTGGATGCAACGGCCAGTCGCCGAGCTCGTAACCCTGCGGCGTGAGAGTACCGTCGACGTTTAAGGCTCCCAGCTGTCGCAGCAGTGCACGAGCAGCGGCAAGCGTGGCTGCAGGGGGCGGATCGAGCCAACGGACCGAATCGGTACCCCGCACACCCCATTGTGCAAGATCGAGCGCGAGCGGTACAAGATCAGCCTCAACGATTTCAGCTGGCGTTTGCGCCGCCAGACTGCGCTGTGCACCTTCACTCCAAAGCCGATAGCAGTGACCAGCAGCCACGCGACCAGCACGACCCGCACGCTGCTCGGCTGACGCTCGCGAAATACGCCGCGTTTCAAGACGGCTCATACCGGTGACTGGATCGAACACCGCACGCTTGACGAGCCCGCTATCGACTACACTTTTGACCCGCGGCAGCGTCAGGCTGGTTTCGGCGATGTTGGTGGCAAGGATCACGCGCCGCGGCATACGCGGATCATCGGCGAGTGCCCACTGCTGCTCTTCGGGCGAGAGTTCGCCGAACAAAGGCAGAATCTCGATGCCACGATCACTGCATTCGCCAGGTCCCGCGAGTATCTCCTGCACTCGCCTGATTTCGCCTACACCCGGTAAAAAAACTAGGATGTCGCCCTCGGTTTCGCGTGCGGCGCGCTGTACGGCAAGTGCCGTTAGACGCTCCGGCAAGTCGACCTCACCCGGTAGTACCGGAAAGCCTTTGCCTAGATAAATGATATCAACGGGATACCGGCGACCCGCTGCGGTGATCACCGGTGCGTTATCGAGCAATGCAGCCACCGCCGCGCTGTCGAGCGTCGCCGACATCACGAGTAAGCGCAGATCCAACTCCAGAGTTTTCTTTGCATCGAGACAAAAGGCGAGTCCGAGATCGGCCTGCAGACTGCGCTCGTGGAATTCGTCGAAGAGCACGGCAGCTACGCCTTCGAGCGAAGCGTCATGCTGCAGCATACGTGTTAGCACGCCTTCGGTGACGACCTCGATGCGCGTACGTGGACCCACGCGGGTGTCGAGACGCATGCGATAGCCCACGGTCTCACCGATGCGCTCGCCAAGCGTGGCCGCCATACGCATGGCCACCGCTCTGGCGGCAAGTCGTCGCGGTTCGAGCAGAAGAATTTTTCGACCTGCCACCCAAGGCTCATCGAGCAAGACAAGCGGTACCACGGTGCTTTTGCCCGTACCGGGTGGGGCTTCGAGCACGGCGCAACCGCGCGTCGCCAAGGCAGCACGTAGCGCAGACAGGGTGTCGAGTACGGGCAACTGCGGCAGCACGATCACAATGTGGCGAAAATCCCTGAGGTCGTTGCGAGGCGCGAGCGGATTGTATTCAATCGGCCCCCATGAGGTTCCTCAAACGTCTGGGGCTAAGTGTGCTGGTGTTGGTACTGCTGCTGTGGGGCGGGCTGATGGCCTGGGCTTACTGGCCCATGCGAACCGAGGTCTCTGTTACCTTACTAGCCACGGCCGAGGATCGTTTCGTCATGGTCGACGGCGTACGGTTGCGCTACCGCGAATGGAGCGAGGCCTCTGCCGATCGACCAGCGGTGCTGCTGATCCATGGCTTCGGCAACTCACTGCAGAGTTTTCGTGAACTGGCGCCACGGCTGGCCGACTGCTGTCACGTGATCGCGATCGATATGCCGGGCTATGGGCTCTCGGATAAGCCGGTAGACTTCGATTACCACAATGGACCGCAAGCCAAAGTACTGATTACAGCTGCCAAAGAAATCGGCTTGAAGCGAGTGATCTATGTCGGCCACTCGCTAGGCGGCGCTGTAGCCCTGCAGGCTGCCGTACTCGATCCGAATGCGCGCGGACTCGTACTGCTCAACCCCGGCATCATCCGTACTGGCGTACCAAAAATTGTACAGGTGACTTTACCGCCGCTCCCGCGCATGTCGGCCAAAATTTTCGCCAGCCGCGACTTTCGCAGTAACTTTCTCAAGCAGTCATATGTCGACCCTTCCATCGTCACCGAAAAAGTTATGGATGACATCATGCTCGGTACACGAACCGAAGGTTACATAGCGGGTATGACCTCGCTGATGAAGCAGTACCGCGAAGGTGAGGAGATTGCGCTCGCATCGCAGGTCAAGGTACCGACGCTAATCCCGTGGGGTGATCAGGACAAAAACAAACCACTGAGCGAAGCAGATGAACTGCAAGCCATGATCCCGGGTTCACGACTCGTGCACTTTGCCAATGCCGGACACTATGTGCATGAAGAAGCAGCCGATGGCGTGGCTCAGACCATCAAGCTTTGGTTACAAGAAACAGTCGCCAGCGCGACGCGCGTCTCGCCCTAGCCTCTTTGTAATATTTTCTGGGAGTACCGATGTCTACACCGTGTACGCTTTTCGCCACTCTCACCCTGGTCTGCGGTCTCTTAATGCACACCGTCACTGCTCAAGGCCAGCCGACCAAAGACCCTGCATTAAAGCGTGCTACTCGCCTGTTGCGGTCGACGATTCTGGTCGATGGTCATAACGATCTGCCAATGACGATCCGCCAATTTAAAGATGCTCCCCGTGACGTGATCGCTTATGACCTGCGGCAACCCACCAAGGGAGACACCGACATCGCGCGCCTGCGTGCTGGCGGACTCAGTGCACAGTTCTGGTCTGTCTACATTCCGGGCGAAGGCTCTGGGCCCTACGCGCGACAGCAACTCGAGCAAATCGATATCGCGCGCCGCGTCATTGAGCGCTATCCCGATGTCTTCATGTTTGCGCGCTCGGTGGCTGATGTTCGAGCCGCAAAGCGCGCTGGAAAAATTGCCTCAATGCTTGGCATGGAGGGGGGTTACGGGCTCGAGAATTCGATCGGTGCATTGCGTACTTATTATGATCTTGGTGTGCGCTACATGGCGCTCACGCACAATACACATACCGATTGGGCAGACGCCGCCGCCCCCTTGCAGCCACGTAATAATGGCCTCACGCCTTTCGGCGAAGAAATCGTGCGCGAAATGAATCGGCTCGGCATGCTGATCGACCTATCTCACGCCGCACCGAGCACCATGGCGCATACGCTGCATATTTCTGAGGCACCAGTGATTTTTTCGCACTCCTCGGCAAAGGCTGTGTGCAATGTGCCGCGTAACGTACCTGACGATATCCTGCTCAAGCTGCCAAAGAATGGCGGAGTCGTGATGGTCACCTTCGTCTCAAGCTTCATCAATTGCGAGGTCGGCAAGGTGCTGCAGCCTGCCATGGCCGAGATTGGCTTGCGCGCCCGCTCAGCGGCCACGCCCGAAGAAGCCGCGAAGATTCGCGCCGAAGGCTTCGCGGCACTCAAGCTGCCGCCCACGAGCATCGCCATGGTAGCCGATCACATCGAACACATCCGTAACATTGCCGGCGTCGACTACATTGGAATCGGCGGTGATTTCGACGGAAATGACTGGTGGCCCGAGGGACTCGACGATGTATCGACCTATCCGAAACTCTTTGCCGAACTCATCCGTCGTGGCTGGTCTGACCAAGATCTAAAAAAACTCACCGGCGAGAATCTTTTGCGCGCCTGGGCACGTACCGAAAAGGTCGGTGAGCGTCTGCGTCGCGAACGACCACCGTCGACTGTGGTCTACGTGCCGCCCAAGAGCTGAACCATATCTTTCAAGCGCGTTGCGCGATCTGCCACGCAAGCTCGGCCAGTGGCTCGACCTGCGCCGCATATTTTTTAGCCTGCGGGTTGACGGCGGTACCACGGGCTACGCGTCCGGCGATACCGTGGCAAATCCCGGCGAGCCGAAACGCGCAGAATGCCAAGTAGTACTCGAGATCACTGACCTCGGTTATGCCACGTCGCGAACAATACGCCGCCACATACTCGCGCTCGGTGGGCAAGCCTAACGCTCCAAGATCGGCGCCCTCCAGTCCGCGCACGCCACCCGAAGCCATCCGGTACTGCATCAGGTGATAAGCGAAGTCAGCGCCCGGATCACCGAGCGTCGAGAGTTCCCAATCGAGCACGGCGAGCACACGCGTGGCGGCTGCGTCGAAAATCATATTATCGAGTCGATAATCACCGTGTACCAGCGCGGGCGCTGGTTCGACGGCGGGTAACGCCTTTGGCAACCATTCGATCAGACGCTCCATCTTCGCCACGCGCCCCGCCACTTCGGCATCGACGACATATTGCTTGGACCAGCGCGCCAACTGACGTACGACATAGCCGTCGGGTCGTCCGAAGTCCGCAAGACCGATCGCCCGATAGTCGACCCGGTGCAGATCGGCGAGCGTCTCGACCATCGCCATGAAGACGAGTCGACGTCGATCACGATCGAGGTCAGGCAGGGTGGGATCCCAAAAAATACGTCCATTGATAAATGCCATGACATAGAACGCTGTACCGATTACGTTTTGGTCTTCGCAAAGCAACCAGGGCTTTGCGACCGGAAAGTTGGTATACGTCGCAAGCGCATGCATCACCCGATACTCACGATCGACAGCATGCGCCGAGGGCAGCAGCACGCCAGGCGGTTTACGGCGCAGCACACATGACGCTTTGGGCCCATGAAGGTGATAAGTGGGATTCGACTGGCCGCCCGGAAACTGGCGCACACGCAAAGGACCGGTAAAACCCTCGATGTGATCGGTCAAATATTTCTCGAGCGCCAGGACGTTGAATTCGAGACCACTGCGAAATTCGTGCGTGGTTCTCATTGTCGCGGTCTGACGTGTTGCGTACGGAACGGTCGCGGAGTGCGTATGCCCTCGGCCTGCTTACCAGTACCCACCGGTTGCCACGGCGGCACCAAGTGCGGTTTTCCAGGACCGATCAGATCGGCGCGACCCATCCGTCGTAGTGCTTCACGCAGCATCGGCCAGTTGTTAGCATCGTGATAACGCAGAAAAGCCTTGTGCAACCGACGGATCTTCAAACCCTTGGGGATCGTGACTTCTTCGCTGTTGCGCGCTACTCGTCGCAGCGGATTCCTCCCAGAGTGATACATGGCCGTAGCTGTCGCCATCGGCGACGGCAAGAAAGCCTGAACTTGATCGGCGCGAAAGCCATTTTTCTTGAGCCAAAGCGCTAGCTCGAGCATGTCCTCATCGGTCGTACCAGGATGAGCAGCAATGAAATATGGGACCAGGTACTGCTCTTTACCTGCTTCCTTCGAGTAACGATCGAATAATTCTTTAAATCGATAGTAGGTACCGACACCCGGCTTCATCATCTTCGAGAGCGGACCCTCGCCGATCGCCTCGGGAGCAATCTTCAGATAACCGCCTACATGGTGCTGCGCAAGCTCTTTCACGTACTCTGGTGACTCGATGGCGAGGTCGTAACGCACACCCGATGCGATCAACACTTTTTTTATACCCGGTAGCGCGCGTGCCTTACGATAAAGCTCGATGAGCGGCGTGTGATCGGTATTGAGATTGGGGCAGACGCCCGGATAGACGCAGGAGGGTTTGCGGCAGGCGCTTTCGATTGCGCGACTTTTGCAAGCGAGCCGATACATGTTGGCCGTTGGCCCACCGAGATCAGAAATAACACCGGTAAACCCTGGTACGGTGTCGCGTACTTTTTCGATCTCGCGCAAGATCGAGCCCTCGGAGCGACTCTGAATGATGCGACCCTCGTGCTCGGTAATCGAACAGAACGTACAGCCGCCGAAACAGCCGCGCTGGATGGCTATCGAGAAACGAATCATCTTGTAGGCGGGGATCTCCGCCTTGCCGTAAGAAGGATGCGGCTGCCGCTGATAGGGCAATTCATAGACGTTATCCATCTCTCGGGTCGTGAGCGGGATCGGCGGCGGGTTCAGCCAGAGGTCGATTTGCCCATGGCGTTGCACCATCGCGCGGGCGTTACCCGGATTCGACTCGAGATGCAGGATACGCGAGGCGTGTGCGTACATGACAGGGTCATCGACCACCTGCTCGAAGGCGGGCAAGCGAATAACGCTACGCGCGCGGTCAGCATTGCGCACCCGCCGTACGAAACGCACGACCGATTCGTTGGCGGATTGCGCGGCGCCGGCGGGCGTCTGTTCCATCGAGGACTTAGTTCCACCGTTATCCTCCATGGCGTAAGGATCAATCGGCGGGTTGAGCGGGCCGGGCGTCTCGAGATGTGTCGAGTCGATCTCGATATAGCCTGCGGGCAGCGCCTGTCGAGCGAAGGCAGTACCGCGCAGATCGGTGATGTCACCGATTTTTTTGCCTGCCGCAAGTCGATGGGCGACCTCGACGATTTGCCGCTCGGCGTTACCAAACAGTAGCAAATCGGCTTTAGCATCGAGCAAAATCGAGCGCCGTACTTTTTCGGACCAATAGTCGAAGTGTGCGATACGTCGAAGGCTGGCTTCGATGCCGCCAATCACGATCGGCACATCGGTATAAGCCTGGCGGGCACGCTGCGCATAAACGATGACCGACCGATCAGGGCGCTTGCCCCCCTCGCCATTCGGTGTATACGCATCGTCGCTACGCATACGGCGATCGCTGGTGTAGCGATTCACCATCGAGTCCATATTGCCCGCCGTAACCCCAAAGAAAAGATTCGGTTTACCGAGTGCCTTAAAGGGATCGGCACTTTGCCAATCGGGTTGCGCGATGATGCCTACGCGAAAACCCTGTGCCTCGAGCAGACGCCCAATGATCGCCATGCCAAAACTCGGATGATCGACGTAGGCGTCACCCGTAACGATGATGACATCGCAGCTGTCCCAGCCGAGCGCGTCCATCTCGGCACGCGACATGGGTAGAAACGGCGCCACTCCGAAGCGCACCGCCCAATATTTGCGATAAGAATGGATGCCGCGGGCCTGCTCCATGGCGCGACGAAATTAGGTCTTGATCGCGTGCCGAGCTCCATAGCCACGGATCACTGCTTCGGCATTGCGGACGATATTGAAGCCGCGTTTGCCGATTTCTTCGGTAAAAGGCATGGCGTGATACTCGAGCGACCACGCTTCATTGTTCCAGCGATGATCCCACCACCGTCCATAAAGCAGGCGCGGCGGCATCAGCGCACCACCAGTACCGAAATCGAGGGGATAAAACACGCCGCCCGGCCGGGTGATGCGCTGCACCTCGGCGATGATCTTGCGCGTAACCTCTGCAGGTACTTCGTGGTGCAACAGATAGCTCGTTACCAGATCGAAGTGGTTATTAGGAAAACCGGTGCTCTCGGCCAGCCGCTGCGCAAAATTGACGGCCACGCCGAGATTGTTTGCACGCATATGTGCATAGCGCAGCATTGGCGCAGCGACGTCGATTCCCCACACCTCGGCGTTGGGGTATTTTTCTTTGAGAGCGACGGCCAGCTGCCCGATACCCGTGCCCATATCGAGAACACGCAAGATTTTGCCATCTTGCGGCAGCGGCAGGCGTTGCGCAGAGCGTTGATGCGAATCGTCCTGATCGTTGGCTCCGATCGAAGTGCCGGTGTAAAAACTGTTAGTGCCGTAGTGATACATGTGGCCCGCGAACGGATCGCCGACATAGCCGCCCGGCTGAATATGGATTTCGTGACGGGCGTATATCGGCACATCGAGTGAGGGCGCGAGCTCTAGCGTACCGGGGCCGGCACGATCAGCCGCTTCGAGTTCGGCAAGGTACTCATCGGCATGATCGTGGAAGTGCGCATGCAAGGTTTTCCACATGTACTGCTGGTTGTGCAGCCAAGTGCGAGAGGCGAGATTAGTACTCGGCTCGTTTTCGATCAGACGACGCAGCTGGTCAACCGTGATTGGCGTTGCCGGGTCGATGCCCTCGCGCTCAAGCACGCGGTCGAATGCCGCCAGAGATGCGGCGCGCAGCGCCTTGCCATGCAGCATGCGCATGCCGCGAGTGAAGTCTTGTTGCGCTTCGAGCTCGAGCGTAGCCAGCCGCACGAGTCGGCCATCGACGCCGCGCGGCGCCACCGCCGCCTTGGCTTTGCGCATGGTGGATGCAGCGGCAACGCCATGCAAGAGCGCGACAGAGCCGGCAGCGGCACCGAATAATTGGCGGCGATCGATCATGGTCGGACTCCCGAGGGGGGGGGGATGCCGAGAGCATACCCTCGCCGAGAGAGTCAAAGAAGCTCCCGCTCGCCGGACGGACTGCTTGCCGCGCCGGCGGTCCACTGACAAGCTGTACACCACACGCCATGAGCCGGGAGACCCCGTAATGGATCGGGAACGTCGCGATTTCATCGCTGCGGCCACGATGGCCAATGCAGTGACAGGGGCGAGCGCGAGCGCGGCCCCGGGGACGGGCGCCGTTGCGCAGGGGCTCACGCTGGGCCATGCCCCAAAGGGCGATTTACTGAGGCCCGCTCTGCCCGATATCGGTTTTGCCACTCGCGAACCTTTTCTGGATCGCGAACGCGCACGCCGCATCCTGACCGAGGATGGCCTCGATGCAATGGTCGTGGGCGAAGGACGTAATGTTTTCCACGCCACCAATTTTTTTCCGCTGCTCGAGCGCATGAGTATGATCGCCTCGGCGCTGGCGATCGTTCCCCGCGATCCGCGGCGACCCGTGGCACTCGTGATCCCGGCATTCTCGTATTACTACATTCAGGCGGATGACGGCCCGGTGCCGGGGGTACAACCGTTTGTCTTCACCAGTCCGCGCCCCGGCGCTGCGCCGGGTGACCTCGTGGTTTACAAGCTCGACGGTGAGCCACCCGCTCGCGAACAAAACCGGCGCAAAGTTTTGGCAGCGGCAGCGCCCTTTTACGCGAGTATGGAACAGGCGCTCGGCCAGGCACTGGCCGAACTCGGCGTGGCTCGCGGCCGCCTCGGTCATGACGACTCGTCGGTCGCGCAGTTACTGACGCGTGCAACGCCAGCCGCGATGCTCGTCGATGCCGATGACACACCGCGGCGTATCCGTCTCGTGCGTACACCAGCGGAAGTTCGTATGATGAAGCTGGCCTCTGCCGCAAATGTTGCCGCAGCCCACGCCACAATTTATGCAGCACGCGAGCTCGGCAGTATTCGTGCAATTCGTCAAAGATTTTTTGCCGAGGCAGCGCTGCGTGGCAACCTGGGTGTTTTCATGGTAGTGAATGCCTCATCCTCAGATGCCTACGACGAACCCCTGCGCGACGGGACGGCGCTGATGATCGATTGTGTGAGCCATCTCAGGAACTTTCACGGCGACTACGGACGCACTATATTCTTTGGTGAGCGTAACAAGCGCATGCGCTACTGCACCGACGCTATGGCGAAGACCTGGGGTGAGCTACAGGGTTTGATCCGCCCGGGTATGCGCTTTTCGCAGGTACGCGAACTCGGCACTACGACTCTCGCCAAATTCGGCATCGATGTGCCCGTCACCTTCAGTCCGCACAGCGTGGGCCTCGCGCATACCGACCAGCCAAGACTGAATACAGACGGTTCGCGCGCAGACGTCATTATCGAAGAAAATATGATTCTCTCGATCGACTGTCCGCTATTTGAAACCGGTGCAGGCGGAACGGCGCATCTCGAAGATCTCGTGCTCGTCACCCGGCAAGGCGCTATACCGATTCACGACACCGGCACCCCGACCTACACGGTTTGAGCGTGGAAGTAAGCGCTCGGGCGGGCGCCGGGCGCGCCGACTAAACGGGAACTGCCGCCGGGTTGTAGGCCATGAGACCTAACGATTCCGCGCTGATGTGCTTGCCAAAGCGGAAGGTCTCGTAACACCCAGAGTGATAGTTGAGCGCAGTTTTGCGGGACTCCGTCATCACCCAGTTGGCGCGCGGCAATCGGGCCTCGACATACCGACGCAATGCCTCGTCGATGGTGTCGGCGGCAGCAAAGGCCCGGGCGATCAGCATGCCGTCCTCGATGCCCATCGCGGCACCCTGTCCAAGGAAGGGCAGCATAGGATGTGCCGCATCACCAATC
>VGTW01000057.1 GCA_016874555.1 Gammaproteobacteria bacterium | reverse complement strand
CGTAACGTACGGCGTCTTCGATACGCTGACAATTATAGTCAGTGGACCCGCACTGACTCGACACCAGAATGCTAGCCAACACCGCAGCAGCGCCGAGCACGGTACGCGTCGTCGCCTGTGCGCGCGCCTTGTCTTCTTTTTCCATTTCCTCGCGGATGGTGCGTCGATAGCCCGCGTAGGAGTCGAACATGCCCTCATTGAACTGTTCGTTATAGCCATCGAGGGTATCGATCACCGCCGCGTCGCGCTCGCGGATCTTGCCGATGCGCGAGAGCGCGGGATCATCTTTAGCTGGCAAGCGTGCTACTCGCGTCAAACCTGCCGCGTCGGTTTGCAAATAACCACTGAAAGATTTTGGATCGAGATCCTGCGCAAATCGCAGTTGCGCCACCTCGCGCACTTCGCTGCGCTCGCCCGGCCCGAGTTTGTCACGCGCCGCCATGAGATCGTTGGCGATCTGCGCATACACGTTCTGGAACGGATCGCGTGCACGCATCGCCGCGTCGGTCTTGTAGGACCCGAGATCGGCATCCCCCGCGTACCGTTTGTCTTTTATCCAGACGCGACCCGCCGCATCGACGGCATCGATTTCGAGTTCGAGACGCGCACCGGTCGATTCGATGATGTTGCCACTGACCAGTACGTCGGTAAATTTCACGCCCTCAGGCACGATCCGCACGGCGCCCCATTGACCCGACTCTACGAGAGTCGACTTCAGACGAGCGGCTAGTAAACGCGATTCGGCACGACGAACCTCGGGGTAGATTCGTCGCTTGTCCAGCGCCTCTTCGTTATCGATGAGCGCCGGCGGAATGTTGGTGTCGAAGGCCTGTACACCGATGTCGAGCAGCTCGGCGTCGGGAATCTGCTGTATCGCCTGCACAGCTTCGAGTTTGGGCAAAGGCCTGGTCTCTTTGACCACACAGCCTGTGAGTGCAAAGAGAACGAGTGCTGCCGTCAGCGGCACACGCCAGAACCAGCCGCTGCCGAAGAAATCAGCCCTTGCTCTGTACATTCCGCTTGTACTCCGTGTACTCCTTCCAGAGCTTTTCTTTGAGCTCGGGATCGGTCTCCTGCTCAGCGGCGCGGCGCAGCCGCCGCGCCACGATGTCGTCATCCTCGCCCGAGGGCCGGCTACGATCGGGGCCGCCACTGCCACCGCCGCTCACCGCGCCGCGATCGCGCTGGTCGCCGCCGGCCGCGTCGCCACCGCCGGTGCCGGCCTGCGCCGTGCGCTCAGATTTGAGATCACCCTCGCCGCGACCCAGGCCACCGCTCGCGGTATCACCCGAAGTTCCTCCAGATGCAGTGCGGTTTGCCGCCTGCGCGTCGCGATTTTCTGCAGTGCGACGCTGCTCGTGTTCCAAAGTTTTATCGAATTCACCCAGTGAATCGTCGAGGGTTTTTTCGGCGGCTTGGCGGCGCTCATCGTTAGTGGTCGCCGCACCGCCGCTGCCTTTATCCTCGGGTGTTTCGCCGTTGCTGGTGCCGCCACCGCCCTCGCCGCCGAGCACGATGCCGCCCGGCAAGGTCACCGTAGTACCACTACCCGAGGAGCCGCCTGAAGAGCCGCTCGGCATGCCGCCGGGTAGACCGCCAGTAGAGCCGCCGCCGGTCTGCGACACGGCGGCGCAGCCTGTGAGACCGAGCAGCAATACCAACACACACCAACCCAATTCTTTGAGAGAGATTATCTTGATCATGATACGAATCGATCAGGGGGCGGTAGCGTCACCGTTAAAGAAACTCTGCAGTTGGTCGGCGAGTCGCTGACAGGCCGTGGCTTGCACACGCGCGATGAACGGCAGGGGCACGACCGCACCAACCAATGCCGAGGTCCCCGAAACATTGGTACCGACGCTGCCGGCAGACTTCGCTTGCTTGAGATCCCAGACAGTCGCTTCGTAGTTCGACTCGTTCTCCCACCAACCGAAGCCGATGCAGCCGGCGGCACCGGGCGCTGCGCCGCAGGCGATGCTGCCGCCGCCGTCGGTCTTGCGGGTGCCGCCATCGAGCCAAACGAGATAGCGCACACCGGAGGCGGCCACGCGTTCGCTGACACCGGGACGGGCCAAAAGTTGGGTCACGGCTTCAGCGCGGCGCGGTGTGGTTGCGGGTTCGAACCAAGGAAAAAGAGAATCGACGAACTGGTTATTGTCTTGCACACGGATCGGACTCGAGCCCTTGCCGAGACCGCGACCAACGCAGTCCATGAATTCATCCTCGGCGGTCGCTCCCTCGATCTGCGGTTTCGCGAGGATCACCACCGCCTCGCCCGAGGCGATCTGCGTGGGCAGTTCTCGAGACTCATCGATGCGCGCGGTCATGCACCCCCCGAGACTGACTGCGAGGGCGGCGCAGAGCACAGCAGGACGAGCGATACCAGCGCGCATCAGCGTTCTCCGAAGGGTTGCGTCGAGTATGCCACGCAGCCACCCGCCGATTGACTCGTCGCAGCGAGAAACGGTTCCCGCGCTGTGAGCCTTTGTGATTCTTGACAGCGCGTCCGGCCGTCCTGTCGATAGTTACAGTTGCCGACCCCCGGGCTCAGGACCCCTGGGGAAACCGATCGAGGCGGCGTAATTCCGAAAACAGCTTCAGGTAACCCGCCACCACTACGAGGCAGGCTATACCGCCATAGGTCACCGCCCGCACCGGCCCCCACCAACTCGCCGTCAGGCCGGACTCGAATTCGCCGAGTTCGTTCGACGCGCCGACGAACATCGCGCTGACCGCACTCACCCGCCCGCGAATGGCGTCTGGCGTCTCGAGCTGCACCAGCAGGTGACGGACGAATACCGACACCATATCGCCGGCTCCGAGACAAAACAGTGCGAACGCGGACAACCAGAACGAAGTCGACAGACCGAACAAGATGGTAGCGAGGCCGAATACCGCTACGCCGCCGAACATCCACGCGCCTGCGTGGCGGCTGATCGGTCGCCGGGCGAGCCAGAGGGCCGTGAGCGCAGCACCGACCCCGGGCGCGGTCCGCAAGATGCCTAGTCCCGCGGGACCCACATGCAGAATATCCGCGGCAAACATGGGCAACAATGCAGTCACTCCGCCAAATAACACGGCGAACAAGTCCAACGAAATCGCGCCTAGTAAAGTGCGCCGCTGAAACACGAACCGCAATCCCAGCGTAAACTCCCGCCATGAGACGGGATCAGTCGGGGTAGCGGCGCGGCGCGGGCGAATCCCGGCAATCAGCATGATCGCGATCACAAGCAAGATAAAACCCGTGCAGTACACGAGCAGCGCACCCGACATCTGTAGACGCAACTCACCGAATGCATAGAGCAGACCGCCCACCGCGGGGCCTGTGATCACGGCCACCTCGAATAAGGTTGAGTTGAAAGCCACGGCGGCCGGAAACACCGCGGTCGGCACGAGATTAACAACCATGGCCTGACTCGCCGGCATCCACATCGCGCGGCCGGCACCGAACAACGCCATTGCGAGAAACACCCAGCGAACGTCCTTGCTACCGCTCCACGAAAACCAGATCAGTGTTAGCACACATAGGGTCTCGATGAGATACGCCGCGACGATGACCAGCCGTCGATCACGACGATCGGCCAACTGCCCTGCAGGCAGCACCAGAGCGAAGAACGGCAAAAACTGCGCAAGGCCCACCAGCCCGAGATCGAGCGGATCGCGGGTGATCGAGTAGACCTGCCAGCCGACAGCGACGCCCAACATCTGCCAAACGAGGGTCGCGAAAAATCGACCGAGCGTATAACGGCGAAAATCTCGGTGGGCCAGCGCGGCCCGTACGCCCGAGTTAGGGGTGTCCAACGTCCTGTCGGTGGACCCGATATCGGGTTCGGTCGATCGGCTCATGAGGCAGTGGTAAGGTCGACGGGCGGTTGCCGAGGGGAGTGTCGCATGTCAACCAATCGCATCACCCGTCATTTTGCCTCCATCACCACGGGCCGCTGGGGTGCGAGGCAAGTTCACTACCGCCGCGTCGGCTCGGGGCCGGTGGTGATCATGTTTCATCAATCGCCGCTGTCGTCACGCGACATGCTGGCAGCGATGGAACGTTGGCAAATGCATTTCACCTGCATTGCACCGGACTCGCCGGGCTTCGGCTTGTCCGATGCGATGGGCGTAGGTCAGGCAGAGATGGGCGATTTCGCCGAAGCAGCGATCGAATTCATGGATGCAATAGGCGTCGAGCGTGCCGCCGTCTACGGCTTTCATACTGGGGCAATGATTTCGGGGGCAATCGCCGCGGCGTATCCCGAGCGCATCGTCTGCGCAGCGGCCAATGGTTACGTGATCCTCGCCGAGAGCGAGAAAACGAACATTCTGCAGCACTATCTGCCCGCGTTCATACCGGCCTGGGACGGCTCGCATCTCGTCTGGTTGTGGTCACGCATGCGTGATCAGACGATTTTCTTTCCGTGGTTTGCCAAGTCTCAGGCAGCGCGGCTGCGTGGTGATGTTCCGCCCGCCGAGATGCTGCATGCGGGTCTGCTCGATTTCATGCGCTCGGGAGATAACTACCGCGTGGGCTACCGCGCGGCGTTCACAATGCGTTCCGATCTCGCGTTGCGCAACATGCGAACGCCGATGCTGGTCACCGCTTACGACACAGATGTGCTCTCGGCGCACTTGCCGCGTATCCGCAACGCAAGCGAGCAAGTTACAGTCAAAGCGGGCGGCACGATCGAGGAAACGCTCGATCTATGTCGCAATTACATCAAGCGACACAAACCACCGAAGGGACCAAAGATTACGGCACCTGCCAAGCTGCATTGTCGGCTGCGACAGGATTACGTCGATATCGTGGGTGGCCAACTACGTCTGCGCCGCAACGACGATGTCGGCGGACGTACGGTACTCGTGCTGCATGATGCCGTCGGCTCCAGCGAAACCGTGGCGACTATCGCCGGCAGTTTCATCGGTCACCGGCCGGTGATCGCACTCAACCTGCCGGGGCACGGCGAGTCAGACGATACGCTGCCGCGGCGCAAATCTTCGATTGCGGCCTACGCCGAAAGCGTCAACGAAGCGCTTACCGCACTGGGTCTCGACACAGTCGATGTCCTGGGTGTCGGCGCGGGTGCATCAGTCGGTCTCGAGCTTGCCCTACGCCACCGCGATCGCGTGCATGTACTAGCCATGGTCGGTGTAGCCTATGTCAGCGATACACTCGCGGCCGATCTTGTCGAACACGTTGCGCCGGATATCGAACCTGATTGGTACGGCGGATATTTGCTCAAGGCCTGGCATCTGGTGCGCGACAAGGCGCTATTTTTTCCATGGTATGAGCGCAAGGGTAGTACCGCGATTCGGCAAGAGCCTCAGGTCAATCCGGTGCAGGTACAGCAGCGCGTGCTTGAGTTGTTTCGCTCACCGGGTTGGCAGCGTTTGTCACGCGCGCAGTTTGACTATCCGCTGCGCAAGCGGCTGACGAGCGCATTGGGACGCGCAGCCGTGCCGATCGTGTTTGCCGCTTCAGATCTTGATCCGCAGCGCGACAACACCTGGCGTGCAGCCGCTGATTTTGCTGAGGCCAAGCATGTGCAGCTACCCGATGCAGAATCAAAATGGGCAGCGACGTTGCTGCCGAATCTCGATGGCTCACATTGACTACGCTCGCACTGAATACAGGAGAACTCACATACGAACCTTCGTCGTACTTGGTGCACTCGTAATCCTCTGCGGGTCGACCCTCTGCGGAGCGGCGCCCACCGGCGCCGAGACACCCCGCAGCGCCCTGCCCGCACCGGTCGAGGGTCACGAGGTCACGCAGATCGGACCGGGGTATTACACCTTCCGCTATACAGGTGCCCGTAATGTATTTTTGATCACCCGCGATGGCGTGATCGTCACTGATCCGATCGAACCCGAAGCCGCCACGGTGCTGCGCAAAGAGATTCGTAAGCTCACGCCCTTGCCGGTGAAATACGTCATTTACAGCCACCAACACTGGGACCACGTCCGTGGTGGACGAATCTTTGCAGAAGAAGGTGCGATCTTCATCAGTCATCGTAACTGTATAGCCCACTTCAGAGATTTACCGGAACCTGAAATCGTCGTGCCGACGCGCACCTTCAGTGGTAATCGCTACGTGCTGAAGCTCGGCGAGCGTAAGTTTGAGCTGCGCTGGCTCGGCGTCAACCATGGTGATTGCCTAATCGTGATGACGCCGGATCACGTGAACGTACCGTTCATCGTCGACCTCGGTACGGCAGGTGGCATGCCACTGCCCTTCATCGCCGATTACTCGCTACACAATTGGGTGCGCAGCCTGCGGGAGCTCGAGGGTTGGTCCTTCGAGCAATATGTGGGCGGTCATGGTATCGCGCTGGCCCCCAAATCGCGTCTTACGGAACGACGCGAATACCTTGAGGCATTGATGACCGAAACGCGGCGTGAACTCGATGCGGGTACGCCGCTAGACCAAATTCCGGAAGTGGTCGCGGGTCGACTTCGTGAGCGCTTTGCTCATCTGCGTGGCTTCAACAGCATCGTGCGTGACAACGTGAGTCGTACCATCACCTATTACGGGATGGGCTGGTGAAGCGGCTCTGCATTTTCTGCGGTGCGAACACGGGCACGGGGGTGCGTTATCTCGAGGCGGCGCGACAGTTGGGCACGGCACTTGCCCACGCCGGCGTCGGCGTTGTCTACGGTGGTGCAGGAATCGGCCTAATGGGCGCGCTCGCCGACGCGGCGCGCATGGGAGGTGGCGAAGTAATCGGCGTCATTCCGGAAAATTTGATGGTACGCGAGGTCGCGCACCGCACCCTCGAAGATTTGCGCGTGGTGGGCTCGATGCATGAGCGCAAGGCGCTGATGGCTGAGCTCGCGGACGGTTTCATCGCCCTGCCGGGGGGCGTCGGCACGCTAGAAGAACTTTTCGAGGTGTGGACCTGGTCCCACCTCGGGCTGCACCGAAAGCCCTGTGCACTGCTCGATGTCGATGGTTTCTATCAGCGTCTCTCCGGCTTTCTCGATCATGTCGATCGCGAAGGTTTTTTGCGTAAGGGCGTCCGCGACATGTTGCTGATCGACGACGATGCCGCACGGCTGCTCGACCGTATGCGTGTTTGGCACGCGCCCAACACGCCGCAGGTACTGACCCGCGCCACGGCCTAGCGAGCGGCGGCGCAGCGCTGCTAGCAAGTGCTGGCACGGCGCTAGAGGTATTGGTTGATTTCTGAGTAGATACCGTCGAGGTCGAACATCGACATCGAGCGCGGATGGATCGTGCTTTTGCCGTCATGCGACGGCACGCTCCAGTCGGTCGGCCGCGTCGTAATAGTGGCGCCCGTCGCGACTGCGCGCTCGTGTGCACCGCGTATATCGTCGGTCTGAATCATCAGAATCGCCTCGCCTATGCGCACTTTGCTGCGACGCGTTGCCACACCGGTATCGAAGGGTGTATTCACATATTGCAAATAGCCGACCATGCCGATCTGCAGA
The DNA here is from genome assembly GCA_016874555.1 of Gammaproteobacteria bacterium. Lineage (GTDB taxonomy): Bacteria > Pseudomonadota > Gammaproteobacteria > Steroidobacterales > Steroidobacteraceae > UBA964. Next base: position 6,224 of record VGTW01000057.1, on the reverse strand, counting down.
TCCTACGCCTTAAGCAGCACCGGTTTGACCGGCTCGTCGCGCGGACCCACAAGCGGAAAGTCTGCCTTAGCGGTCAAAGAATGATCGTAAAAACAAATTCAGCCGAACACGTTGTCGTAGAACCCCGCCTGGCGCTGCGCATCGGCGACAATGAAAGGGGTACGACCGAAGAATAGAAGCCATGGGTAATCCTGTTGAATACCCAGCGCTAGAAATCAGACGACACAGTGGGTTGCGAACGCTTCTCGGCAAGCCACTCGCGCCAGACCGCCATGATGACCGCCAAAATGACCGGGCCCAGGAAAAGACCGACGAGCCCGAATGCTGTCAGGCCACCGAGCACACCAAACAACACCAGTAAAAATGGGATACGCGTCGCACCGCTGATCACGAGTGGTCTGACGACGTTGTCTATCCAGCTGACAGCAGTGAGCCCCCAGATGGCCAAACCGATGGCAGCGGTCGTCTCGCCGGTGAGGTATAGCCAGACGCTGGCCGAGCCCCACATGAAAGGTACGACGAACGGCACCAGCCCGACGAGAAAAGTCAGCAACCCGAACAGCATGGGTACTGGTAGACCCGCAACCCAATAGCCAAGGCCGGCAAGCGTACCCTGCGCGAGCGCGGCGAGCAAAATGCCGTAGACCACCGCCTTCACCGTGTGGCCGACCGCCTCGAGATAGTGCTGCACGCGTACCCGGCCAAAGAATTGTTCGAGGATACGCTCTACCTGTGCGGCGAAATGCTCACCGTCGCGATACATGAAGAACAGCGACACCAACGCCATAACAATCTTTACGATGTTCCGGCCGACACCACCGAAGAGCTTACTGATCTCACCCGAAGATTGGGCAAAGAAATCCCGCACTGCCGTATCGACGGCACCAGGATCACGGACGATCTGCGCAATTATTTCCTGCAAACGAGGACCGAGCAGCGGCAGATCGGTAATAAACTCTGGCAGTTTGGCCCGTGCGAGCATCGGCAAGATCTCGCGATAGAACGGCAAGGCTTCGGATTTGAGCAGCAGCACGATCCACACCAGCGGCAGGATGATGGCTGCGCTTAAAAACACAGTCATCGAAAATGCAGCCAGCGTGCGCCGACCACCGCAGAGTCGGACGAGTCGCTCGTGCATCGGCCAAGTAACGTACGCGAGGATCACCGCCCAAATCACCGGAACGATGAACGGCTGCAGCACCTGAAACGCAAGTAATAAAAGGACGGCGACGAAGCTGAGGACAATCATCGGTCGCAGCCACTGGCTGTCAATCAGTTCCTCGAGTTTCATCGAATGCTCCCTGCAGTAGCCTCAGCGGCAGCAAATGCCACAACGACCAGTAGCGTGCACGCGCCAAGCGTCAGCGCACGACGCAAGGCAAGGTAATCACCGGGCAACTCTGCGCCACGCGTTCGATGCTCGAACAACCAGAACAGACCAAAGCCCGCGACCAGCAAAGCGATGCTGCGCTCGCTGCCCAACAATACCGCGAGTGCACCGATGACCGATGGCAAAGTGGAACCGACAATGGTCGACAGCGACCACTGCCAACGGCCGGCAAGCGCGAGTCCCCAGTGAACGGCGGCGACGAATGTGAGAATGACTGCACCCCAGGCGATCGCGAGCTGCCTGCCGAACTCGAGGTAACCTTGACTGGCGCCGACGGTCACGCAGAGCAGCGCAAGCCCGAAGGGTGCAAGACCCAAAAAACCGGCAACGCGCGCCCCCGTACTCACACCCCCCCAGCGCACACCAACTCGATCAGGGTACATAGTCATCGGGATTGAGTGTCGCCGATTTGGCGAGGCTTGCGAAGGTCAGTGGCGATGCAGCCAATGTTCGATCACGGCTGCCACGGCCGGCGCATCCTCGTGATGCATCATATGACCGAGTCCCGGGAACTCCCGTACCTCGAGATCGGCAAAACACGACTGCCAGCGACTCACCTCATTGCCGCCATCATGTCTCTCGAGATGGCGACGGTACTCCGATTGTCCGCCCAGCATTAATAAGGTCGGTGCCCGAACGCGTCGCCAACAGGCCTCGGCTTCGTCGCGACGGTAAAGCACGGGATTGGTGAGCCGATGCCAAGGATCGAAGCGCAGCATCACTCTATCGGCCACGGGTTGAGTCCACGCTCGGGCTACGAACTGCGCAATGGCGTCAGGCAAGCGCGGATTGCGACGCTGCAGTTGCTGGGCGAGACAAGCGCTGGTTTCGTAGTACGACTCTTTTACGCCTTCGCGCAACTGATCGAGCCACTCGACGAATCGATCGGGTGCGCGCTCGGCGTCGACTCGCGGTAAACCGAAGCCCTCGAGCGAGATCAAGCGACCAATACGCTCCGCCCGCACGCCGGCATAGAGCGCGGCAATATTCCCACCCATGCTGTGCCCGATCAGTGTGGTGGGCTGCGCGCCGAGAAAGAAATCGAGCATAGTATCGAGATCGCCGAGATAGTCCGGAAACCAATAAGGCGCATCGTTGCGTGCACTACCGCCGAAGCCGCGCCAATTTGGAGCCACAAAGTGCAGCCCGCGCGGCAAGGCGTCGACCAAAAACTGGAAGGTGTCGGCGCAGTCCTGAAAGCCATGCAATAAAAAAATCGGTGGCGCGTCGTCCGGCCCCCAGTGCAGCAAGCGATGCGAGAGCCCTCGGATCGGGATGACCTGTTCGCGCGGCTGCACGACAGCTTGGTAAGCGGACACTAGCAGCGGTCTCAACTACCGAGAAACAAGCGATACGCCGAGTTCGCCGTCTCGTCGATCCAGGGATAGTGCAGTTCGGCAAGATGCAGCAAGAAATCCTCACGCCTCGCCTCGGGCACTTGTATTCCCGCCATCACGCGACCGGCATCCGAGCCGTGATTACGATAATGAAATAGAGTGATGTTCCAGCGCGAACCTACGGCCTCGAGAAAGCGCAGCAAGGCACCGGGCCGCTCGGGAAATTCGAACCGAAACAGACGCTCGTCGGCGAGCCCCTCGGGGCGACCGCCCACCATGTACCGCACGTGCAGCTTGGCGAGCTCGTTGTCAGTCATGTCGGTGACGGCATAACCTGCAGCACGCAGCGCTACAATCACCGCGTTTCGCTCGTCTTGCCCACCCTGCATGCCAAAGCCGAGAAAAATGCGTGCTGCTGCAGGTCGCTCGTAGCGATAATTGAATTCGGTGACGCTACGCCGTCCCAAAGTTCGACAGAGCTCGAGAAAGCTGCCCGGGCGCTCGGGAATTTCGACGGCCAGCAGAGCCTCGCGGCGTGCACCGATTTCGGCACGCTCGGCCACGTGCCGCAGTCGGTCGAAGTTCATGTTGGCGCCACAGTTAATAGCGACGAATCGCCTCTCCTTACAGTTCTCACGAGTAATGAATTTTTTTATCGCTGCGACTGCGAGTGCACCCGAGGGTTCGACGATGGAGCGTGTCTCCTCAAAAATATCCTGGATGCCGGCACAGGTCTCGTCAGTGTCGACAAGAATCATTTCATCCACCAAAGTGCGTGCGAGCCGGAAAGTTTCTTCGCCGACACGGCGGACCGCTACACCGTCGGCAAAAATACCGACGCGCGGCAACGAAACACGCTCGCCCGCGCGCAGTGAGTCGTACATGGCCGTCGAGTCTGCAGCATTGACCCCGATGATGCGGACGCGCGGGTGCACATGTTTCAGAAAGGCTGCAATGCCAGCGATGAGGCCACCGCCGCCGACTGGTACAAACACGGCATCGATGTTACCCCCGGTTTGTCGAGCAATCTCCATGCCGATGGTACCCTGCCCGGCGATCACATCCGGATCGTCAAAAGGATGCACGAAGACGAGCTGTTGGTCGCGCGCCAGGCCGAGCGCATGTTCATAGGCAGTGTCGTAGTCATCGCCGAACAGCACCACCTCGCCACCGAGGTCGGCTACTGCTTGAACTTTGATCTGTGGTGTCGTCAGTGGCATGACGATGATGGCGCGAATGCCGCGACGACCTGCAGCAAGCGCGACACCTTGTGCATGATTGCCCGCCGAGGAACAGATTACGCCGCGATCCGCCACCACAGCGGAGAGCTGCGCCACTTTGTTGTAGGCGCCACGCAGCTTGAACGAGAACACCGGCTGTAGATCCTCGCGTTTGAGCAGGATCTCGTTATCGAGTCTTTTTGACAGGCGAGTCGCCTTGTCGAGGGGCGACTCGATGGCAACGTCATAAACTCGCGCTCGCAGGATGCGCTCGACGTACTCCGCGGCAACTGTAATCGACACGACGACGTTCAGGGACCATCCGGCGTCGCCGGTATGGTCTCGCGCGCAAACGCCGCGTAAAGACGCTTCACGAAGGCGTCGCGCTCGGTCTGTACACGTGTAGCTTCATCTTCAGGCATCACGTACTGCTCGATCGTCTCGGCAGTCACCACGCCACGCTCGGCAAGCAAGCGCTCGATGACCCGCATGCGCTCGCGCTGCACCCAAAGCTCAGCGCCCAACTCCATGGTTACTGCGATCAGATTGTCGATGGCAGGATTATCGAAAAACGCCGGCTCTGGGGCAGGCGTCGGGAGTTTTCGGTCGCTCATGGCTTCAGCATAACCGAGGACAACGTGGTCGATATACTGTAGGGGATATCTTCGTCCACGATCACTTTGGTCGCATGCGCAACGTCTGGATCCTCACGCTCGCCCAAGCCTTCGCAGCCTGCGGCACCATCACCCTGGTCACTTTCGGCGGCATCGTCGGAACACATATCGCACCGGCGCCAGCGCTCGCGACACTGCCATTGTCGATATCAGTGCTCGGTCTTGCAGGCATGTCGCTACCGGCAGCGTTGCTGATGCAGCGCATCGGTCGTAAACAAGCATTCATAGGCAGCGCCTTCGTCGCAGCGATCGCAGCACTCCTCTGCGCCTGGGCTATAGCCCACGAAAGCTTCGTCTTGTTTTGCTTCGCCGGCCTGCTTATCGGCGGCAATATGGCGTTCGTGCAGCAGTATCGATTTGCGGCGATCGAATATGCGGAGCCCGCCGACTCGGGTCGGGCCGTCTCGACGGTAATGATCGGTACTTTAATCGCGGCTTTCGTCGGCCCAATGTTGGGCGGTCTGACGAGCGAGCTCGGCGCGTGGCCGCAGTACACCGCCTCGTTTCTCTCGCTTTCCGTGTTGTGTGTGATTTCTGCCGCAATCCTCGCTTTGCTGCCTGCCGAGCAGAGTACGACCGTCACACAAACTACGGGTGACGGTCGTAGCGTTCGTGAGTTACTGCGCGACCCGCGTTTCAATTTGGCGGTGCTCGCCGGCTTGGTGTCTTATGCGGTAATGAGTTTCATCATGACCGCAACGCCGCTCAGCATGCATGTCCACGACGGCTTCTCGACTGCCGACACAACGACTGTAATCACAGCACATTTGCTCGGTATGTATCTACCCTCTCTGGCGACACCATGGTTTGTCGCGCGCCTGGGGGTGCGCGGTATGATGCTCGCGGGGGTCGGCATCAATTTGTTCTGTGTAGTGGTCTGCGCCTTTGTTGGGCATCAATTTATCCACTACTTCGCCGCATTGCTGTTGCTCGGCGTCGGTTGGAACCTGCTGTTCGTCGGTGCGACCACGCTACTGTCCTCCACCTACACCCCCGACGAGCGATTCCGTGCACAGGGCTTTAATGATTTCGCGGTGTTCAGCTCGCAGGCCTTCGCTTCGCTCTCTGCCGGCGCTGCTATCGAGACAATGGGCTGGCAAGCGCTCAATCTTTTGACACTACCGCTGCTTTTTTTCGTATTGTGGTCATTGCGGCGGGTTGACGTTGCCGCAGCCGTCCGTACATAGTTCGCCGCCTTATTTACGACGCGCCATATTTATGGCGATGCGCGACATCCTCCCGGAGGTTCCATGAAACTTTACGGTTCGCTCGTGTCACCGTACGTCGCCCGCGTGGCCTTTGCGGCTCGCCTCAAAGGTCTCACCCTGATTCCCGAGCTACCATCGGGAGGCATCAAGAGCTCAGAATTTCTGCGTCTTAATCCCATTGGTAAGATGCCGGCAATGGAAATCGACGGTCGTCCACTCGCCGAATCGATGGTGTTACTCGATTATCTCGAAGACGCCTATCCCACACCCGCGTTGTTGCCCGCCTCGGCCTACGACCGCGCGCAATCGCGACTGCTCGGGCGCATCGTCGATCTCTACGTCACAACCCAAGCTCGTTATTTCTTCACCAACATAAATCCCGCTACGCGCAAAGC
>VGTW01000056.1 GCA_016874555.1 Gammaproteobacteria bacterium | reverse complement strand
CACCGGAACTGGTACGGCTGTCGCTAAATATGGCGATGGCGCATACCGACTCGAAGCTCTCGCATCTCGGCGAGCGACTCGTGTACGGAGGTCACACCATTTTCATGGGTTTTGCGCAAATCACTCGCGCCCTGCCGAACCTGCTGTCGATACTAGCCTGGGAGAGCTGTGATCACCTCGCGCCCGTCATCGAAGGCGATCGGCTGCGTAGCGAATTCACCGTTACCGACATCGTGCCGCTCAGCACGGCCGAGGGCGGCGGCGCTCTGCTGCGCCTCGAAGCGGATTGCTACGCCGCACGCGGCCAAGCCGAGCAAGAGACGCTCGTACTCGACTGGAAATTTTGGGTCTGGAGTCTTTAACGTGGATTGGCGACGGTAATCAGCGCACCTCGCGCTGCAGCGCGTCGACCTCTTGCTGCAGCACGCGCAGCAAGCGCGATAGGTATTCCATCTGCCACTGTCCACGCTCCGCGGCCGCTGCCCCATCGGGCCGATAGGCGTCGATGGCCGCGCGATCGAGCAGCGCGCGCTTGGCGAGTAGCCGCTCGACCGTGTCGAGCCGCTCGCGCGTCACAGCGAGCTCTGCCGCCATCGCCCATACGATGCTGAGTAGCCGATCTACATCATGATCGCTAAAGAAATGGGGTCGCTTGCCACTCGCTGCCGCGTTGATCAACTTTTGCAGATCGGGCTTGTTCATGCTGCAGCGCCGCATGCATACCACAGGCCACCGCGCCCGAAATCTTCGATCTCCGCCGCCACTTTGGGCATTTCGTCCTCGACTATGGCGTGGATCTCGGTCTCGAAGATATCCGTCTGGGCGAAACCTTTTTCGGCGAGCAACGTGGGCAGATGCGTTTCGTGCAGCGCGCTCCAGAACGGCTCGTTGTTGTAGTGACAATCCCAGTCGCGCAAGAACTGCTCGAAGTCGCTCATGCCACGATACGGCGGTTGCTCGAGGTGCAGCTGCACGCCGCCCGGGGCCAGCAGGCGATGTACCTCGCCGAGAATGTTGCGCAGCGCCGCATGCGAGGTCTCGTGCAAAAACATCGTGCTGTAAATGAAGTCGAAGGATGCGTCTTCGAATGGCAGCCGCTCGGCATTCGCCTGCTGAAAAATCACTCGACCGAGCCCCATGCCGACGGCCCGCGCATGACCGTAGCGCAGCATCGGCGCCGCGATATCGACGCCAATTACCTCGGCCTCAAGGTACGCACGGGCGAGCGGCAAGAGGTTATGGCCGAGTCCGCAGCCGAGATCGAGGATGCGTCGCGGCTGCCAGCCCGGACGATAGCGGCGCAGCCAGTGCGCCGTTCCGCGCCCCGCGCCATCGAGGTAGCGACCGAAGAGTCCCGTCGTGGTTGCAAACATTCCCGCGTCATAATTCGCTGCCGCCGACACATCGTCATCAATGTATTCGGCGTAATAACTGCCTGGCATGCAGTGATTATCGAGCTCGCTTTGATAACGCGGAATCGTGATCGAATCATCGAGACGCAGGGTCGCTGCACAGGCAGCATTGAGCTCGCGGGCGCGGTCTCTCAGCGCTTGCATCTGGCGCAACACCAGTGAACGGCCCGCCTGCTGACGGATCTCCATGCCACTGCGACGCAGCGCACTCCACAATTGGTAGTACGCGTCAGCGCTCATCGCTGCGCGGATCTCGCGCCGGTCAGCCGGGTCGACGCCGTGCTGCGCCCGCCAATGTGGTGCGACGCGTCGCTCATAGGCGACGGCAATACCGGCTACCACGACATTCGACATGTACTTGTTAAAGTTGGCGAGGAAGTTAAAACGCGCGATCTCGTCGTGCGTCGCCTCGGGCGACATTGCGTGCTCACCCACCTCGGACCAAGGCGGTGCAGCGTCAAGTCGTGTGGCACCTGTCATACCCGAAATTGTAGCATCGCGCTTATGATGAACAGTTCAAAAGCGTCGCCCAGCAATATCACCTACCGCCTCGTGAAACATGTGAGGCAGCAGACTTACGAGCGGCTCTCTAAGGCAGCGGTCGAATCGACAAAAATCTTCATCCTCGATTCACTAGGGGTCGCGCTCTCGGGCACCCGAGTCCCCATGGTGCGCGAACTCGAGACCGTCGCTGCGGAATGGGGCAGCGGCAATGCAGCACGCATCTGGGGCAGCGGTCGTCGCGTCCCCGCCGCAACCGCCGCTTTCATCAATGGCTATCAAATCCACAACCAGGAGTGGGATTGCGTGCACGAGCCCGCTGTCGTCCACCCGATGGCGGTCGTGCTCCCGACGCTGCTGGCGTGGTCCGAGGCGCAGGGTGGCGTCAGCGGTCGCCAATTGATCACAGGCTGCAGTGTTGCCGTCGACGTCGCAACCGGCATCGGCCGCGCTGCACTCAACAAGATGCGCTTTTTCCGGCCGGCCATGTGTGGTGCTCTCGGTGCGACGGCTGGTCTGGCGAATATCGAGGGTCTCGATGCCGCCACTACGCGTAGTGCGCTCGGACTCGCCTATAGCCAACTCTCCGGGACCATGCAGGCCCACATCGAAGGCTCGCCCGTACTGCCGATGCAGATCGGCTTCAATACCCGTGTCGCCTTCGACGCCGTGCGTCTTGCGCGCTGCGGCATTCGCGGTCCCGTCGATTTCCTTGAAGGCCCGTTCGGCTATTTCACACTGATGGATCCGGAGTGGGAGCCCGCAGAGTTCGCACAACTCGAAACTCGCGAGGCCATCACCGAGTTGTCGCACAAACCCTTCCCGAGCGGGCGCGCCACTCACGGCGGTATCGATGGCGTCCTCACACTGCGCGAGCAGCATGGCTTTGCGCTAGAGCACATCGGCGAGATCAGGGTACGCGCACCACCGCTCGTCATACAGCTAGCCGATCGCGCGCCCTTGCCCGACATGGTACCTTCATACGCGCGACTCTGTCTGCCCTATGTGGCGGCGACCGCGTTGCTGACCGGCAGCGTCGGTGTCGATGACTTCGAGCCTACCGCGTTATCCGATCCGCATCGTCAGGCGCTCGCCACGCGGATCCGCGTAGAGCTCAATGAAAACGCCTCGCGCAATGCGCTGGCGCCACAGCGAGTAGAGATTTCTTTGTTGGATGGTTGTGAGCTGGCGCTCGATCTGCCTGCAGTGCTCGGCGCACCCGGCAGACCACTCGGCCACGAACGACATTGCGCAAAATTTCGTCGCGCTGCGACCTCCGGTCTGCGGCCGATGAGTGCGCGCGCGATGGATCATCTGCAGCAACTCGTCGATGACCTCGAGCAGCTCGACGAACTGTGTCAACTCGTCGATGCCCTCGTGTTCGACCCGGATACCCTATGAGCTTCCCATATTATTTTAAGTCCTTCGATTACGCGCAGATGCTGCGCGACTTTCCGCTTGGCGATTCCTTCACCGCGGGCTTTGCACGCGCCTCCCGCGAGCAGATTCGTGAACATCAAAATCGACTTTTCCTGGGCTGCGTCGCGCGCGCCGCCAAAATCCCCTTCTATCAGCGACTCTGGAAAAACCACGGCGTAGAAGCGGGCGACATTCGCAGTCTCGATGACATCAACCAACTGCCGATCTTTGGTAAAAGCGATCTCATGCAGAGCCTCGCCGAGCATCCGCCCTACGGCGACTACCACGGCTGGGACAAATGGCCCATCGAAAATCGACCGATCACCGTCGTGCATACGACGAGCGGCACGACCGGCCGACCGCAGGTCGTACTCTTCAGTCCCAAGTCGCGCGAAGTGCAGGCGCTGCTCGTCGCGCGCATTTGGCGCATGCAGGGCCTGCAGCCGAGTGATGTCATCCATTCGGTCTATGGTCACGGTATGATCAACGGCGGGCATTTCGTGCGTGAAGCGGCCCTGCATTACACCAACTGTCTGTTTCTGTCGGCCGGCACCGGCAAAGAAACCCGCTCGGTCACGCAGATCGAATTGATGCGTGACCTGCGCGTGACCGTGCTGGTGGGCTTCGTCGATTACATTCGACAGCTCGCCGAGACCGCGCGTGAACTCGGCCTCGAACCGGGGCGCGATCTGCCGGTGCGCGCGATCCTCGGGCACGTCGGTCGCGAGTCGCGGGCGGCGCTCTCGCGCGCCTGGGGAGGCGCCCACGTCTACGACTGGTACGGTGTTGCCGACACCGGCCCCATCGCCGCCGAAGGTCCCGACCGCGACGGCATGTACGTTATGGAAGATGCGCAATATCTCGAACTCGTCGATAAAGACACCGGTCGTCCCATCGACGATGAACGACCGGGCGACATGGTCGTCACCTCGCTTTACCGCGATGACGTCTATCCCCTAATCCGCTTCAATACGCATGATCTTTCGGCGTGGAAGTTCGGCAACTCCGCACTCAAATACACTCTACGGCGAACAGTCGGCGTTCTCGGCCGCAGTGACAACATGGTTAAGTTGCGGGGTATCAACGTTTATCCGCTAGCGCTCGCCGCCATCCTGAACGATCGGCCTGAGTTCGCCGGCGAATACATCTGCCGCGTAACACGCGATGCCTCGGGGCGCGATGAGATGACCATAATCATCGAAACTTGCGGTGCAGCGAGCACTCGAACGCCCGAGTTACAGCAAGCGTTCGCCGAACTCCTCACTCGCCGCGTGGGCGTCGACCTCAAAACCGAACTCGTGGCCTCAGGCGATACCGGCGCCCTCACGCAAATCGAAAGCCGTCAAAAACCTGTACGCCTGCTCGATGAGCGCCCCAAGGCCAAGTCATGAGCCAAATCCTGAGCGACCGCAGCGCTGCGGTCAGCGCAGCCCTCGCACACATCGAACGCGATCGGCACTTCAACGCCTGGTCACACCTCGATCGTGAGGGTGCACTCTCAGCGGCCAAAGAATCGACAGCTTGGCTCGCGGCCGGTCAGGCGCCGCGCGCACTCGAAGGCGAGCTCATCGCCATCAAGGCCAATATCGCGGTTCGTGGCTGGCCGTATGACGGCGGTTTGCCCGTGCGACGCGGAATCTTTGCCGACGAAGACGCGGCGGTCATTACTCGATTGCGCGCCGCTGGGGCGATCCTTCTCGGGCAGACGTGCATGGATGCCGGCGCACTCGGTGCCGAGGGTCGCTCGACCGACGGACCGATCCGTAATCCGCGGCGTCCCACACACTCGGCCGGTGGCTCAAGCGGGGGCTCTGCCGCGGCCGTGGCCGCGGGTCATGTCGATTTCGCGCTCGGCACCGACACCATCGGCTCAGTACGTATTCCGGCGGCCTACTGTGGTGTCAGCAGCCTCAAACCCTCGGCGAGTCGAATCAGCTTGGCTGGGGTACTGCCTTTGCATGAGCATTTCGATCACGTCGGCCCGATCACAGCGCGCGCCCAGCAACTCGAAACCTTGTGGCGCGTGCTCGCGGACGACAGCCTTAGCGACCCAGCCTCCCTCAGCGAGCCTTGGCGAGGCTTGCGAATAGGTTTCGTGAGCGATGCGGCGGCGCTCCGTACCACGAGCGCGGTACTTCATCACTATGAGTGCGGCTTGCAGCGGCTGCGTACGCTGGGTGCACAACTCGAATCGGTGGCGATCGTCCCTCTCGATCCAGGTAAAGTGCGGCGCGCCATCTTTGCGCTCTGCGAGCGCGCCATATGGCTGCAGCATCGACAATCATTGCAGCTCGAACCCCAAAAGTATTCGCCAGTGCTCACGGCGATGCTGCACTACGGCGGTTCCTTGAGCGACAGCAAGGTTGCCACCCTTATGACCCAAATCAAAGATTTCGCACATCAGCTACAGGCGCGAATGCAGGGTCTACAAGCACTCGTGATGCCGACCTCACCGGGACAGGCCTTCGATTTTGAGGGACCCACGCCGCTCGATAACGCAGATCTCACGGCGATTGCCACCGCTGCCGGCCTGCCCGCCGCCTCTGTTCCCTTGCCGACCGGCGATCACTTGCCCGTCGGCTTGCAGATCGTCGCGCCTATGGGCGAGGATTCTTTCGCCTGCAGACTCGCTGCAGCCTTTGAGATCGGCGCGCGTTAGTCGAGACCGCCGCATACGAGACCCGTGTAGTACTCAGCGATATCCCGGCGCCGCGCCGCCCACACCTTCTGCCTATCCCGCGCCCGTACATGCTGCAGAAATTTTTCGAGCGCACCGATACGCCCGGGCCTGCCGATGATTCGCAAATGTACGCCGAGCGACATCATGCGCGGGCGTGAGTCGGACTCGGCGAGCAGCCAATCGAAGCTGTCGACGGCGTAGGCCAACCAATCGCGCGGTGTCAGCGACGGCGCGTTCCACATTTTCATGTCGTTGGAGTCGAGTGCGTAGGGCAGTACCACCATGGGCTTCGCCAGCGTGCGATCCATGAACGGCTCGTCACGACTGTAGTCGTCCATGTGATAGAGATAGCCCTCCTCAAGCAGCAAGCGTCGTGTCTCGGCCGTGTGCAGATAACGCGACAACCAACCGACGGGCCGCGCGCCCGTCGTGTGCGCGATACTCGCCGTCGCATTGCGAATGAACTCGCGCTCCGCGTCTTCACTCATGCCGAGCTGATGCGCCCAGCGATAACCATGCGCGCAGACTTCATGCCCACCCGACATGATGCCCCGTGCGACCTGCGGGGCACGCTCGAGCGCTACCGCCGCGGCCGTGAATGTCGCGGGCACGCCGTGCCGCGCGAGCAAACCCAAGACCCGTGGTGCGCCTTCGTGGATGCCGTAGGCGTAATTGCTCTCGTTACCGAAATTGCGTACCGGCTTTTTGAGAGTGATGCCGAGTTCATCGACAGGCTCCGGGCCGCGATCCCCATCCTGAATATTGAACTCCGCGCCTTCCTCGACATTGACGACGATCGATAACGCGAGGCGTGCGCCGCCCGGCCATGCATAGCCCATTAGTGATACTCCTCGCCGCCCGAGACATTCATCGCCTCGCCGGTGATGTACGCAGCTTCGTTCGAGGCCAAAAAAGCGCAAGCTTTGGCGACGTCATCTTGCAAGCCCGGGCGACCAAGCGGGATGCGCGCCCGCATGTCGGCGAGATACTTTTCTTCGCTGCGACCGGTCGCCGCGCTGAAGAACTGGTTCTGCCAGGCGCCAAGCCCGGTAGTGACGTGGTTGGGACAAATCGTGTTGACGGTAATGCCATGAGAACCGAACTCGATCGCTGCGCTGCGCGTAAGCCCCACCATGCCATGCTTCGAAGCGGTATAGGCTGAGGCAAACGGAAAGCCCGATTTCGAAGCCTGACTGCCAATGTTTATGACGCGACCCCCCTGCTTCTGCTTGAGCATCTGCAGCCCCGCATGCTTAATGCCAAAGAATACACCGCGCAAATTTACCCCAAGCACGGTGTCCCATTCAGCGTGACTCATTTCGACGATCGGCTTCATGAGATAGCCGATGCCCGCATTGTTGACCATGATGTCGAGCCGACCAAAGTGCTCTACGGTGCGCGCCACCAGCGCTGCGACCGCCGATTCTTCGAGCACATTACAGGTGAGGGCGATGGCGTCGCCACCACTCGCCCGAATCTCTGCGGCAATTTTTCCCATCTCGGTGGTCGAACCAATAGCCGAGGCTGGCATCGCCTCGCCCTGCGGGGCGCCGAGATCACTCACTACCACCTTGCAACCTTCGGCGGCGAGTCGCTTGACCATGGCCTCGCCGAGGCCTTTGGGACGACCCGATCCCGTCACGATGGCGACCTTACCCGCCAAATCCGCATACATAGCCATGGTGTACTCAGTCCTCCGCGATGTAGCTGTCGAGCGCATCCTGCCGGACCGCTGTTAACATGATCACATGAACGACCTCGTCACGGACATCCACCCGCCCATCGCGCGGGTAACCATCAATCGCCCCGACCAGCGCAACGCGATCTCGAGTGCCATGTGGCAAGAACTCGAAGACATTGCCGCACGGCTCCATGGTGACCGGACGATCAAGATCGCCATCATCACCGGCGCGGGTCACGCCGCGTTCAGCGCCGGCGCCGATATCCGAGAAATGCAGCAGGTTCTTGCCGACCCGCCACGCATGAAGGTGATGCAGCAAGCGGTGCTTGATGCGCAAGTGGCCTGGGAACGCCTGCCCATGCCTACGCTCGCGGTCATCCGTGGTGCCTGCACGGGCGGTGGCTGCGGACTCGCTCTTTCCTGCGACCTGCGCGTCGCGACACCAGACGCTTTCTTTGCCATACCTCCGGCCAAGCTTGGGCTAGCCTACAGTCTGGCCGATACCAAACGCCTTCACGATCTCGTCGGACCCTCGTTCACTAAAGAAATACTGTATACCGGCCGCCGAATCTTGGCTGAAGAAGCGCTGTCACTCGGACTCATCAATGAAATTGTGGCGGCCGAAGCGCTCGACGAGCGTGTCGTTACTCTCGCCCGCGAGATTTCCGGCAATGCCGACAACTCGGTGCGCGCCGCCAAAGCCGTGGTCAACATGATTATGGCTGGGGTGCTGACCGAAACCGCGGAGTCACGCCGCTATTACGACGAGAGTTTCTCGTCGCCCGAATTTCTCGAAGGCGTGCGTGCGTTCATGGAGAAGCGTCGGCCACGGTTTTGACCGGCTGACGCTCATCGAGATAGCGCCGAATCAGTTGCGCACTCGCCACGGGGGCCTCCTGCACCAGCATGTGGCCGATGCCCGGCAAGAGTTCGAGCTTCACTTCGGGCGAATTTTTCAGCAGCTTTTGCGTCTCGTACGCGAGCGCAAGCGGCACACGCTTGTTTTTCTCGCCCCAGATCAGCAGCACCGGCACCTTGACCGCGCGGATCTTGTCCTCGACTCCACCAGAGACATACTGACGCAGCAGGTTGATCATGGCAAGACGATTACCTTCGCGCATCCACATCTCATACCACTCGTCCGTCACCGCATCGGTCAATCGCGCCGGATCGCCGTAGTCATTGGTCAGCAAAAATCGCGTGAAGGCTTTCGGGGTAACATACCCCAGTATGTCAGCGGCGCGAGGTACGTTGGTAGGCGTTGTCCGCCCGCGAACACGGGCCTCGAGTGACCCCGGACTGATCAATACCAATCGCTCGACACGCTTGGGATGAGCCGCCGTGTAACGCATGGCGACCGTACCCCCGATGGAGGTGCCCACGACCGTAAATCTTTGTAGTCCGCGCTCATCGATAAAGCGCTCAAACAAGGTTTGTATGCGCTCGAGGGTATAGTTGCCGCTCGGCTCGGGGCCAGTCAACCCATGCGCGGGCAGATCGATGCGAATTACTCGATAATGATCGCGCAGGGTTGCAACCCAAGGCTCCCACATAAAAAGGCTCGAGTAATTGGCATGCAGCAATACGACGGCGGGACCACTGCCCTCGTCTCGATAATGCAGCCGCACTCCGTCGATCACCACAAACTTCGAGGGCGGCGTCGCCCACTTGGCCTCGACTTCGCTGGCCGGCATATCGCGATAGATCACCGCGCCCAGCAGCAGCAGCACGGCGACGGTCGCGATAAACCACAACAGCGCCCGAAGAATTCTCTTGATCCAAGGCATGGACAGGTCTCGCCTCAAGGCGGAGATATACTCCGGAGGATCAGCCAATCAAACAGATCGTGAACCACGTGACCACTTCTACCGCGACCACCGCCGCAAGTTCTCCTGGCACGCCACCCAGCCATCCCGCGACGGGTGGCTTCAAGGCAACCTATGCCTGGTTCGTCGTTGCGGTGCTTGCCCTCGCGAACTGCGTGTCTTTCATAGACCGCTTGATCCTCTCGTTGCTCGTGCAGCCGATCAAAGCCGAACTCAGTATCTCCGACACCGCCTTCAGCCTGCTCGCCGGTGCCGCCTTCGCGATTTTTTACTGCGGTATGGGCCTGATCATTGCTCGTTGGGCCGACCGCTACAGTCGTAAATGGATCATCACTTCAGGTGTAACCCTCTGGTGCGTGATGACGGCCCTGTCGGGTACGGCACGCTCCTACACACAACTTTTTCTGTTCCGCATCGGCGTCGGCGTGGGCGAAGCCACGCTATCGCCCTCGGCGTACTCCATGTTGGCGGGTTACTTTCCGCCGCGTCGACTCGCACTCGCGATCGGTCTCTTCAGCGCAGGGGTCACCGCTGGCACCGGCATCGCCTATCTGCTCGGCGGTGCGGTCATCGGTTGGGTGTTCGCACAGGGTGAGGTTGCCGTACCCGAGCTTGGCGAGTTTGCCGGCTGGCGATTGGTGATGGTGTTGATTGGCCTTTTGGGTCTGCCGGTCGCACTGCTGATGTTGCTGGTTCGCGAACCCCCGCGCGCCGCTGGCTTCGCTCGCACTTCGAGAAGCGAGGTCTGGAGATATTTCCGCAAACACCTGCCGCGCTACGCCTATGTATTTGCGGGCTACGGCACGACCTCGATCACGGCGTTTGCCGTGATGACCTGGACCCCGGCGCTCTACCAGCGACAGTACGGCGCAAGTATCCCCGAAGCCGCGACCGTCCTCGGCACCGTGGCTTTACTCGGCGGCCTGCTCGGCGCTTTCTCGGGCGGGTGGCTTTCTGATCGACTTGAATCACGCGGCGATACCCACGCCAAACTGCGTGTGCTCTGCGGCTGCGGTCTCGGTCTGTTATTCCCGGGCATCGTCGCGCCCTTCATGCCGAGCATGCACGCCCACGCGGGTGTGATCTTCTTCATGTTTTTCTTTGGCTCGGCGGCTACCGGCCCGGCTGGTGCATATGTGCAATCGATCACCCCCGAACCCATGCGCGCGCAGTTCGGCGCGGCGTACCAACTATCGCTCGTTCTGGTCGGCGCCACGATCGGCCCTTTCATGGTCGGTTTCATGACTGATTTCCTGTTCGCCGATGAACAAAAAATCGGGCTTTCGATGTCGCTGACCTCATTGCTTGCCAATCCGCTCGCAGCCTGGCTTCTTTGGCAGGCGTTTAGGCAAACGCGTGCACAGCCTTTGTCTGCGAATAGCTGAAGAGTTCCTCGAGGCACTCCTCACCGCCGAAGCCACTATCTTTCCAGCCACTGAACGGCGAGCCCACGTAGTGCTGGCCGGCGGTATTGATCCACACAGTGCCAGCATCGAGCGTACGCATTACCCGCAACGCCCGTGGCAGATCGCGCGTCCAAACCGCTGCAGTTAACCCATAGTCGCTATCATTTGCTAGCGCGATCGCCTGCTCCTCAGTCGCAAAGCGTAGCGCGCACATCACCGGGCCAAAGATTTCCTCGCGTGCGATACGCATCGTCGGCTGCACATCAGTAAAAAACGTTGGCTGTATCCAATATCCTTTAGCGAATGACTCGCCCGACGGCCGTCCGCCGCCGCTCACGAGTCGCGCACCCTCCGCCTTTGCCGAGACAATAAAGCCCTGCACACGCTCATACTGGCGCGCCGAGTTGACCGGACCCATCTCCGAGTCGAGTGACAGCGGATTACCGATTCGCAGCGCCGACAATTTGGCGGCGACATGCTCGACGATCTCATCGTGTACCGACTCGTGCAGCAACAGACGACTCGTCGATCCACATGACTGCCCCGCCCAAGAAAAATTCATGCCGGCGACGGCCATGTCGACGACGCGATCGAGATCGGCCTCGGGGAATACGATAAATGGATTCTTGCCGCCGAGTTCAAGAGTGACGCGCTTCACGGAGGATTCAGCCGCCGCTCGCTGAATCGCAAGCCCCGTAGCAACCGAGCCCGTGAAACCGATTCGGCGAACCAGCCGGTGACGCACGAGCGCATCGCCCGCAGGATGTCCATAGCCGTGGATGATATTGACGAGACCCCGCGGTAAGACCTCACGGCACAATTCGCCCAAGATCACGCCAGTCAGCGGACTCGTCTCGGGGGTTTTGACGACTACGGCATTACCCGCCATCAGCGGTGCCGCAAGATGCGCCGCCGCAAACATGAAGGGATGATTGAAGGGCACGATACGGGCAACCACGCCGTAAGGCTCGCGCAGTGTCATGTGCAAGCCTTGTGCAGTCGCCGGAATCGTCTCGCCCTTAAGCTCGGAGCCCAACCCTGCAAAATATTCGAGATATCCAGCCGCGATCTGAATATCGGCCTGCATTTTGGCGAGCGTGTTACCGGTATCACGCGTCTCGAGTTCAAGGATTTCTTTGCCGCGGGCTCGGATTGCTGCCGCGAGCGCGCGAAGCAGCCCCGCACGCTCCCATACCGACCGCCCTCTCCAGGCGATCTGCGCACGTGCCGCAGCCTGTACCGCGCGGTCCACATCGCCTGCCGTCGCGGCGGGCACGCGCCCTACCAGCGCGAGCGTCGCCGGGTCGTGCGACTCGATCCACTGACCCGCAGCACCGCCCTCGCCTGCGGTGAGTTCACCATCGATCAACATCATTGGGCAGGCTCGATGATGAGATGTTTACGCCGAATCGCCGGCGCCTCGACGACCTGCACCGCACCCGAGGGCCAGACGACCTCGACTCGATCGACCGTCTGGCGTGTACCGAGACCAAATGTCAGCACAGGGTCGTTGGTGGAGTTGTACCCATGCGCACTTTGCAACTCGTGGTATTGCACCAGGTCACCCGCAACCACGCGTACTCGTGCACCATAAGCATTGCTATTACTGCGCGTCCCCTGCAACGCAATTTTGATCCAGCTGTTGCGATTACCAGCATTGATGAACAATCGGTTTTGACCTGCCGCTGGACTTACCTGCTTACCCATCGCATAGTACGTGCGATTGGTAACGAAGAGATCGACGAAGCCGTCGTCGTTGATGTCCGCTGCGCCGACTCCTGAACCGATGCCAAGCCCCTCAGCACCCGAACCGCGCGTCACCTCGGCGAAACTCCCATCGCCGCGATTGCGCAGTAAGGTGTTCTCGGCCTGCTCCCACGCAATATAAAACTGTACGAACGGCGGAAAATCGGCAATGACATCGTTGATGAGCACATTCGACGGGCCACCATTATTCAAGTAAAGATCAACATGTCCGTCGTTGTCGAAGTCGGCCGCGACACAGCCGCGGGCACCACGGATCACCCCTGCACCGCTCCTCGCCGTCACATCTTCAAAACTCAGCGCACCTTTTTCTTTGAGGCGGTTCAGCAGCATCCGACTGGCCTGATCAGCCATCGGTAAAAAGATATCCATGTCACCGTCATTGTCGAAGTCGGCGATACAGGCGCCCTGCGCGTAACCCGGATTGATCAGCGGCGAGGCATTGGGCGGCCGGCGTTCGCGGGTGATGTCGACGAAACTGCCGTCGCCCCGATTGCGCAGCAGGAGTTTGCTGTCCCGCTCGTTGGTGACCAGCAGATCTGGCCAGCCGTCCTGATCGAAGTCGACCCAGTTGGGCGAACCCTGCGAATTGGAATCTTTAAGCTTGGTCTGCACGGCAGCGCCCGCCGCCGTCGTCACATCGATAAAGCGCCAGTTCCCCTCGTTGCGAAAAAGCGCGTTGTCGATATCGCCGTCGGTGTTCTTCCAATAGATGTCGAGATCGCCGTCACGATCATAATCGGCACAGCCAACGCCGCCTGCCGTGTCACCGATCCCGCCAATTTTTTGATCGTTCTCGTTATCCGCTCGCATCAAGCCAGCCGCACGCGTGACATCGATGAACCTCGCCTTACCGCTCTCGCGCAAGTCGTTGCGATAAAGCGTAGTCGGCACGTGTCGTTGTCGCTGCCCCGGCGGCATATTGGCCGACAGCAGATCGAGATCGCCGTCGTTATCGAAATCGCAAAACACGGCGCCTCGACTGAAACTGCCAGGATTTTGCACACCTCGCTCGGCAGC
>VGTW01000055.1 GCA_016874555.1 Gammaproteobacteria bacterium | reverse complement strand
GCTTATTCGATACGGCGATATCTTTGGGGCGTGAATAAGGGGCTGTCCATCCTCGAAGCTCTACGGCCCACCCACGAGCGCTGGGTACGCGAGGGTGGCATCGATCTACGACTGCAGACCCGAATGACTCGACTGTTGACCAATGCGCAAGGCGCAGTAATCGGCGTGCAGGCGAGCACGCCGACCGGCGAGGTCGAGTTCGAGGGACGGAACGTCGTACTCGCCAGTGGCGGCTATGCGGCCAATCCGGAGCTCTGGAAAAAACTCACGCCCGCCTACCCACTCTGCTCGCATGCCAACCCCTATTCGCGGGGTGATGGTATCGTGGCGGCCAGTGCGCTCGGTGCACCCGTTGACGGCAGCGATAAATTTCTTTGCACCTTTGCAGGTGTGCTCGAAGATCCGCGCGATCCGCGCTCCGGCGCCTTCCTACTACTCTCACCGGGGGCGCGCAAAGTGTGGGAAATTTTTGTTGATCAGTGCGGTCGCCGCTTTATGCAGGAGGATCATCCGAGCATCGACTACCGCGAGCGCGCCCTGCTACGCCAGCCGAACACACGCATGAATATCGTGTTCGATGAGGCGATCATGCAGAACGCGGCGCCGATCACCCTCGACTCGACGGCAACCTATCGCGCACGCTTCGGTCGCCACCCGGCATTCGTCAAGGCAAAAACCCTGGCCGAACTCGCCCGCCAACTCCGGGTGCCGGCAGCCAATTTACGCCGCAGCGTACGCGAGTACAACGCCGCCGTCGCTGCCCGCGTCGATTATCGGCAGGGCAAGCAATTTTTGATTCGCCCCATCGAAAAGTCGCCCTTCTATGCCATCAAAGCACAGGGACTCACGGTATTGAGCCCAGCGGGTCTCAAAGTCGATCGCAAACTGCAGGTAATCGGCGGCAACAACCGTCCGATCCGCAACCTGTACGCTGCCGGCGAAGTACTCGGCTTCGGCAGAACATCGGGAGATGCTTTCGTCGGTGGGCTCTCGCTGACGCCGGCACTGACCTTCGGTCGTCTGCTCGGCGAGCAGTTATTGCGCTGGTAGCTCGCGTGGTAATCGACAGCTGGTCAGCGCCGACCAGCTGCCGATGAGGCGAGAGCCGCCTCTAGCGAGCGCAATCTCGAGCAGCATCGGCAGCAGGCGCTTGCGGGCCTCGTCGAACGATACTGCAGAGAGCGCGAAGCGTACGGCAAGCGCCGCAACGGGCTCGCCATCGGCCATCACCGGCACGGCAAAGCTCCCCTGCTCAGTGAGTCGCAGCGGACGCGTGCACCGTGCATACCCGCGCTCGCGGGTCAGGGCCATATCGCGATCAAAGACCGCGCGATCTGCCCAGGTAGCCAGCGTCTCTTCAGGTCGATCCGGCCAAATATAATCGAGCAACGTGTCGCGAACCTGCGGACTCGAAAACGCGACGATGGCACGGCCAGAGGCTGTAGTCAGCACCGGCAAATGCATGCCACGCTCAAAATATTCCACAGCGAAACCGCTTTCGCGGTCGGTGGAATCGTCGATCAGCATCTCCGGAAATTGTAGCTTCATCAAGCTCATCGGCCACTGCACGCGCGTAGCTGCCGCATGCATGGCCGCGCGTACCGGCTCGAGTCGTTCGGCCGTGAGATCAAAACCATGACTCAGGGTTACCGCGCGCAGCGTGATCGCATACCGGCGATTTGGCAGACGCTCGACGTAGCCTTCGGCTTCGAGCGTGGCGAGGCAGCGATTGACAGTGGTCCGGGCAAGTCGCAATTTTCGACTGAGGGCAGCCGTGGTCAGCGACCCCTGCCGATTAAGCGCCTCGATGATCTCGAGGCCGCGCATCAGCACGCGCACCGGGGTCGGATGCCCCCGGGACGCGCCCGGTTCTACCCGGCTTGATTCGTCGAGGTCGTCTTCACCGGCTTTAACGGTCGCGAGCGGCTCGTCCATTAGCCAGCAGCGCTCTCTTCCTCGCCCACGGTAGGCTCATCGGATTCGCCACCCGTAGCCCCCACATCCATGAAGCTGCGTGAAGAGGTGTCTTCGAGCTTGCGTCGACGATGGGTATGGGCGGCAAAGCCCGTACCCGCCGGGATGAGGCGACCGACGATGACGTTTTCCTTGAGACCACGCAGATCGTCCTTGAGACCGCGGACCGCGGCCTCGGTGAGGACGCGCGTGGTTTCCTGGAACGACGCCGCCGAGATGAAGGACTCGGTGGCGAGCGATGCCTTCGTGATACCAAGCAGTACCGGCGCCAACGTGGCACCCTGCTTCCCCTCTTCACTCATCCGATCGTTAATGTCGAGCGCACGCGAGCGATCGAGCTGCTCTCCCTTGAGTAGCGGCGTCTCGCCTGAACCCGTGACTTCAGCCTTACGCAGCATTTGACGGATGATCACTTCGATGTGCTTGTCGTTGATCTTCACGCCCTGCAGACGGTAGACGTCCTGGATTTCGCGCACGAGATAGTTGGCGAGCGCTTCGACGCCCTGCAAACGCAGGATGTCGTGCGGATTCGGCTCGCCGTCGGCGATCACTTCACCGCGACTCACTCCCTCACCTTCGAACACGTTGAGCTGGCGCCACTTCGGGATCAGCTCTTCGTACTTCTCACCTTTCTCGTCGGTGATGATCAGACGACGCTTGCCCTTGGTTTCTTTGCCGAAGCTCACTGTGCCGCTCTTCTCGGCGAGAATTGCCGGATCTTTCGGCTTGCGGGCTTCGAAAAGATCGGCGACGCGCGGCAGACCGCCGGTGATGTCGCGAGTCTTCGAAGATTCCTGCGGTATGCGCGCGATGATGTCGCCGACGGACACCTTGGCGCCGTCTTCGAGGCTGATAAGCGCACCCGCCGGCAGCGTGTACACCGCCGGAATCTCGGTGTTGGCGAACGGTACTTCCTTGCCCTTCGCGTTCACGAGCTTGATAGTTGGGCGCAGCTCCTTGCCACCGCGCTGCTTACTCGCATCCATGACCACCACGGAGGAGAGGCCCGTGACTTCGTCGACCTGACGGGTCACCGTCAGACCATCAACGAAATCTTGGAAGCGCAGGAAACCCGCTACTTCGGTGACCACCGGGTGAGTGTGCGGATCCCAAGCAGCGACCGTTTGCCCCGCTAGAACCAGCGTGCCTTCGGTGGAGCTGATCTGCGCGCCGTGGGGAATCTTGTAGCGCTCGCGCTCGCGACCGAACTCATCGACCACGCCGATTTCGCCCGAGCGCGAGACTGCGACCAGATAACCCTTCTCATGGGCAACCGTCTTCACGTTGTGGAAACGCAGCGTACCCTTGTTACGCACCTCGACACTCGAGGCTGCAGCGGCACGCGACGCGGCACCACCGATGTGGAAGGTACGCATCGTAAGCTGTGTACCCGGCTCACCGATCGACTGCGCAGCCATGACGCCAACCGCCTCACCAATGTTGATGATGCGACCACGCGCGAGATCGCGTCCGTAGCACATGGCGCAAACGCCGTAACGCGTTTCACAAGTGATGGGCGAACGCACCGAGACCTGATCGACACCGTGCAGCTCAAGCATGCGCACGATCTGCTCGTCGATAAGCGTGCCGGCTTCGACCAGCACCGCGCCCTTGCCACCCGGACGCAGTACGTCTTCGACCACCACGCGACCGAGCACGCGCTCACCTAGACCTTCGACCACGTCACCACCTTCAACGAGCGGCGTGACACTCAGCCCATTAGTGGTACCGCAATCAGTCTCCGTGACCACAAGATCCTGCGCGACGTCGACGAGACGACGCGTCAGGTAACCCGAATTCGCAGTCTTCAACGCGGTGTCGGCGAGACCCTTGCGAGCGCCATGCGTCGAGATAAAGTACTGCAACACGTTCAGGCCCTCACGGAAATTCGCCGTGATCGGCGTCTCGATGATCGAGCCGTCGGGCTTGGCCATCAGACCGCGCATACCGGCGAGCTGACGAATCTGCGCCGCGCTACCGCGGGCGCCCGAGTCGGCCATCATGAAGATCGAGTTGAAGGACTTTTGACGGTGCTTCTGACCCTTGATGTCAGTCGCCTCTTCGGAACCGAGCTTCTCCATCATCGCCTTGGCGACTTGGTCGTTGGCGCGCGACCAGATGTCGACAACTTTGTTGTAACGCTCGCCGTTGGTTACAAGACCCGAGGAGTACTGGTCCTGGATCTCCTTCACTTCGCGATCGGCCGCAGTCACGATCTTGACCTTTTGATCGGGGATCACGATGTCATCAATGCCGAAAGAGACCGAAGCACGGGTCGCATAGTGGAAACCCGTGTACATGAGTCGATCAGCAAAGATGACCGTATCTTTAAGACCAAGCTGACGATAGCAGGCGTTGATGGTCGCTGAGATCGCTTTCTTGGTCATGTCCTGATTGACGATGTCGAAGGACAGACCTTCCGGCAACACCTCGGACAGCAACGAACGACCCACAGTGGTCTTCACCAGTCGACAACGCGGCTTCTTCTCTCCGTTCTCGGTGATTATTTCGTTGATACGCACCCGGATGCGCGACTGCAAATGCACCTGCCGCGTTTCATAGGCCCGGTGCACTTCGCCGACATCAGAGAACATCATGTCTTCGCCCGGCGCGCCGATACGCTCACGAGTCATGTAGTAGAGACCGAGCACAACATCTTGCGATGGCACGATGATCGGATCACCGTTAGCGGGCGAGAGAATGTTGTTCGAAGACATCATCAGTGCGCGCGCCTCGAGCTGTGCCTCGAGCGACAACGGCACATGCACGGCCATCTGGTCACCATCGAAGTCCGCGTTGAATGCGGTGCAGACGAGCGGATGGAGCTGGATCGCCTTACCTTCGATCAGCACCGGCTCGAACGCCTGAATGCCGAGACGGTGCAGCGTCGGTGCGCGATTGAGTAGCACCGGATGCTCGCGGATAACCTCCGAGAGGATGTCCCAAACTTCCGATCCTTCACGTTCGACCAGACGCTTGGCAGCCTTGATGGTCGAAGCATCGCCGCGCAGCTGAAGCTTCTGGAAAATGAACGGCTTAAACAGTTCGAGCGCCATTTTCTTTGGCAGACCGCACTGGTGCAGACGCAGCGTCGGGCCGACCACGATGACCGAGCGGCCCGAGTAGTCGACACGCTTACCGAGCAGGTTCTGGCGGAAGCGGCCCTGCTTACCTTTGATCATATCGGCGAGCGACTTAAGCGGGCGCTTGTTGGTGCCAGTGATGGCGCGGCCTCGACGGCCGTTATCGAGCAGTGCATCGACCGCTTCCTGCAGCATGCGCTTCTCGTTACGCACGATGATATCAGGCGCGTTGAGTTCGAGCAGGCGACGCAGGCGGTTATTACGGTTGATGACGCGACGATAGAGATCGTTGAGGTCGGAAGTCGCAAAGCGACCACCGTCGAGCGGCACGAGCGGCCGCAGATCGGGCGGCAGCACCGGCAGAATGGTCATCACCATCCACTCCGGACGGTTGCCCGAGTCGATGAACGACTCGATCAGCTTCAGGCGCTTCGAGAGCCGCTTGAGCTTGGTCTCGGAGCTGGTGTTGCCCATGCCTTCGCGCGCCTTGTCCACTTCGGCAGCCAGGTCGAGTGCACGCAGCAATTCATAGATGGCCTCGGCGCCCATGCGGGCGTCGAACTCATCCCCATGCTGCTCGATGGCCTCGAGGTACATCTCGTCGGTGAGCAACTGACCTCGCTGCAGCGGCGTCATGCCCGGATCGATGACTACGAAGGCTTCGAAGTACAGCACGCGCTCGATCTCACGTAGTGTCATGTCCAGCATCAAGCCGATACGCGACGGCAGCGACTTGAGGAACCAGATGTGCGCCACCGGCGAGGCAAGCTCGATGTGACCCATACGGTCACGACGAACCTTTGACTGCGTGACTTCGACGCCGCACTTCTCGCAAACCACGCCGCGATGCTTGAGGCGCTTGTACTTGCCGCAAAGACATTCATAATCTTTAACGGGGCCGAAAATCTTAGCGCAAAATAGACCGTCACGCTCAGGCTTAAAGGTCCGGTAGTTGATGGTCTCCGGCTTCTTTACCTCGCCAAACGACCACGACCGAATCATCTCGGGCGAGGCGAGGCCGATTTTGATCGAGTCGAATTGCTCGACCGGTGCGTTCTGCTTAAAAATTTTGAGTAAGTCTTTCATGGCTGTACCTCAGATCAATCCTGTTCCAGCTCGATGTTGATCGCGAGGGAACGGATCTCCTTCACGAGCACGTTGAACGACTCGGGCATACCGGCATCCATCTCGTGATTGCCGTCGACGATGTTCTTGTACATCTTCGTGCGGCCATTCACGTCATCCGACTTGACCGTCAACATTTCTTGCAGCGTGTACGCCGCACCGTAGGCCTCGAGCGCCCAGACTTCCATTTCGCCGAAGCGCTGGCCACCAAACTGCGCCTTGCCACCGAGCGGCTGCTGGGTAACGAGCGAGTAAGGTCCGGTCGAACGCGCGTGCATTTTGTCGTCGACCAGGTGGTTAAGCTTCAGCATGTACATGTAGCCCACCGTGACCTGACGCTCGAAGCGCTCGCCCGTACGCCCGTCGGTGAGGTTGGTCTGACCCGAGAGCGGCAGATCCGCAAGCTCGAGCAAACGCTTGATCTCGGCCTCGGCGGTACCATCGAACACCGGCGTGGCGATAGGCACACCGCGCGACAGATTCTTGGCAAGTGCCACGACCTCAGCGTCATTCAGACTGTCGATCTTCTCGTGCTGTCCTCCGGTCTCGTTGTAGACCCGACCAATGAATTTGCGCAGATCGAAGATCGCCTGCTGCTGTTCGAGCATGCGCCCGATTTTGCGACCTAAACCCTTGGCCGCCCAGCCGAGGTGAGTCTCCAGCACCTGCCCGACGTTCATGCGCGATGGCACGCCGAGCGGATTGAGCACAACATCGACCGGCGTACCGTCCTCAAGGTAAGGCATGTCTTCGACCGGAACGATGGTCGAGATCACGCCCTTGTTACCGTGACGGCCGGCCATTTTGTCTCCAGGCTGTACGCGGCGCTTTACCGCGAGATACACCTTGACCATCTTGAGCACGCCCGGCGACAGATCGTCACCCTGGGTGATCTTCGACTTCTTATTCTCGAGCTTGGCTTCGAACATCTTGCGCTGCTCGCGCAAACGCTCGGCGGTCGCTTCGAGCTGGGCGTTGGAGTCGTCGTCGTCGAGACGAATCTCGAACCAGTCGTCACGCTTCAAGACATCGAGATAGTCAGCGGTAATCTTTGAGCCCGACTTAAGTCGGTTCGGACCACCCGCGGCCACCTTACCGAGTAACATGCCGCGCACGCGCTGAAACATATCGTCTTCGAGGATACGCTGCTGATCGCCGAAGTCCTTGCGGACTCGCTCGATTTCGGCTCTCTCGATGGACAGGGCGCGCGAATCCTTCTCGACGCCGTCACGCGTGAACACGCGCACGTCGATTACCGTACCGTCCATGCCCGGCGGGACGCGCAGCGAAGTGTCCTTCACGTCGGTTGCCTTCTCGCCGAAGATGGCACGCAGCAGCTTCTCTTCCGGCGTCAGCTGCGTCTCGCCCTTCGGCGTGACCTTGCCGACCAGAATGTCGCCGGCACGTACTTCCGCACCGATGAAGGCGATACCAGCCTCGTCAAGCTTATTGAGCGCCTGATCACCGACGTTCGGAATATCGGCGGTGATTTCTTCAGAACCGAGTTTGGTGTCGCGGGCGACGCAGGTGAGCTCCTCGATGTGGATCGTGGTGAAACGATCCTCCTGCACCACGCGCTCGGAGATAAGGATCGAGTCTTCGAAGTTGTAGCCGTTCCAAGGCATGAACGCGACCAGCATGTTCTGGCCGAGCGCGAGTTCGCCGAGATCGGTCGAGGGGCCGTCGGCCAGCACGTCACCCCGAGCGATGGCGTCGCCAGCCGACACCAGCGGCCGCTGGTTGATGCAGGTGTTCTGGTTGGAACGCGTGTACTTCGTGAGGTTGTAGATATCGACCCCCGGCTCGGCAGTCGTGGTCTCGTCATCGTTGACGCGCACCACGATGCGAGACGCGTCGACCGAGTCGACCACGCCATCACGTTTCGCGATCACCGTCACGCCCGAGTCGATCGCCACCGAACGCTCCATGCCGGTACCGACCAGTGGCGCCTCGGTGCGCAGCGTCGGCACGGCCTGACGTTGCATATTCGAGCCCATCAGCGCGCGGTTTGCATCGTCGTGCTCGAGGAACGGGATGAGCGAGGCCGCCACCGACACGATCTGCTTCGGCGACACGTCCATGTAATTGATACGCTCACGCGGCATCAGCGTGAACTCGCTCTGGAAGCGGCAGGAAACTAGCTCGTCGGTCAGTTCGCCCTTCGCATTCGCGTTGGCATTCGCCTGCGCGATCGCAAATTCGCCCTCTTCGATCGCCGAGAGGTAGTCGATCTTCATGGTGACGCGCCCGTTCTCGACACGCCGATACGGCGTTTCGAGGAAGCCATACTGGTTGGTGCGTGCGTACACTGACAAAGAATTGATGAGGCCGATGTTCGGACCTTCGGGAGTTTCTATCGGGCAAACGCGACCGTAGTGGGTCGGATGTACGTCGCGGACTTCAAAGCCGGCACGCTCGCGAGTAAGACCACCTGGGCCGAGCGCCGAGACACGACGCTTGTGCGTAACCTCGGAGAGCGGATTGTTCTGATCCATAAATTGAGACAGCTGCGACGAGCCGAAGAATTCTTTGACTGCCGCAGCTACGGGCTTGGCGTTGATCATTTCTTGCGGCATCAGCGGCTCGGTCTCGGCGATATTGAGTCGCTCCTTGACCGCACGCTCCACGCGCACCAAGCCGACGCGGAAGGCGTTCTCGGCCATTTCGCCGACCGAACGCACACGACGATTACCGAGATGGTCGATGTCGTCCACCGTACCGTCGCCGTTGCGAATCGCGATGAGCACTTTCAGCACATCGAGAATGTCCTCTTTCGAAAGCACGCTCGAACCGACGAGTTCCTGACGCGCTACGCGGCGATTGAACTTCATGCGGCCGACCGCCGACAGGTCGTAGCGATCCTCATTAAAGAACAGATTCGAGAACAGGTTTTCGGCGGCATCGCGGGTCGGTGGCTCGCCGGGACGCATCATGCGGTAGATCTCGACCAGCGCCTCGAGGCGGTTCTTGGCCGGATCGATACGCAGCGTATCGGAAATATACGGGCCACGATCGAGGTCGTTGACGAACAACGTGCTCACCGCAGTGATGCCGATTTCGATCATCTTCTCGACCGAAGCTGCGGTGATCACCTCGTTGGCCTTAGCGATGATTTCGCCAGTCTCGGTGTTGACCACATCGTGCGCGAGAATCTTGCCGTAGATGTAGTCGCGCGGCACGGATAGACGACGTACGCCAGCGTCTTCGAGCTGACGTACGTGGCGTGCCGTGATCCGACGACCTTCTTCGACCACCACCTTGTCGCCGATGCGGATTTCGAAAATCGCGGTTTCGCCACGCAGACGCGCCGGCACCAGCTCGAGCGAAGCTTCGTCCCTCGAGAGGAAGAATCGGTTCTTCTCGAAGAAAGTGTCGAGGATTTCGGCTTCGTTCATGCCGAGGGCGCGCAGGATGATCGACACCGGCAGTTTACGCCGACGATCGATACGCGCGAACACGCAGTCTTTGGCGTCGAACTCGAAGTCGAGCCAGGAACCACGGTAAGGAATGATGCGGGCACTGAACAGCAGCTTGCCCGACGAATGCGACTTGCCACGATCGTGGTCAAAGAAAACGCCTGGGCTGCGATGCAGCTGCGAGACGATAACGCGTTCGGTTCCATTGACCACGAACGTGCCGTTGTCGGTCATGAGCGGCAGTTCACCGAGGTAGACCTCTTGCTCGCGAACGTCCTTAACGGGCTTCTTGGGGCCAGCGGCCTCCTTGTCGTACACCACGAGGCGCACCTTGACGCGCAGCGGCGCCGCGTAGGTGAGACCGCGCAGCTGACATTCTTTGACGTCGAACACCGGTTCACCGAGCCGATAGCTCACGTACTCGAGAATTGCGTTACCCGAATAGCTCGCAATCGGAAAAATCGATTTGAATGCCGCATGCAGCCCGACATCGACCCGACCATCTTCGCTCTTGTCTATCTGCAGAAACTTCCGATAGGAATCGAGCTGGATGGCGAGCAAGTAGGGCGTCTCGAGGATGCTGCCCTGCTTGCCAAAATTCTTGCGGATGCGCTTTTTATCGGTGAAGGAGTAAGCCATCGGACACCTCTCTCGTCAAAACTCTGCGGGGACGATGAATCAGCCGGGGTCTTAAGACCCCGGCTGCCTCACGTCTTGAAACATGTAGGTGATACCCACCGTCAGTTACAGCGGATTTACTTGATCTCGACCTTCGCACCAGCTTCTTCCAGCTTTTTCTTCATGGTCTCGGAGTCGGCCTTGTTCACGCCCTCCTTGACCGTACCCGGAACGGCTTCAACGAGGTCCTTCGCTTCCTTGAGGCCGAGGCCCGTAAGTTCGCGAACCACCTTGATGACGCTGACTTTCTTGTCAGCTGCGTATTCTTTGAGGATGACGGTGAACTCCGTCTTCTCCTCAGCCGGGGCCGCGGCGGCAGCCGGACCAGCGACGGCCGCGACGGCAACCGGCGCAGCAGCGGTGACACCGAACTTCTTTTCCATGTCGGAGATCAGCTCGACCACCTGCATGATGCTCATCTGCGAAATTGCTTCAAGGATTTCGTCCTTGCTAACAGCCATTTTTATTACTCCCAAAGTAGGTTCAAAAGCAAAACAAGATCAACCGCTGGCGGCCTGCTTGGCGTCGCGGACAGCCGCGACGGTGCGGACCAGCTTGGTATGCGGCGCCGCCAACGTGCGGACAAACTTCTCGATCGGTGCCTTGAGGGTTCCCAAGAACATCGACAGAGCCTGTTCGCGCGTCGGCAGCGAGGCGACCTTCTCGAGGTCCTTACCCGGCAGCACTTGGCCACCGAGGGACACGAGGGTCGCGACGAGCTTGTCGTTCGACTTCGCGAAGTCCTTTACCACGCGCGCAGCTGCGCCCGGGTCGTCCTTCGAGAAAGCGAGCACGAGCGGTCCCTTAAGATGGGGACCGACAGACTCGAACGACGTGCCGACCATTGCCTTGCGGGCCAGCGTGTTTTTGACGACACGCATGTACACACCTTGGGCACGGGCCTTGGCACGCAGCTCGGTCATCTGCGAAACCGTGATTCCACGGTATTCGGCAGCGACCACCGATTGAGCATCAGCCGCAATCTCCGCCACTTCCTTTACCAGCGCTTTCTTGTCTTCTAGGTTCAGAGGCACTTGTTGATTACTCCTCTCCTAAAGATCACACACCGGCCGACGACTTGCGCCGCCTGCCGGACCCTTCGACGGTGACCTTCATAAGAGGACGATCCTCGTCTGAGCGGCACACCACCTACGCAGGCGATCATTAAGAGCTGGCGGAACGCACCAACCGTTCCCCTGCTCACCTGCGGTCTTCGATGGAACTCGGCACCTTCCGGTGCCGAACCCGCATCAATCAAAAATAATGTTCCAATCAGACGCCGAGAGACGACTGATCGACCTGCACGCCCGGACCCATCGTTGACGACAGGGTGACGCGCTTCAAGTAAATACCCTTCGACGTGGCCGGCTTGGCCTTTTGCAAGTCGGCGAGCAACGCGAGGAGGTTTTCTTTGAGCTGCTGCGGCTCGAAGCTCGCTTTGCCGATCGTGCAATGGACGATTCCCGCCTTGTCTACGCGGTAACGCACCTGACCGCTCTTCGCGTTCTTCACTGCGCCAGCGACATCGGGACTGACCGTGCCGACCTTGGGGTTCGGCATGAGACCACGCGGACCGAGGATCTGGCCGAGCTGGCCGACGATGCGCATGGCGTCGGGGCTGGCGATAACCACATCGAAATCGAACTCGCCCGCCTTCACTTTCTCGGCGAGGTCTTCGAGACCGACGAGGTCGGCACCGGCGACCTTCGCGGCCTCCTGGTTGCGACCCGAGGTGAACACGGCGACGCGGACCGACTTGCCGATGCCGTGCGGCATCACGGTCGAGCCACGCACCTGCTGGTCGGACTTCGAAGCGTCAATGCCGAGGTTGATGGCGGCATCGACCGATTCATTGAACTTTGCACTGGCGAATTGTTTAACGAGCTTGAGTGCGTCATCGACCACATAGCTCTTGCCCGGCGGGAGTGCGGATTTCCAAGGCTTCATGCGCTTTGCGATGGCAGTCATGTTCCGACTCCTTCCACATCGACGCCCATGGAACGGGCACTGCCGGCGATTGTGCGCACGGCCGCGTCGAGATCGGCGGCAGTAAGATCTGGCGTTTTGGTCTTGGCGATCTCCTCGAGCTGCGCCCGAGTGATCTTGCCGACCTTGTTGGTATTCGGCGTGCCGCTACCCTTCTCGATGCCAATCACCTTGCGAATCAACACCGCAGCGGGCGGCGTCTTCATGATGAAGGTGAAGCTGCGATCCGAATACACGGTGATCACCACCGGGATCGGCAGACCCTTCTCGATTTTCTGCGTAGCAGCGTTAAACTGCTTGCAGAATTCCATGATGTTAACTCCCTGCTGGCCCAGTGCGGGGCCGATGGGCGGTGACGGATTGGCCGAGCCTGCAGGCACCTGCAGCTTGACGTAGCCCTGAACTTTCTTGGCCATCGTTCATTCTCCTGGGTGCCAACGCCCGCGGTATTGGCGAGCTCCCCATGCGCTTCCTTGCCGTTACGGCGCGCGGTCCTTCGCGTGCCGATCCACTTGACCCAATACCTTGCGGCGCCGAGTCTTCAAAAAAACTTAGGCTTTCTCCACCTGCGAGAAGTCGAGCTCGACGGGCGTCGAGCGCCCGAGGATCTGCACCGCCACCTGCAGGCGGCTCTTCTCGTAATTAACGTTCTCGACCACGCCGTTGAAATCGTTGAAGGGGCCTTCGGTGACCCGTACGACTTCGCCCGGCGCGAAAATGATCTTCGGTCGCGGCTTCTCGACGCCTTCCTCGACCCGACGCAGGATCTGGTTCGCCTCGCGATCCGAGATTGGCGCCGGCTTTTCTTTGGTGCCGCCGATGAAGCCGAGAACCTTAGGTACCTCGTGAACGAGGTGCCAAGTCTCTTCGTCCATCTCCATCTGTACGAGCACATAGCCCGGGTAGAACTTGCGCTCGCTCTTACGCTTCTGCCCAGCGCGCATCTCTACCACCTCTTCGGTGGGCACCAGAATCTCACCGAACTTTTGCTCGACTCCCGCGCGCTTGATGCGCTCCTGCAACCCCTTGGCCACTCGGTGCTCGAAGTTCGAATAAGCGTGGACGACATACCAGCGCATGGCCATGGTCAGTCTCCCGTGCCCGCGCCGCTAAGGATTGACTTGGTTGCCCAACCGAGTAACGAGTCTACGCCCCAGAAAAACAGCGACATGATGATTACGAAAACGAAGACCACCAGCGTCATCGTCCCGGTTTCCTGCCTGGTCGGCCAGAAAACTTTGTAGAGCTCGATGCGCGCTTCGAGCACGAACTGCCAAAGATCGCGCCCGTATTGCGAAATGGCGAACACCAAGGTACCCACCAGGAGCGAACCGGCAAACACAGCCCAGCGCACCCAGTCGTCTTGGGCACCCTTGAGGTAGTAAAAGGCGAAGATGCCCGCCGCTGCGATCAGCATCGCAGCGTAGAGCTTCGCCTTGTCAGCGCCCGTGACGCCTTGGTGTTTAACCGTTTCGTTCATCGTCGAC
>VGTW01000054.1 GCA_016874555.1 Gammaproteobacteria bacterium | reverse complement strand
CCACGCAGCGAGTGCACGGCCTCTTCGAGCACCGGTGCGAGCGCAGCCGCACGATCGATGAGTTTGCGCTGCTGCATGTCATCGAGCGTGGCGTGGGCGGCCGCCACACCGAGTGGATGGGCCGAGTAGGTGTAGCCGTGAAAGAACTCGATCAGATGCTCGGGCCCTGTCATGAACGCATCGTAGATTGCCGCCGAGGCGATCACGCCGCCGAGCGGCACCGCTGCGTTGTTGGCTGCTTTGGCAAAGGTGATCAGGTCGGGCTCGACATCAAAGAACTTGTTCGCGAAGGGTGTACCGAGGCGGCCGAAGCCGGTGATGACCTCGTCAAAAATCAGTAGAATGCCGTGCTTGGTGCAAATCTCGCGCAGCCGCTTGAGATAGCCCTTGGGAGGCACGATGACGCCGGTCGAGCCCTGCATGGGTTCGACGATGACCGCCGCGATATTGCTGGCATCGTGTAGCGCGACGATACGCTCGAGTTCGTCCGCCAGATGCAGACCCCACTCCGGCTGACCCCGCGAATAGCCCATTTTCGCGGGCTCGAACGTGTGGGGCAGGTGATCGACGCCCGGAATCATCAATGGCGCGAACATTTTGCGATTGGCTGGAATGCCGCCCACCGAAATCCCGCCCATGCCGACGCCGTGATACCCGCGCTCGCGACCAATGATGCGAGTGCGCGAACTGTCACCACGTGCGC
The DNA here is from genome assembly GCA_016874555.1 of Gammaproteobacteria bacterium. Classification (GTDB taxonomy): domain Bacteria; phylum Pseudomonadota; class Gammaproteobacteria; order Steroidobacterales; family Steroidobacteraceae; genus UBA964. The sequence continues at coordinate 13,180 of VGTW01000054.1, read as the reverse complement.
GATGGTAGGCGACGGCAATTTTGAGGGCGGTATCGACGGCTTCGGAGCCCGAATTGACAAAGAAAACCTTGTCGTTGGGGCGTCCGGCGAACTCGGCGATACGGCTCGCGAGCGTGAACGCTGCCGGATGACCCATCTGGAAGCTCGGGCTGAAGTCGAGCGTGGCGACCTGTTGCTGCACGGCCTCGACCACGCGATCGGGGGAGTGACCGAGTGGGCAGCACCAGAGGCCCGAGAGACCGTCGAAAACGCGGCGGCCATCCACCAGCTTATAGTACGCGCCCTTGCCCGAGGCGATGAGTCGCGGATGCGCCTTGAAATGCCGATTGTGGGTGAAGGGCATCCACCAGGCTTGCAGTGCGGTCTCGCCCGGCGCCGCGACATGATCCAGAGTTACGGCGTTCATTGTTTCATCACCTCGGCGAGGCCGGCAGCCACTCGCTCCACGTTCGCCGGACTGATACCCGCAATGTTGATGCGGCCATCGGGTGCCATGTAGACGTGGTGTGCGTCGCGCGCCAGTATGACCTGCTCGGGCGCGAGCGGCAAACGCGAGAACATGCCGCGCTGTCGCTTGATCCAGCCGAAATCGCGGCCGCTGGCTGCGCTCAGCCGATCTGCAAGTAGCGTGCGCAAAAAATTGATGCGATGTGCCATGTGCTGCAGTTCGGTCATCCAGTCCTGGCGCAAATCAGGCTGCGACAGCAAGCGATCGACGACCGCTGCGCCATGATCCGGCGGCATCGACCAGAGCGTGCGCGCGAGCCTGCCCAGCTGACCGCTGACGATCGAAGCGGGTTCGCTGCCGGCCGTGAGTACAGCGAGCAGGCCGGTACGCTCGCGATAGATGCCGAAATTCTTTGAGCAGGACACCGCGACTAAAAGTTCGGGGACGGCGCGGGCGATGATGCGGATCGAGGCGGCATCGCGATCGAGATCTTCGCCGAGCCCCTGATACGCCATGTCGAGGAACGGCAGCAGGCGACGTCGCGCGAGCACCTCGGCGACCGCGGTCCACTGGCCGACATCGAGATCCTGTCCGGTCGGGTTATGACAGCAGGCGTGCAACAATACCGGCGAGCCGGCAGGCAGCGCATCGAGTGTCGACAACATGCGCTCGAACTCGAGTGTATTGGTCGAGGCGTTGTAGTAAGGATATTTTTCGATCTGCAGTCCGGCGTTACCGAGCAGCGGAATATGGTTGGCCCAAGTGGGGTCACTCACGTGAATGGCGGCACCGGGTTTCGCCGCCACCAGCAGCGCGGCGCCGAGGCGTAGCGCACCGCTACCGCCCGGGGTCTGCGCGAGCGCGAGATCGCTCTTGCGACCCGCGAGATCACTGCCGAGGGTCAGCGCGGCGACCTGCGCATTGAAACCCGGGTTGCCGATCGGCGAGAGGTAGGTCTTGCTGCTCTGCGCCGCAAGCATTTCCTGTTCGGCGCGTTTGACGGCACGCGGCACCGGGGTCTTGCCCGCTTCGTCTTTGTAGACGCCTACGCCGAGATCGACTTTGTCGGGCGACTCGTCTTTTTGAAAAGCAGCGGAAACACCGAGGATGGGATCGGGCGGGACTCGCGTGAGGGTCTCGAGCATGGCGGGCCTGTTTGACTGCGTGACCCCGCCATTATCGCAGCCTTACTCAGCCCGCGCGACCTCCGGGCGGTGTGAAATTCGGAAAGAACAATTTGCGGAAGTTCAGACGAAAGTTGCGGCCCTGCGGATCGAGCAGATCGGGCTGGTAGTTCACCGGCGCGGAGCCGTCGGCGGCGCGAACCTTTTGCCGTTCATTGAAGAGGTTGCCGATCACGAGGCTCAGCCGCGCGCCGCGCAGGAACTCGTGATTGCGCGCCCACGGTTGCAACCCGAGATCGGCGAAAAGGCGCAGGTTTACGGTAGTGAGTGCTACGAAGTCGAGATCGCCCCGGTTGCTCGGGTTGGCGCCGCCAGCGACCGAGTTTCCTTTGATGGCGCTACCGCTGCGCCACTGCGTGATCACGCGCGCGCCGAAGCCGTTACGGTTGGCGCCGAACTGCGCTTCGAGCTCGCGTCGCGGATTACCGACGCTGTCGAACAGCGTATCGCCGTCGAGCAGATCGAGCGTCGGCAGGTTGCGTGCGATCGTGATCTCGTCGGCCAGCCGTTCGGTGTAAGTGAGCGTGAGCTGTACGCTGCCGCGCCGCGAGAAAGCGAGAAAGCGCTCGCCCATCTGCGCCATGCGTGCGCGCTGCGCAGCATCGTCTGCCGGAGCAGCGCCGGCGGGCGGCGCGTTGCCGGCTGGTGCAGTGATCACGATCGGGCCGCCCGCGTTTGGCGGGCCGCCACGGCCGGAGTTGCCGCGAGCCGGGAAGCTCGGCGCTTCGGGCTGCGGTCCCCAGGGACGCGTCAGGTTGAGGGTGAAGCGCAGCTCGTCACGATCGCGACCAAAGAAATTAACCGGACGGGCATCGATGCCTAGCAGTTTGCCGCTGGCATCGCGTTGGAAGCGATCGCGGAATGCGCGCTCGAGATCGGGCGTCGCCAGCGGCAAGCCGCTGATCACATCGCGCGAGCGAGTGCGGACGTAATCGACATTGAGATCGAGATCGATATCTTCGTAGGGACGCGACCCGATGCCGAGTTTGAGGACCTTACGACGATCGGTGGCAAGTAGCGCATTGCCACCGTCGATGCGCGTGATCTCCACCGTCTCACCGCGTACGAAGTCGAAGCTGCGCACGAACGGCGTGGTGATGATGGCACCGCCGAGTTGTTGCATCGATGGCGCGCCCTGTTCGTCGGTCATCGAGGCGATCACCCGCAGCAGGCGTCCCGTCGACCAGTTGAGACCAAACCCCGTAGTCTGCAGGCCGCCGACATCGGAGATGTCTTCGTAACTTTGGTTGAAGTTGGCGCCGAGTCGGGCCGCGCGTTCGCCGTCACCGTCGCCGAGGCCACGCCACAACGGCAGGTCGACGTTGAGTTGCAGTTCACGCTGGTCGCGTGCCAGATCGGTCACGACGCTGGAGGTAAAGCGTTGCGAGACGCTGTCGATGCTGCGGGTGCCGGCGCTGCCCTTGAGCGTGATGCCGACTGCGCCACCGGGCAGCTCGAAAGCGGAGCCATTGAGTACAAGCTCGAGGTCTGCCGAGTCGGTACGCGAGGAGGTATTGTTGGCCCCGCCCGTGAGCGAGGTCCTCGAGTCGCTGCGATCAGCATTCAAGGTGGCAGACCACCGCCAGCCGCGCCTTGCGCCTTGTACGATGCCGCCGAGGTGCGAGTCGAGCGTATTGGCGTCGCGCCGCAGCGGGGCAGGGCCGGTGGCACCCGGGCGCACACCGAGCAAGGATTCGCGGGCCGTGTCGTCGAGCGTGGCGTTCAGCGTGAAGGCGCTGCCCTCGGTGAGCGGCTTGGCGAGTACGAAGTTGGCGGTGAGCTGGTCGGCCGCGGGTGCCAAGCTGCGCAGCGCCGCATCGGCGTTCGGCGTGCCCGTGGCACCCAGGATATTGCGCTGCGATTCGAGTAGTTCTTCGTCGCGCCGCGCCTTGAGATCGACCTGCCAGCGATCATCGCGACGAATATCCAACCAACTGGCGTTGAGGTCGGCGCCCTCGCGTCCACCCTCGGTGGTGCCGCGTGCACCGAACTCGCCCGTAAACGCTTTGAAGCGCGGCCGCAACACGATGTTGACCACGCGTTGATCGGCGCGATAGCCGTATTTGAGCGCGACTTCTTCTGGAAAAATGTCGGTGCGCAGGATCGCTTCGGTCGGCAGGTCACGAATTTCACCGAAACCCGAGACGCGCACACCGTTGATCAGCACGATGGGTCGTCCGCCACCACGGCCACGACTGCTGCCGAGTTGCGGTCCCAGCGCCGTCAACAACTCGGCGACCGAACTCACGCCGAGCGCGCGGATTTCTTCGGCCGAGAGTTGCGTTTCGGGCGGGATGTCGCCGATCACCATGCCGGGCTCGCGTCTGCCGGTGACCACGACTTCCTCGAGCGCCTCTTCGATAGCGGCGTTTTGGGTGTTGCTCCGCGCTTGTTGCGCTGCGGCGGACAGGACGCTGGTCAACGAAATCCCGCTCGCCAGCAGGGCAACACCCATCGATAAACGACGGCGTTTGGGCGAGGGCGGCGAGTTCCGGCTGATCATGATGCGTCCTTGCATATTCTTTGGGTGGCGCATTCGACACGATCACCCCGGTGGAGTTCAAGTCAAGTTTTGTTGCGTCGGCGCAGTAGCATCCACAGCCCGAGCAGCACACCTACCGTCAGCACGCCGGGCCACCACAACTCGGGCAGGATGACCCTGCGCAACGCATTCATGGCGACCTGATCGCGTGGCTCGTAGCCTGCGGGCAGGGGTAGAACACCGTCGGCGCGCTCGTACTCTTTGTACGCCGCGAGCAGGCGCACATAGTCGTCGGGTTGACTCGCGCGCACATTACGGGTTTCGCCGGGGTCGCGCGCGATATCGTAGAGCTCCCAGTCACCCGTGCCGACGGGCGGCAGGTTGCGCACCAGTTTGAGATCGCCGGCAAACAGCGCGGCGTTACCGGCAAGCTCATACCCCAAGGTGTCGTTAGCGGTGCGCACGCTCGCGCTGGCGTCGCGGAGCACGCTGACCAAGCTGCGTCCGGTGAGCGGCTCAACACCCGACGTCTGGCCTGGGTGGGTAACGCCCGCGAGCTCAAGCAGGGTAGGGGTGACATCGGTAACGTGGGTGAAACCGCTGTGGATTGTGCCGCGGCCTGCGGGTCTGCGAATGATCAACGGCACGCGCAAACCGCCTTCTCCGGCGTAGAACTTGTGCGTCGCCAGCGGCGACACGGCCGCTGCAGCCCAGTTCCGACCCATGGTTGCATAGGCGCCCTGGCTGCCAAGGCGATCGGTGTCGCGGGTGTACTGCGTCGCGAGCCAGGCCTTGCCCGAGAGATAGTCGTACGGGTCTGAGGGTTCGGCGCCATTGTCCGAGAGGAACACGAAGATGGTGTTGTCGTCGGCGCCCAAATCTTTGATCGCTGTACGTACCCGACCGATCTCGCGATCCATGGTCTCTGCCATGGCGGCATACACCTCCATGCGGCGAGTCTCGTAGGCCCTGCGAGTCGAGTCCAAGGTATTCCAATCTTGCAGGCCCGGCCAGGCCGCGAGCTGCGTACTCGGTGACAGCAGTCCGAGCTCCTTGGTTCGTTGAAATCTTTGTTCGCGGATGGCTTGCCAGCCGCGGTCATAGCGACCGCGCTGTCGCGCAACCATGTCGGCAGGTGCTTGCAGCGGCGTGTGGTTGGCCTGAAAGGCGAGATAGAGAAAAAACGGCGGAGGCGAGTCGCCGCTGCTTGCGCGGCGCGTGGCCCAGTCGTTACGCAAGTAATCGATGGCGCGATCGGCGTAAAAACGCGAGGAATAATATTCCGCTGGCATCGTGGCCGGCTTGCCGTCCTCGAACCAATAAACCCGATCGGTCAGCGCCAGATAACGCTGTGTCGGCACCCAGTTGTCCGAGCCGCTGTCGCCTTGAATAAGCGAGTGATCGAAGCCGCGCGCCGGCGGCAGGTTGTAGGGTTCCTTGCCCACATGCCATTTACCCACGGCATAGGTTCGATAGCCGTTACGCTGCAGCAGGCTGCTGACCGTGAGCACATCGGGTTTGAGGACGGTGAGGTAGCCCGGCTTGCCCTCGAGTTCGCGCGGTACCGATTCATGCATCGCGCCCACGCCCGTGCGATGGCTGCGGACACCGGTCAACAGCATCGCGCGGGTCGGCGAACACTCGCCCGACACATGGAAGTTGGCAAAGCGTGTGCCTTCGGCAGCCAGCGCATCGAGATTGGGCGTACGGATTTCGCCGCCAAAGCTGCCAAGATCGCTGTATCCCAGATCGTCGGCGACGATCACCACGATGTTGGGGCGCTGTGGCGGCGCGGGTTCGTCTGCGATTACGACGGTGCCCGCAAGGACGAGTGCGACGCCGAGCAAAAAAATAGCGATATCGCGAGCGCTGACGCTCACCTTTGCGCCTTCGGCGTGTACTTGCCGAGTTCGAATTTAGCGATCGCATCGCGATGCACTTCGTCCGGGCCGTCAGCGAAGCGCAGAGTCCGTTGCCCCGCGTAGGCGTAGGCGAGCGGAAAGTCTTCGCTGACCCCGGCTGCGCCGTGGGCCTGAATCGCCCAATCGAGCACGCGCAGCGCCACGTTAGGCGCTACGACTTTGATCATCGCGATCTCGTTGCGCGCCGCCTTGTTACCAGCGACATCCATCATCCATGCGGCTTTCAGCGTCAGCAGCCGGGACTGTTCGATGAGCATACGCGATTCGGCGATACGTTCGCGCCACACGCCTTGGGTGGCGATTGGTTCGCCGAAGGCGACCCGGCTCGCAAGTCGTTTGCACATGAGTTCGAGGGCGCGCTCCGCCATGCCGATCGAGCGCATGCAGTGGTGGATGCGACCGGGGCCGAGTCGGCCTTGGGCGATCTCAAAGCCGCGGCCCTCGCCGAGCAGCATATTCTCGGCCGGCACACGCACATCGGTGAGCGTGATCTCCATGTGACCATGCGGCGCATCGTCGTAACCGAATACCGGCAGCGCGCGCAATATTTTGATCCCTGGCGTATCGGCGGGCACGACGATCATGCTCTGCTGCGCGTGCGTCGAGTTTTTCGAGTTGCTGCGACCCATGATGATGTACACCTTACACCGAGGATCGCCCGCGCCTGAGCTCCACCATTTACGACCGTTGACCACATAGTGATCGCCATCGCGCTCGATACGCGCGGCGATGTTGGTCGCATCGGAGGAGGCTACCTCCGGCTCGGTCATCAGGAATGCCGATCGGATTTCGCCGCGCAGCAGCGGCGCGAGCCAACGATCTTTGAGGGCCTCGCTCGCGTAGCGTTCGAACACCTCCATGTTGCCGGTGTCGGGCGCCGAGCAATTGAAAATCTCCGGGGCGAAGGGCACGCGACCCATGATTTCGCACAGCGGTGCGTACTCGAGATTGGACAGGCCCTCGGCAGCGCGCTCGCTGCGTGGCAGGAAGAGGTTCCAAAGACCCGCACTGCGCGCTTTGGGCTTAAGTTCTTCGATGACCTTGCTCGGTACCCAGGCGTTGCCGGCAACGCGATTGGCGGCGATTTCTTCGTGCACTCGCCGCTCGTTCGGGTAGACATATTCGTCCATGAAAGCGAGCAGACGAGTCTGCCGGGCTTTGACCGTGTCGCTGTACTGGAACTCCATGGCGAAGCCTCGAGAGTTTTGTTGTCTGGATTGTCTGTAGCTTATCGAGCAGCGGCATTCAACGATGCGACGGGCTGCCGGTCTGCAGCGATTTTCCGAAGGCCTCGATCGCTGCCTCATCGTAGCCGAGTTCCTGCAGGATCTCGGCATTGTGTTCGCCGAGCACCGGCAAGCTGATCCGCGGGCGTGCGGGCTCTCGCAGAAACTTCACCGGTGCGCCGATGTGTTCGCGCCCCTGATCGTCCACAATCCGCATTCCACGTGCCTTGACCTGCGGATCATCGAATGCCTCGCGCAGATCGTTCACCCAGGCAAAGCCGATATCTTTGCCGCGAAACCAGTCCACCCACTCGGCGCGCGTGCGAGTCGCAAACACCTCACGCAAGTAGTTGATCAGCGGCAACTGATGCGTCCCCGGACCGCGCTCGCAAAGGTCAACGAATTCGGTACGTCCGAGTTCACCGAGTAGGTTACGTACGAACTTTAGTTCTTGCGCGCCGAGCACGACGTGTCGTCCGTCCCGCGTCCGATAGATGTTGTAAAACGCGGCGCCACCGAGGCTGCGCTCCTCGCACGGTTTGGGAGGGCGCTTCAGCGCAAAGGTCGAGCCGGTGATGTTAGGCGTCCAGGCAAGTGCCGAGTCGAGCATGGCGATATCGAGATAATCGCCCTGACCGGTTTTCTCTCGGCGGTAGAGCGCCATCAACACGCCGGAGAGGGCGTGAAGCGAGGCTGTGATGTCAGCAACCGGCACATGCGGCATCACCGGCTCGCCGTCACTACCCATATTCAGACTGACGATGCCGGCCAGAGCTTCGGTGGCCAGGTCGTGTGCCGGCACATCTCGATAAGGACCATTTTGTCCGAAGGCAGAGATCGAACAATAGATGATCCGGGGATTGCGCGCGGCAACGGCGGCGTAGCCCACGCCCAGTCGATCGACTACGCCCGGTCTGAAGGCCTCGACGAAGACATCGGCGGTCTCGCAGAGGCGCAGCAAGGCATCGCGACCCGCGTCAGTTTTTAGGTTGACGCAAAAACTTTTTTTGCCGCGCTGCGTATTGCGGAAGAACACGGTATGCCCGCCTTCGGCGAGCCCGATGTGTCGCCCGGGCTCGCCTTCGCCGGGCGGCTCGATCTTGATCACCTCGGCGCCATGGTCAGCCATGATGAGCGTGAGCTGTGGCCCGGGCAGAAACTGCGAGAGATCAACGACCCGGACTCCCTCGAGCTTCAAGTGATCCCCCGCGCCCGCAACGAGTCGATTTCTTTGTCGGCATAACCGAGTTCGCGCAGCACGTCGTCGGTATCGGCGCCGAGTGCCGGCGCGGTATGTGTCGGCAGTCGCGCGCCGTCAAGCTTGATGGGATTGGCGAAGCTGCGAAAGTCGGGACGCAGCGGATGTGGTGTCGAGCGAATCATCCCGGTCGACAGCGGAAACGGATTCTGCAGCGCTTGTGCCAGATCGTTGACGGCAGCCGCGGGGACGACGCCTTGCAGCTTGGCGAGCCAGTTCGCCGTGGTGTCTTGTTCGAATACCGCATCGAGTAAAGGCGTCAACACTTCGCGGTGCTCGCGACGCAGCGGCATGCTCGCGAAGCGCGGATCCTCGGCAAGATCGGGTGCGCTGACCACCCGCATCAGCTCACACCAGAACTTCTCGGTCATGCACATCAAAAAAATCCAACCGTCAGCGGTACGGAAGAGTTGTACCGGCGTTGCGGTCGGATGGGCGCTGCGTGGCATTCGTCCGGTGACGAGCCCGTCGTTGAGATACCAGGTGCCGGGATACGAGAGTTGATGTAGTGCAACATCAAAGAGACTGACATCGATGTCAAGACCCTGGCCGCTGCGCGCCGTGCCGAACAACGCTGCGAGCAGCGCGAGCGCGGTGGTGATTCCGGTCATGAAATCAACGATCGAGAGCCCCATACGCGAGGGCGGCGATCCGGGCTCGCCCGTGACATGCAAATAGCCGGCTTCCGCTTGCATGAGGTAGTCGTAGCCCGGCCAGGCCCGACGCTCATTGTCGCGTCCATAGGCCGAGAGGTGCGCGCAGACGATGCGCGGATTGATCTCGCGCAGCACGGCGTAGGTGAGCCCGAGTTTGTCGGGCTGATCGCCACGCAAGTTGTTGAGTACGGCATCGGATTTGAAAACCAGTCGGCGAAAAGCTTGCTGACCCTCGCTGGTTTTCAGATCGAGGCAGACGCTGCGCTTGTTGAAGTTGAAGGTCTGGAAGAAGTGCGAGTCATGTTCGCCGAGAAAATAGGGGCCCATGCCGCGGGTGGCATCGCCACCCTGCGCGCGGTTTTCGATCTTGATGACCTCGGCGCCGAGATCGGCGAGATACATCGAGCCGAAGGGGCCAGCGCCAAAGGCTTCGAAGGTCAGCACCCGAACCCCGGCGAGCGGCAGTGCAGACGCAGCGGGCGTGCTCACACCGGGTTCCTCTCGAGCAGCTGCCGCGCAATGATGATGCGCTGCATTTCATTGGTGCCTTCACCGATACACATGAGCGGTGCGTCGCGGTAATAGCGCTCGACGTCGAAGTCCGTGGAATAGCTGTAGCCGCCGAAAATACGCATGGCTTCGAGGCTGTTCTCGACGCCGGCCTCGGACGCGAACAGTTTCGCCATGCTCGATTCTAGATCGCAGCGCACACCGGTGTCGTACTTGCGCGCCGCTTGTTCGATCAGTAGCCGCGCGGCTTCGACGCGGGTCGCCATGTCGGCGAGCTTGAGCTGAATCGCCTGGTGCTGTGCGATCGGTTTGCCGAAGGTTTGGCGTTCCTGCGCGTAGCGCAGGGCATCGCGCAGGGCGCCGGCAGCGATCCCAGCGCCGCGGGCTGCCACATTGATGCGCCCCAGCTCGAGTCCGCCTACGGCATGCTGAAAACCCTTGCCCTCGATGCCGCCGATCAGCTGCTCAGCGGGTACGCGGAAGTCAGTGAAGACGAGCTCTGCGCTGTCGATCGACTTATAGCCAAGCTTGCGGATTTTTTTCGCTGCGATGAAGCCTTCGCCTTTTTCGCACAAGAACATCGCCATGCCCTTGTGACGCGGCTCGGCTTCGGGATTAGTCTTGACGAGTACACCGAAGCAGCTGCCGTAGACGCCATTGGTGATCCAGGTTTTGGTGCCATTGATGATGTAGTGATCGCCTTCGCGTCGGGCGACGGCACGAATGGCTTGCAGGTCGGTACCCGCGTTCGGCTCGGTAAGACCAATGCCGCCGCGCAGCTCGCCACTCGCGAAGCGGGGCAACCATTTTTTCTTTTGCGCCTCGGTACCGTGACGCTGCACGCAGGCGGCCATAATAAGATGCGAATTAAAAATACCGACTGGCGCCATCCACACCGAGGCGATACTCATTACGATACGGGCGTAGGTCGTGGCCGAAAGTCCGAGGCCGCCGTATTCCGGTGAGATCGTCGCGCCGAAGAGCCCAAGTTCTTTCATCTGTTCGACGATATCTTCGGGATACTCGTCGGCATGGTCGAATTTCTTTGCTATCGGCTTGAGCTCACGCTCGGCCCAGCGTTCGATGCTGTCGAGAATCTGTTGATCGACGGTCGCGGAAGTTGTGTGATCGATCATGACGTTTGCTCTGTGCGCCGCGTCAGTAGCCGACGCGATCTTCGATCGAGTGTCCGCGCTTAGCCACGAGGATGGTGCGTTCGAAGTCGCACACGACAGTACCGTGTTGATTTTTGCCCGTGGTGCGCACCGTGACGAGTCCGGCCATCGGTCGTGATTTCGATTCGCGTTTCTCGAGGACCGACGACTCTGCGTAGAGCGTGTCACCGGCGAACACGGGCGCTGTCATGCGGATATCGCGCCAACCGAGGTTGGCGATCGCCTTTTGGCTGACGTCGGTAACGCTCATGCCGACGAGGATCGCGAGGGTTAGCGGCGAGGCCACGATGCAGCGACCGAACTCCGACGCCTTGCCGTACTCGGCATCAAAGTGCAGCGGGTGAGTGTTCATAGTTAGCAGCGTGAACCAGGTGTTGTCGGTTTCGCTGACGGTACGGCCCGGTCGGTGTTCATAGGTGTCGCCGACCACGAAATCCTCATAGTACCGACCAAAAGATTCACGGTAGCGTTGCGGCCCGATTTCGACGGGGTTGTGGCTCACGGCTGCGCTCCTTTTCAGGCCATGACTCAGGGCGTGAATTATGCCATCGCGAGATCAGCGATTTCGGGTTTGCGCGAGATCGAGCACCAGAATACCAAGCATGATCAGCGCCATGCCCGGCCATTGCCAGGCCGACAGTCGCTCACCTAGCAAGAAAAAGGCGAGTAACACCGTGGTCGGTGGCCCCACGGTTGATAACACCGAGCCGCGCTCAGCACCGATGCGGCGCACCCCTTCGGCCTGCAACGAGGCGGGCAGAAACATGCAGAACACGGCAACGCCGACGAGCAGCAACCAACCGAGCGGGTCGATCGTACTGATCTCGGTGGTGCCGTGACGTGAGAAGTAATGCGGCACGAGACAAACCGTGGCCGCGGTCATGGCGATCAGCGTGAAGCGGGCGCTGCCGATGCTTCGGGTGTACTTCTCGCTGACCAAAAAATAAATTGCGTAGCTGAGTGCCGATCCGATCACCAGCAGGGCGCCGAATACATTGGCGCGCAATTCGACGAGATCGAATCCGCCCATAGTGAGGAAGATACCGAGGTAGGCGAGTGCGGTAGCCACCTGGATGCTGGCGGGCGGCCACCGTCGATCACGTACCGAGGTGAAGATGACGACCATTGCCGGGTAGCTAAAGATCAGCACGCGCTCGACACTGGCGTCGATCATGGTGAGCGCCAGAAAGTCGAGCAGCGCGCCAATGTAATAACAAAGCGCGCCGGCCATCGCCGCCATGAAGACCGCCGAGTGCGGGGTTTGTTTAATTTCTTGCCAACGCTCGCGGCGCAGCGCGAACCACCAAAAGAGTGGAAGCGCGATGATCGCGCGAATTGCCACCACGCCCTCCGAGCTCAGCCCAAGTGCATAGAGCTGTTTCGCAAAAATTCCCTTGGCGGCAAACAACATTGCGGCGGCCGCGCAGGCGACGGCACCCCACGGGTCGATGAGACCCGATCGCTCGTTGTTCGTCGTATTCACGGTGCTGGCTTGCTGCGCACGTAACGGGCGTCGACGCGATCGTAAGCAAAATGCGCGATCGCCCAGATGCAACCGCCCGCGATGAGGATCCCGCCGAAGTTATCGAGTTTGAAGTCCCGCAGCGGCGGCATCGCGGAAGCGAGCATGATCACGCCGCCCGCGAACATCCACGGGAAACGACGGCGGAGTATTAGAATCGCCCCGCTGATAATCACCACGGAACAAGTGATGATTGAAGCCAGCGGCGGTGCGGCACGTACGACCTGTTGCTCGGGATAACAAAGATTATCCGCCGACACTGCAGTCGAATAGTGAACGAGATCGAGCTCGCATACGGGGTGCAGGCTGTCACGCCAAAAGTGCGGCAGGTCGAACATCATGAGTGCGAGGGTGCGCGAGCAGAACAGCAGCATCGGGCGGGTGCCGAGCATAAACTCGACGTTGGCGAGTCGCAGAGCGACCCCGGCGCCGACGATCAACAAAGTGCCGAACAGCCAGTGCAGCCAGAATCGAGGCCACGAGACGGCCTCGAGCAGCGGCGAAAAACCGATGAATCGACCGACGCCGACGATGAGGTTGTTCCAAACCAGACCGAACTGCGGCACCAGCAGCAGCGCCGCGATCAGCAAGCCGGTCGATCTCCAGATCCGCCACAGCCAGACGAGTAAGATAGCCTGCAGGACGGTTTGCACGAGAAAAAGTTCGGAATACATCAGCTGAGCGTATCATCGAAATTCAGTGGAATAGGGTGGGAGCTGACGGATGAGCGGACCGTTGCATGGGATCAAGGTCGTCGAGATGACGAGCGTGGTGCTCGTGCCTTGGGCGTGCCAGAT
>VGTW01000053.1 GCA_016874555.1 Gammaproteobacteria bacterium | reverse complement strand
TAGCGCAAGCCCGTTCATCATGGCGGTCATCGCAAACTCGCGCACGCCGTAATAAATGTAGTTACCCGACACCTCGGCCGGGGTGACCGGCTTGGAATCTTTGCGCAGGGTATTCACCGAACCCGTGAGATCGGCCGAGCCTCCGAGAAGCTCCGACATACCTGGACCAATGGCATTGAGAACCATCTGCGAGGACGCCCGGGTCGCCTGCGCCGCGGTGACTCCTGCGGCAGCGGCTAGTGCCGCTGCGCGCAATTGCGGCCAGGCGGTCGGCAACTCGCCCTCCAGTCGACGTATGAACTCGGCGGCGAGCTCGGGGAACTCGTGTTTGTAGCGACCGAAGCGACGCCGCCACGCCTTCTCAGCACGCGCCCCGCGCTCGCGCTGATCCCACGCAGCGCGTATGTCCTCGGAGATCATAAAGGGCTCGAGCGTCCAACCAAGTGCGGCGCGCGTCGCCGCGATTTCGTCGACGCCCAGCGGCTCGCCATGCGTGGACTTCGTGCCCTGCTTGTTGGGCGCTCCATAACCAATGACCGTGCGTGCGCAGATCAAAGTCGGTTGCTTGCGATTGGCGCGGGCACGCTTCAGGGCTTTGGCGATGGCCTCACCGTCGTGCCCATCGACATTGGCAATGACCTGCCAGCCATAGGCGGCAAAGCGTTTGGCGGTGTCATCGCCCATCCAATCTTTGAGTTGACCGTCGATCGAGATGCCGTTGTCATCCCAGACGCAGATGAGCTTGCCGAGGCCGAGCGTGCCGGCGAGCGAGGCCGCCTCGTGCGAGATCCCCTCCATAAGGCAACCATCACCCATGAACACATAGGTGTGGTGGTCGACGATCTCGTGACCCGGGCGATTGAACTCAGCAGCGAGCAAACGCTCAGCGAGTGCCATGCCGACCGCAGTGGCGATTCCTTGGCCGAGCGGCCCGGTGGTGGTCTCGATGCCGATGACGGGGTCATGCTCAGGATGCCCCGCGGTGCGTGAGCCGAGCTGACGGAAATCTTTGATATCCTGCAGTGAGAGCGGATGGCCAGTCAGATGCAGCACGGAATAAAGCAGCATCGACGCATGGCCATTCGAGAGCACGAAGCGGTCGCGATCAACCCAGCGCGGGTTGGCCGGGTTGTACTCCATGACCTCGCGCCAGAGCACCTCGGCGATGTCCGCCATGCCCATCGGGGCACCCGGATGGCCTGAGGCGGCACGCTGCACCGCATCCATGGAAAGCGCGCGAACGGCGTTCGCGAGGAGGCGACGTGAGGACATGCGGTACCCAGTTTGTTTTCAGGAAACGGTAATTGTCCATCACCGCAGGCGGCTTTTTCAACGAAAAAGCGCGGCATCAGCGCTGCAGCGCAACGATTAATCGCTATACTTCGCCCTGTTTTTTCGCTGTCGTTCATTCATAAATTTTTTTCTCGATACCACCCATGGCCAACAACTACCTCTTCACTTCCGAGTCGGTCTCCGAAGGTCACCCGGACAAAGTCGCCGACCAGATCTCCGACGCCATTCTCGATGCCATCCTCGCCGAGGACAAACGTTGTCGCGTGGCCGTCGAAACCTTGGTGAAGACCGGCGTGGCCATCGTCGCCGGCGAAGTCACCACCAATGCCTGGGTCGACATCGAAGCCATCGTCCGCCGGACCGTCCTCGGCATAGGCTACAACTCTTCCGATATGGGTTTCGACGGCGCCTCTTGCGGCGTGTTGAATGTCATCGGTAAGCAGTCGGTCGACATTGCCCAAGGGGTCGATCGCAAAGATCCACGCGAACAAGGCGCGGGCGACCAGGGTCTGATGTTCGGCTTTGCCACCAACGAAACCGATGTGCTGATGCCGGCTGCGATCACTCTCTCGCATCGTCTCGTTGAACGTCAGGCCAAGGTGCGCAAGCAAGGCAAATTGTCTTGGCTGCGCCCGGACGCCAAGAGCCAGGTTACGCTGCGCTACGAAAACGACCGCCCCGTTGGCATCGAAGCGGTAGTGCTCTCGACCCAACACAGCGACGACGTGTCGACCAAAAAGCTGCGCGAGGCCGTACTCGGAGAAATTATCCTGCCGGTGCTGCCGAAGAAGTGGCTGCACAAGGGCACCAAATTCCACATCAACCCGACCGGGCGCTTCGTCATTGGCGGGCCGGTGGGTGACTGCGGCCTCACCGGGCGCAAGATTATCGTCGACACGTACGGCGGCTTCGCTCGTCACGGCGGCGGCGCCTTCTCGGGTAAAGACCCCTCGAAGGTCGATCGCTCGGCGTCCTATGCGGCGCGGTACGTGGCCAAGAACATCGTCGCTGCGCGTCTCGCCGAGCGCTGCGAGGTGCAGGTTTCGTACGCCATCGGCGTCGCCAAACCCACCTCGGTGATGGTCGAAACCTTCGGCACCGGCAAGGTGTCACGCGACGAACTCACCGCGCTGGTCGATCGTCATTTCGACCTGACGCCCTATGGCCTGCGCGAAATGCTCGACCTCGCCCGGCCGATCTACCAAAAGACGGCCGCCTACGGGCACTTCGGGCGCACCGACAACGATTTCAGCTGGGAGCGCACCGACAAAGCCGCAGCGCTCGCGGCCGATGCGGGTCGGGGCGGCAAGGCGCGTCGAAAGAAGGCATAATATCCACCCGTTCCGCGAGGGGCGCTGCAGCACCGGGTTGGCCGGTGCCAGGCTCGCGGGAAGGTCCGACAACGTCAACGGCGCCCGTCAATCTTCAACAAAAGATTAACGGAGTTTGCAATGAACGCTGTCATGAAGCCCGCCAAGGGCGATTTCCACGTAGCCGATCTTTCGCTCGCCGATTGGGGCCGCAAAGAAATTCGGATCGCCGAAACCGAAATGCCGGGTCTGATGGCCATCCGCGAGGAATTCGCGCCCACCCAGCCGCTGCGCGGCGCGCGTATCACCGGCTCGCTGCACATGACCATCCAGACCGCCGTACTCATCGAGACGCTGCAGGCGCTCGGGGCGCAGGTGCGCTGGGCCTCGTGCAACATCTTCTCCACCCAGGATCACGCAGCCGCGGCGATCGCCGTCAACGGCACGTCGGTCTTCGCCTACAAGGGCGAGTCGCTCAAAGAGTATTGGGACTTCACGCATCGCATTTTCGAGTGGGCTGATGGCGGCTACTCGAACATGATCCTCGACGATGGCGGCGATGCCACGTTGTTGCTGCACCTCGGCACTAAGGCAGAGACCGATCTGTCGGTGCTGACCAATCCGGACAGCGAAGAAGAGGAGGTCCTGTTCGCCTCCATCAAGGAAATGCTGAAGCGTGACCCGAAGTGGTACTCGACGCGCCTCACCAAGGTCCGCGGTGTCACCGAAGAAACCACTACCGGCGTCAAGCGCCTCTATCATATGGCCAAGGACGGTGCCCTCGCCTTCCCAGCGATCAACGTCAACGACGCCGTCACCAAGTCGAAATTTGACAACCTCTACGGCTGCCGCGAGTCGTTGGTCGACGCCATCAAGCGCGCCACCGACGTTATGATTGCCGGCAAGGTGGCCGTGGTCTGCGGCTACGGCGATGTGGGCAAGGGCTCGGCCCAGGCACTTCGCGCGCTGTCGGCGCAGGTCTGGGTCACCGAAGTGGACCCGATCTGCGCTCTGCAGGCTGCGATGGAAGGGTATCGCGTAGTCACTATGGAATATGCCGCAGACAAGGCGGACATCTTCGTCACCGCGACCGGCAACTTCCACGTGATCACCCACGATCACATGCGTACCATGAAAGATCAGGCGATCGTCTGCAACATCGGTCACTTCGACAATGAAATCGACTGCGCCTCGCTGAAGCAGTACCAGTGGGAGAACATCAAACCGCAGGTCGACCATGTGATCTTCCCGGACGGCAAGCGCATCACACTATTGGCCGAGGGTCGACTTGTGAACCTCGGTTGCGGTACCGGTCATCCGTCATACGTGATGTCGTCGTCGTTCGCCAACCAGACGATTGCCCAGATCGAACTATGGGCGAACCACGACAAGTATCCGGTCGGCGTCTATGTGCTGCCCAAGCACCTCGACGAAAAAGTCGCACGGCTGCATTTGAAGAAACTCGGTGCGCAGTTGACGGAATTGTCGGACCAACAGGCTCGCTACATCGGCGTTGTCAAGCAGGGTCCGTACAAGCCCGAAACCTACCGCTACTAAGCTTCAGTCGATAGCAAGCTGTTCCTCTGACAACGGTGCGGCCATAACGCTAGCATCAGCGTCATGGCCGCTCTGAAACTTTTACAGGTCACCGACACCCACCTCGTGGGCGACCCTGCGGGCCGCCAACGTGGTGTGGTAACTTTTGACGCCTTGAAAGCGGTGCTGCACCTCGCGGGTAAAGATTCCCACGATGTAGTGCTGCTCACCGGCGATATCGTTCACGACGACCCCGAGGGCTACGAGTGGGCGCGGCGCGAACTCTCGGTGCTCGGCAAGCCGGTGCTCTGCATCCCGGGTAACCACGACGATCCCGCCCTGCTTCGTGACGCGTTGGCCGGTGAGCCTTTCCGCCACTGCGGTCACCACGATTTTTTGGGGTGGCGCCTCGTGATGCTCGACTCGCATGTGCCGGGCGGCGCCGAGGGACTGCTACGGGCAAGTGAACTCGAACGCCTCGCCGCCGCGCTCGAAAGCGTCGGCGATCGTCATGTGCTGGTCGTACTGCACCATCATCCGATCGATTCGGGCAGCCGTTGGCTGGATACCATCGGCCTGCGTAATGCCAAAGATTTTTTCGCGATCATCGATCGGCATGCCGCGGTACGCGGAATTCTTTGGGGGCATGTGCACCAGAGTCACGATTCGATACGTCGCAATACCCATGGCGAGTTACGGCTGATGTCGACGCCCTCCACCTGCGTGCAGTTTTTGCCGCAAGCGGACAACTTTGCGCTCGATACGCTGCCGCCCGGCTTTCGTACGCTGCAGCTGCATGCCGACGGTCGCATCGACTCGCAGGTACGGTGGTTGACATGACCCGTCCCTGCGCCGTCGGCGTGCTGCTCGCGCTCGGCTGCCTGCTCGGCTTTAGCTCGGTGGCTCGACCCACCGTCGCCGCCAACGCGATCCCTGCAGGACTCGTGTGGCAGATCGACGGACCCAAAGGCCGCGTCTACCTCGCAGGCTCCATGCACCTGCTGCGGCGCGATCGCCCCGCGCTGCCGCCCGCTATCGATGCCGCCTATCGCGAGGCGGAATCTTTGGTCATGGAGATCGATGCCGATGCGCTCGACGAGCAGAAAATGGCTGCGCTGATGCTGCGTACCTCCAGCTTCACCGATGGTCGTTCGCTCCCCCTCGTGGCTGGCGAGAATCGCTGGAAAATCGTGCGCGACTTGCTCGCCAAGGCGCAAGTACCCGAGGCCTTCGCCGCTAGTCTCGAGCCCTGGGGTGCGACTATCCTGCTCACTACACTCGAGTACGCGCGCTTGGGTTTCGACCCCGAGCTAGGGGTGGAGAAACAACTGCAACAACGTGCGGCGCGCGATCAAAAAGAAATCGACGGCTTGGAGACGGCGGAGTTTCAGTTGAGCCTGCTCGATTCGCTGCCGCTGGCCAAACAGCTGCAACTGCTGGATGTGACCCTGGCCGAACTCGACGACATGCCATCGATGGTCGATGACCTCTATGCCGCCTGGCGCAGCGGCGACGTCCGACGACTCGACGAGCTATTGCTGGAGGGTTACCGGGAAACTCCGAATCTTTACGATGATCTGGTGGACCGACGCAATCGCAATTGGGTTCCACAGGTGAAGGCCCTGCTCGAGCGTGACGAGGACACGCTGGTGGTGGTTGGCGCGCTGCATCTGGTGGGTGAGCGCGGTCTGATCGGCTTGCTCGAGCGCGAGGGCCTGCGCCCCCGCCCCTACAGACCCTGATCCGATCACCGGCTGAGTCGACCCCGCATGCGCACATTTCTTTGGTTCATGGCTTTGTTTGCGATCGGCTTCGGCGTGATAGCCGCTTTCGCCTGGCCGCTCTATGACCTGCTGACACCGACTTTCGCTCTCAAATTTCATCGCGTTGCCAATCGGCTCGGCATCTTGACTTTACTGATCGCCTTCGCGCTGGTCGCGCGCCGGCTCGCGCTCGCCGATCGGCAAAGCTTGGGTTACAGACTGCCGCGACCGCAATTTTTGCACGAGACTGCGCTTGGGCTCGCGATCGGCGTCGGTACCATGCTGCCGGTCGCATTCGTGATGCTGGGACTCGATCTGCGCGTGCTGCGTGCCGGCGTGATGCTCGATGCGGCGACCATCTTCAGCCTCATCAGCGGTGGGCTCGCTACCGGCCTTGCGGTGGCGCTAGTCGAAGAAACGTTTCTGCGTGGCGCCTTGCACAGCGGCATCGCCCGCGAGTCAGGGCAGAAGGTCGCGATTTTTTTGACGGCCACACTCTATGCGTGTTTGCATTTCGTCGGCCGCTACCGTATTCCCATCGAAGAGCTCGGCCCCGACAGCGGTCTGCGGCACGTGCTCGGGACACTCGCCGACTTTGCTACGCCGCTCGACATCATCGATGCCTGGCTCGCACTGCTCGCCGTCGGCGTGCTGCTCGGCATGGTGCGCGCCCTGACCGGTAACATCGCCGCTTGTATTGGCTTGCATGCCGGTTGGGTGTGGATCATTAGCGTGCTGCGCGAGACCTCGCAGCCCAACGAGACCAATCGCTGGCGTTTTCTGTTGTCGCAGTTCGATGGCGTGGTCGGCTGGCTGGTGTTGGTCGCCACTGGGCTGATCGGCGTTGTGCTTTACGGGACTTATTCGCGCCGGAGCAAGTTGCACGCCGCTGGTTAGCACGCCGTCTTCAGGGCCACGTCGGTCAGTGCAGTGCCAACGGACTGCCGCACTTAGCCGGCTCGCTCGTCCGGATCGTCAGCGCGTCGAATGAGAGGCGCGATCAGCGCAAGGCGCTCGAGCGGATCATCCAGCTCGAGACAAGACTGCTTGTCGCCGAGCGCCAACGGCAAGATCTCGATCAGTCGTGAGCCCACCCAACCAGCATCGTCATAGCGCGGCTCGAGACCTGCGTATACATCGCCGAGCTCGGGTAATACGCGCCGCAGCAAATCGGCTAAATATCGGTATTCCGGCGGCACGCTCACTGCGGCGGATGTCGGCTGATCGATCCACTCCACGGCACCGATATTGAGTCCATCGGCGGCGCGCCAACGACGCAGCACGCGGAAGCGCCGCTCGCCGCGACAAGTAATACCGAGCAGACCATCCGACAAAAGATTGAAATCGACGATGCGCGCCGTTGTACCGAGATCGGCGAACCCCGGTGCTTGCCCGACCTCGGCACCGCCCTGCACCAGTACCACCCCAAAACAACTGCTCTGGCGCATGCAACGCTTAACCATATCGACGTAGCGCGTCTCGAAGATCCGCAGCGGCAACGGCCCCTGCGGAAAGAGCACGGTGTTCAAAGGAAACAGCGGCAGCTCGGTGCTGTCGGTCATGGACTCGGGCTCAGCCCCAGCGCTTCATCAGATTGTGCTCGATGTCGAATTGGTCAAGCACGCGCGCCACAATGAAATCGACCAATTCTTCGACCCGTCCGGGGCGGTTGTAGAAGCCGGGGTTGGCCGGTAGGATGATGACGTCGAGTCGCGCGAGCTTAAGCATGTTTTCGAGGTGGATGGCCGAGAACGGCGTCTCGCGCGGCACGATCACCAAATTGCCGCGCTCTTTGATGACAACATCGGCCGCTCGCTCGAGCAGATTTTCACTGGCGCCGGTCGCAATCGCCGACACGGTGGCCATGCTCGCCGGGCATACCACCATGCGCAGCGGCGCACCGGAGCCACTGGCCACGGGCGACGTCCACTCTTCGTCGCCGAATACGCGCAACTGGCCATCGCGCGCACCGTATAGCTGACTGAGATATCGCGTCTGCTCGGCGGTACGACCTGGCAATTTGCAGTCGGTCTCTGAGCCGACCACGACCTGCGCAGCCTTGGTGAACATGAGGTAGACACCGTAGTCGGCCTTGATCAGGCATTCGACGAGACGCAATCCGTACTGCGCCCCGGAGGCGCCGGTCATACCCACCGTAATGATACGTTCATCCTTGCGAGCCATTGCCGTGCTCCTCTTAACCACGCAGGTTTACGGCGCGAGCTTCGAGCGCAGCGAGCAACTTGCCATGCAGACCGCCGAAACCACCGTTCGACATGATCAGCGCGTGATCGCCGGGGCGCAAGCGCTGCGCGAGTTCATGCGCCAGCGCGTCGACATCGCTCGCCAGATGGCCGCGGCTACCGAGGGAACGCACAACCACACCGGCATCCCAACCAAGATCAGGTGGTACGTAAAACCAGACTTCATCGGCCAGAGCGAGTGAACCGGCGAGCGTGTCCTTGTGCACGCCGCACTTCATGGTCGCCGAGCGCGGCTCGAGTACGGCCACGATCCGCTCGCCGCCGACCCGTCGACGTAAGCCCTCGAGCGTGGTTGCAACCGCCGTCGGATGATGCGCAAAGTCGTCATAAATACGAACGCCGGCTGCGTGCCCGCGCAATTCCATCCGCCGCTTGATACCACGAAATTCACTGAGCGCAGCGCACGCGACCTCGGGCGGTACGCCGGCCTGCCGCGCTGCGGCAATGGATGCGAGTGCGTTGTCGACGTTATGGCCACCGATCTGCGTCCAGCGCACGCTGCCGACCACCGCATTATCGAACAGCACCTCGAATCGCGAACCATCGACCGGAGTGCCAAGCCGCGCGCTCCAGCGCGCCTGCGGCGCACCGTCACGGCCGAAAGCCTCCCGCGGCGTCCAACAGCCCATCTGCAAGGCCGTCGCCAGATGCGGGTCGGTCGCGTGATGCACGATGAGTCCTGACGCCGGCACGGTACGCACGAGGTGATGGAATTGTTTTTCGATCGCGGCGACGTCAGCGTAAATATCCGCGTGATCAAACTCGAGATTGTTAAGGATCACCGTCCGCGGCCGGTAATGTACGAATTTGGCACGCTTATCAAAGAAAGCGGTATCGTATTCGTCAGCCTCGATCACGAAGAATGGTCGCTCGCCTAGGCGCGCGCTGATCCCGAAATCGTGGGGCACACCGCCGATCAGAAAGCCGGGTGAAAGTCCGGCGAACTCCAAAATCCAAGCAAGCATACTGGTGGTCGAAGTTTTACCGTGGGTGCCGGCGACCGCGAGCACCCAACGGTCGCGTAACAATTCGCGCGCCAGCCACTCGGGACCCGACTCGAAGGGGATCTGCCGCTCAAGCAGCGCCTCGATCACCGGCGAACCGCGAGTCATTACATTACCGATCACCACCACATCGGGTGCAGGCTCGAGTTGCGCGGAGTCGAAACCCTCGACCACATCGACGCCGAGCACAGCGAGCTGCGTACTCATCGGCGGATAGACGTTACGGTCTGATCCTGTCACCCGGTGACCCGCCGCCTTAGCGATCGCCGCGATGCCACCCATGAAGGTGCCGCAGATCCCGAGAATATGGATGTGCATGGCGAGCGGTCGAGCGCGATCAAGCCGTCGGGGGTGGCGGCCGAGTACCGATACCGAGCGCGAGCGTCAAAGAAAACACTAAAAGCTCGCCAAGCAAAAAAAGCACAATACACTGGAAAAGCGGTCGCTCCAAAGCGGCTCGCAAGATACAGCCATTGACGTAGGTGAGGTAAAGGCTGATCACGAAGGCAAACAAAGCGAGCGGTGAAGCGGTCATCGGTTGGCCTGGCTCGGGAGTGATCGCGGCAATCACCGGCAGGCCGATGGGCGCAAACACGCAAGCCACGCCGAGCATGGCGGTGGCGGTCTGCGTGAAACGCTCGGGCTTGCCGAATAGCCGCAGCAGCAACGCCAGCCAGCCGAGCGAAATCAGTCCCGAGAGCAGCGACTGTCCGAAGACGTTGCGCTCCTCGCTCATCAGCCAGCTGCCAAGCCCGCCCTGCAGCAACAACAACAGCGCAAAGCAGCTCCAAAGCAGCCGCGGCGAGGTCCGCAAATCTTCCGGACCCGCCCGCAGACGCAGAATGTCGAAAAAAGTTTTTAGCGTGCTGGTCATGTGGACGTTCCCCTGATCGTAGAATTCTTGCATAGTCACGCGATGTCGTCGTCCACCGTGCTGGTCGCGACCCGCACGGCCCTCGAGGACCTCATCGGTCAACTATCGGGCGACGCGCTGGGTCTCGATACCGAATTCCTGCGCGAGCGCACCTACCGCGCAGAACTCTGTCTGGTGCAGATCGCCTCCTCACGCAGCGCTTTTTGCGTCGATCCACTTGCCCTCGAGGATCTCGGCCCGCTGCGCCAGCCGCTCACGGCCGCAGGTACCATCAAAGTTCTGCATGCCGCGCGGCAGGACCTCGAAGTGTTGGCGCCGGGAGTCGGCGCCATCGCACCCCTGTTCGATACCCAGATCGCCGCCGCGCTCGCGGGTTTTCCAGCACAAGTGGGTTACGCCGAACTCGTGCGCCGCCTGCTCGGGCACGAGCTTCCCAAAGGTGAAACTCGCACCGATTGGTCGCGCCGCCCGCTCTCTACCGCACAAGTCGAGTACGCACTCGACGATGTTCGTTATTTGCTGCCGCTGCGCAATGCACTCACGGCCGAACTCGAGCGCCTCGGACGCAGCGCGTGGCTTGAGGAGGACCTGAACGATCTGGTCGATCCTGCGCTGATCGTGGTCGATCCCGACAAAGCCTGGCAGCGATTCAAAGGCGTACGCGGTTGGGATGCCGGCCGGCTCCGACTGCTAGCGAATCTGGCCGCCTGGCGCGAACGGCGCGCACTGTCACGCAATAGACCGCGCGGCTGGATTCTCGATGACACCGTACTGCGAGAGATCGTACAAAGCGTGCCACGCGATCGCGCGGCGCTTGCCCGTGTCCCGGAGATGCCCGAGGGCGTGGTCAAACACTCGGGCGACGAATTGCTCGCGCTCGTCGAGGCGTCGGACATTGACGATCCACCGCCGCCACTGCCCCGTCGCGAACGACCCGATCCGCTGCTGGTGGCCCGCACCAAAAGACTAAGTCAGGTGGTACAGGCGGCTGCGCAAGAACTCGGCCTCGCCGTCGAAGTGCTGGCCACCCGCAAGCTGCTCGAAGAAATCGCCCGCGGCGGCGACGCCGCGCAGACCCTGCATGGCTGGCGCGCAGCTTTGCTCGCTCAGCGCCTAGTTGCCGTGCTTTAGTAATCTATAAAAATAATCGGCAAAAAATTTTTTGGCGCGCGGCTATCAATTTATTTACCTACCGCTTTTTATTTGAGCGCCGCTTCGACGCGCTCGGTCACCACCTCGAGCGATGCATCGGCATCTACGGTCTTTAGCAAACCACACCTGCGATAAAAATCGGTGAGCGGTGCCGTCTGCGCTTCGTACACCGTTAGGCGCTTGGCGACCGTGGCCTCGGCATCGTCCGGGCGTTGCACGAGACGTGGTGAGTCGCACTGCCCGTTGCAAGGCGGCGGCATCGGCACAGGCGCAGTGTGCACATTGAAAACGCGACCGCAGTTCTGGCAGCTGCGCCGACCCGAAATGCGTTTAACCAACGATTGCGAATCAACGTCGAACAGGATGACCGCCCGCAGCGGTTTGCCAAGCTCGCGCAGCAGCGCATCGAGTCCCTCGGCTTGCGGAATGGTGCGCGGAAAACCATCGAGGATGAAGCCGCTAATAGTGTCGGCAGCGCCGAGTCGTTCACGCACCATGCCGAGGATGGTGACGTCGTCGACCAGTTGACCCGCATCCATGATGGTCTTGGCACGACGTCCGAGCTCGGTGCCGTCGCGAACATGCGCGCGCAGCAAGTCGCCGGTGGAGATCTGCGGAATGCCGCAGCGTTCCACAAGTCGCTGTGCCTGCGTCCCCTTGCCGGACCCGGGGGCCCCTAGGAAAACGATTCTCATAAGTCTCTCTGAAGCCCCTCCTATCCCGACAACACAGTAACCGGCCGATTCCGGCAGGTCAAACCGTGGGGTATGCTCACCGCCCATGAAAAAGAGTACTGCAAAGAAATCCGCCCAGCGCAATGCTTTTTACGCCCAATCGGGCGGCGTCACCGCCGTCATCAACGCCTCCGCCGCCGGAGTCATCGAAACCGCCGCGCGCTATCCGAAAGCCATCGGCAAGGTCTATGCCGGACGGCACGGCATCGTCGGCGCCCTCGAAGAAGATCTGATCGACTGTTCTAAGGAGAGTCTCACGACCATTGCGGGCCTGCGCCACACGCCAGCGGGCGCCTTCGGCTCGGCACGCTTCAAGCTTAAGGGCCTCGACAAAAATCGCGCCGAGTACGAGCGCCTGATCGAGATCTTCAAAGCCCATAACATCGGCTATTTTTTTTATAACGGCGGTAACGATTCGATGGACACCGCGCATAAGGTCGCGCAGATGGGCGAGACGCTCGGCTACCCCATCACCTGTATCGGCGTGCCGAAAACTGTCGATAACGATCTGCCCTTCACCGACGCCTGCCCTGGCTTCGGCTCTGTGGCTAAATATGTTGCGATCTCGACGCTCGAAGCCTCGCTCGACGTGGCCTCGATGGCACGCACTTCGACCAAAGTATTCGTCATGGAGGTCATGGGGCGGCACGCCGGATGGATCGCGGCCGCGGGCGGTCTCGCCGGCAAGGGCCGCGATGCGCCGCCGCATGTCATTCTATTTCCGGAAATCGTCTTCGATCGCGAGGCCTTTCTCGCCCGGGTCAAAGAAACGGTGGAACGCGTTGGCTACTGCGTGATCGTGGTCTCCGAGGGCACGGCCTATGCCGATGGCCGCTTTCTGGCCGACGCAGGCACCAAAGATGCGTTCGGTCATACGCAGTTGGGGGGTGTCGGCCCGCTGGTCGCCAACATGGTGCGCGAGGCGCACGGCTACAAATATCACTGGGCGGTCGCTGACTATCTGCAGCGGGCCGCACGGCACATCGCCTCGAAAGTCGACGTCGAGCAGGCCTATGCGATGGGGAAGGCTGCGGTCGAGCTTGCGGTAAAGGGTCACAACGCGGTGATGCCGATCGTGGTCCGCAAGTCCTCGAACCCCTACCGTTGGACGGTGGGCCACGTCGCGCTCGCGAGAGTGGCGAACGTCGAAAAGAAAGTGCCGCGCGATTTCATCACTGCCGACGGCTTCGGCATTACCGAAAAATGTCGGCGCTACCTGCTGCCGCTGATCGGCGGCGGCGACCCGCCGCCCTACCGCGAGGGGCTGCCGGTCTACGTGAAGCTCAAGGGCGTCGCCGTTCGTAAGAAACTCCCGCCGTTCAAGGTCTGACGGCCCGCCGGGGGGCCGCGGTCGCTGTGATATATTCCCGCGCCTTTTTGGTTGCGTTATGGCTAGGGATTCTTTCAGGGGGACTACTCAAGATGGACGTTAATTTCTGGCTCTGGATCGCCTTGAACGCTGGAGTAATTGCGGTCATTTACGGCGCGGTGTCGGCCGCTTCGATCAACGCGCTGCCCGCCGGCAACGCCCGCATGCAGGAAATCGCTGCCGCCGTGCAGGCTGGCGCCGAGGCCTACCTCAGTCGTCAGTACACCACCATCGCCATCGTCGGTGTGGTCCTCTGCCTCGTGCTCGGCCTCGCCCTCGACTGGGTTACCGCAGGCGGTTTCGCGGTGGGGGCCATCCTTTCGGGTCTCGCTGGCTTCATCGGTATGAACGTCTCGGTGCGCGCGAACGTACGCACTGCAGAAGCCGCGAGCAATGGCCTTAATGCTGCGCTGCAGGTCGCCTTCAA
This sequence comes from Gammaproteobacteria bacterium, assembly GCA_016874555.1. Lineage (GTDB taxonomy): Bacteria > Pseudomonadota > Gammaproteobacteria > Steroidobacterales > Steroidobacteraceae > UBA964. The sequence continues at coordinate 383 of VGTW01000053.1, read as the reverse complement.
AGGTGGCGCGGTAACGGGCATGCTGGTCGTCGGTCTTGGCCTGCTGGGCGTAGCCGGGTATTACCTCGCGGTGCGCGATACAGTCGGTGACGAACATGCACTGCGCTCGCTGGTGGGTCTCGCGTTCGGCGGCTCGCTGATTTCCATCTTTGCGCGTCTCGGCGGCGGCATCTTCACCAAGGGTGCGGACGTCGGCGCCGATCTCGTCGGCAAGGTAGAAGCCGGCATTCCCGAAGACGATCCGCGCAACCCGGCGGTGATAGCCGACAACGTCGGTGACAACGTCGGTGACTGCGCTGGCATGGCGGCCGACTTGTTCGAAACCTACGCGGTGACGCTGGTGGCGACCATGTTGCTTGGCGGCCTGATGCTCGCCAGCAGCG
>VGTW01000052.1 GCA_016874555.1 Gammaproteobacteria bacterium | reverse complement strand
CGTCAACGAAATCCTCCCGCGGCGCAGTCTGCTCGCGCGCTCTACCCTACGCGGCGACGCTGAACCGATCGTCGCCAATATCAGCCTGCTGGTGACGGTCATCGCGCCGCTGCCACGACCCGATCCTTTTATCATCGATCGCTATCTTTGCGCCGCCTCTTCCGCGGGGATCCGTGCGCTCGTCGTACTCAACAAAGCCGAGCTCGATATCGCCGATGAAGTTGCGGCTATGCTTAAAATTTTTGAGACTGCGGGATATTTAGTGCTGAGCTGCAGTGCCGAGACCGGCAGCAATCTCGAGGCGCTGGCCGCTGAGCTGCAAGAGGCCACCAGCGTAGTCGTCGGTCAATCAGGCGTGGGCAAATCCTCGCTCATCACTCGTCTGGTACCCATGAGCGCCATTTCGATCGGCGATCTCGACCGCGATGCCGAGGGTCGACACACCACGACGAGCTCGGCACTCTACGATTTGCCGAACGGCGGTGCGGTGATCGACTCGCCCGGAGTACGCGATTTCGCGCCGTCGATCAGTTCGCTCGAAGCGCGCAGTCTCGGCTTTCCGGAGGTGGACCGACTTGCGCTCGGCTGTCGCTTCATCGATTGTCTGCACCTGCAAGAGCCCGGGTGCGCGATACGAACGGCGGTCGAGTCGGGCGAGATGGATGCGCGGCGCTACGAGAGTTATCGGCGACTACGCCGTCTGTACGCCGACTTGAAAGTCGCGCAGGGCCCGGACAAGCGCCAAGGTCAGGACAGGATTTGACGCCCTGCAAGTGCATGCGCGAGCGTCCCGCCGTCAATATATTCAAGCTCACCACCAATCGGCACGCCATGAGCGATGCGTGTGGCCCGGATTCCTCGCGAGCGCGCAATCACCGACAAAAAGTGCGCCGTAGCCTCGCCCTCAACTGTGGGGTTGGTCGCTAGGATCATTTCTTTCACCGTACCGGCCTCGAGCAGACCCTCGAGCTCACTTATACCGAGCTGCTCAGGACCTATGCCATCAAGTGGCGACAGATGCCCCATCAGTACGAAATAGCGACCGCGGTAGCCCCCCGACTGCTCGATCGCCACCACGTCGGAGGGCGACTCGACAATGCAGAGCAGACTCGCTTCACGCTGCGTCGAACTGCAGATGAAGCAGCTCTCGCCCTCGGTCAGCATGCGGCATTGGCGGCAGCGCCCGACTCTGGCGAGCGCGATCGTCAAAGATTCGGACAAGGCTCGCGCACCATCGCGACCATCCTGCAAAAGATGAAACGCCATACGCTGTGCGGTTTTCGGCCCGACTCCGGGCAGCGTGCGCAGCGCATCGATCAGCCGCGCGAGCGAGGGGGTATGTTTCATTCCTAAGGATCAGAATGGCGGATCAGAACGGCATCTTGAAGCCGGGCGGCAAGCGCAAGCCCGACATCATGCCGGCCATGCGTTGCTGGGTCTCGGTTTCGACCCGACGTACCGCGTCGTTAATCGCTGCCGCCACCAGATCTTCAAGCATCTCGCGATCTTCACCGATCACCGCAGGCTCTATCTGCACGCGCTGGACCTCGTGCTTTCCCGTCATGGTGACCTTGACCATGCCGCCACCCGATTCACCAGTGACCTCCATGCGCGCGATTTCTTCCTGCGCTTTTTTCATGGTGCGCTGCAGCTCTTCTGCTTGTTTCATCACATTACCGAAATTAGCCATGGCTCATTCCTTCAAGTTGAATCTTGATGCAGATTTTTAGTGCGATTTGACGGTTTCGCTCTTAAGCGTCGCGCCGAATTTTTCTTTAAAGACGCGTATCGTCGGATCTGCTTCGAGCGAACGTCGCGCTGCGTCGAACTGCTGATCGACGGCACGCTGCTCAGCACGCGCCGGAGTCTCGACCAGCGCTGCGGCAGCCTCGACCTCGACCCGCAGCGTTTCACCGGTGTGGCGACTCAGCGCCTGCGCGAGCTTGTCGATCAGCGCAGTGGTTTTGAGCAAGGCTTGCGCGGGGTCTAGCGTGAGGCGCACGAGATTACCCTCACGACTGGCAAACGCACAGTTAGCGGCCAACTGCCGCGCTGCGCCGCCGAGCTCGAGTGCGGCGACGAGTTGCTGCCAATCTGTAAAATTAAGCAGGGCGCCGGCAGAGTTCGAGCTGGCGGTCCGCATGGGCGCTACCGCAGGCATCGCTGCACCCTCGGCGCCGCTCGTGCTTCCGGTGGTACCACTTGCGACCGAACCCGCACCACCACTCACCGGGCGCGGACTCGACCGCTCACCGCCCGCGAGCCGGAACGAGGCCATCCGCAGCAACGTCATCTCGAAGCCGGTTCGCGGGTCAGGCGCCCAGGCAAGATCGCGACGCCCGAGAATGGCTGTCTGATAGCAAAACTGCACGTCTTCAGCACTTATCGCAGCCGCGAGCTCAGCGAGCTGCTCAGGCGGATGCAAGTCGTCACCCTCATAACTAGGCAGAACTTGCTTTAGCGCCACGCGCACGAGTAGGGTCGCGATCGCAGCGAGTACGTCGCCGTAATCGGGCGCCCACTCATCGAGCGACTCCGCAAAATGCATCAACTCGGCCGGATCAGCACCGCCCAGAAGACGCGCCAACTGCATCACCTGCCTGCGATCGACCGTCGCCAGCATCGCACGGGCTTCGGCTTCGGCCACCTTGCCACCACCGAAGGCCAGCAGCTGATCGACCAGCGACAGACCATCACGCAGACTGCCATCCGCAGCCTCGGCCACGAGCCGCACAGCGGCCGGCTCGAAACTAATGCCCTCTGCGCTAAGCACCGTTTTCATGCGCTCGGCGATCATCGACACCGACAGCCGCTTTAAATTGAATTGCAGGCAACGCGAGAGCACCGTGACCGGCAATTTCTGTGGATCGGTGGTAGCCAACAAAAATTTCACGTGTGGCGGCGGCTCTTCGAGCGTTTTCAACAAGGCGTTGAAGGAATGCGTCGAGAGCATGTGCACTTCGTCGATCAAATAAACTTTGTATCTGCCGCGCGTCGGCGCGTACTGCACGTTTTCGAGCAGCTCGCGCGTGTCTTCGACCTTGGTACGCGAAGCGGCGTCGACTTCGATCAGATCGACAAACCGACCCTCATCGACCTCGCGACAGGTTGCACAGGTGCCGCAGGGCGCAGGCCCCATGCCGGTCTCGCAGTTGAGGCATTTGGCGAGGATGCGTGCGATCGTCGTCTTGCCGACCCCACGAGTGCCGGTAAACAAGAAAGCGTGATGGACGCGATTGGTCGCGAGCGCGTTCGAGAGCGCCCGCAGGACGTGTTCCTGACCGGTCAGCTCCTCGAAGCGCCGGGGGCGCCACTTGCGGGCCAGTGCGGTGTAGCTCATCGCCGAGTGAATCCGGTTGCCTTCGCCATGCCTTTTTCGATATCGGGAGGCGGCCCGCACCAGCTGGACTCCGGCACCCGACATCACCGCGACCGTTGCTCCCTTCCGGGCCTGGCGGGTTGACGGCTGGTCGTCGCGGAGGAACCGATGCGGGACGCCATAGGATCGGTCCGGTGAAGTTTACACCACGCCGGGCAGCGGCATCGGGTCCCTCAAGGCGCGAGTATGCGCCGGTCGATCTGGTCGGTGCGGGTGACGCCAGAAAGCGCCATGGCGACGCAGATCTGAGCTTCCATGATTTCGAACAGCCGATGTACGGCCTGTCCACCGGCGGCACCGAGCGCATAGGCCCAGGCGCGACCCAACAGTACACCATTGGCCCCGAGCGCGAGCATGCGCACCGCGGGGCTGTAACTCGTCACTTCACCGTGGGCATCACGAAACTTGCGCCTTCGCGGCGCTCGCCCGGCCAGCGCGTCGTGACGGTTTTGAGGCGGGTATAAAAGCGTGCTCCTTCGGGTCCGTGCACATGATGATCACCGAACAACGAAGCCTTCCACCCACCGAAACTGTGGAAGGCCATGGGCACCGGGATCGGCACGTTGACACCGACCATGCCGACTTGGATACGCTGCGCGAAGTCGCGCGCAACACCCCCATCAGCGGTGAAGATCGACGCGCCGTTGCCATACTGATTGCTGTTGATGAGTTCGACGGCTGCCACGAAATCTTTGACGCGTACCATACCGAGCACGGGCCCGAAGATTTCGTCGCGATAGATCGACATCTCGGGTTTGACATGATCGAAAAGCGAGGCGCCAATGAAAAACCCGCCCTCGAATCCGGCGCGAGTCATACTAAAGCCGCGGCCATCGACCACAAGATCAGCGCCTGCGGCAACCCCTTGGTCGATATAATCTCGAACTCGTTCAAGATGAGCGCGGGTGACGAGCGGCCCCATCTCGGAATCGACATCGATGCCGGGACCAATCTTGAGTATCGCCAGCCGCGCCACCAGTCGCGCGCGCAGCCCCTCCGCGACGCTGTTACCGACTGGTACGGCGATCGAAATCGCCATGCAGCGCTCGCCCGCAGAGCCATAGGCTGCACCAACGAGGGCATCGACTACTTGGTCGAGATCCGCGTCGGGCATCACGACCAAATGATTCTTTGCGCCGCCGAGCGCCTGCACGCGTTTGCCATGCGCAGCGCCCGTGGCGTAGACGTGGCGCGCAATCGGGGTCGAACCGACAAAGCTAAGCGCATCGACCCCCGGATGTTTCAACAGGGCGTCGACCGCCTCCTTATCGCCCTGCACCACATTGAACACGCCGTCCGGAAAACCGCCGCGCCGGATGAGCTCCGCGCAAAACAAGGCGGCCGACGGGTCGCGCTCCGAGGGCTTGAGAATGAAGGTGTTACCGCAGGCCAGCGCCATCGGAAACATCCACATGGGCACCATCGCCGGAAAATTGAACGGCGTGATGCCGGCCACGACCCCGAGCGGTTGTCTGACCGAATGGCTATCGACACCGGCGCCGACGTTATCGGTAATCTCACCTTTCAAAAACTGCGGGGCCCCGCAAGCAAACTCGACCACTTCGAGCCCACGGGTCACTTCACCGCGCGCATCAGAGAGCACTTTACCGTGCTCGGCGCTGATGATCGCCGCCAGCTCGTCGGCATGCGTTTCGATCAAATCGCGCAAGCGATTCATCAGCCGCGCTCGACGCAGTGGGCTAGTTGCCGCCCAAGCGGGGAACGCAGCGCGCGCGGCGGTAACGGCCGCATCGACCTCCGCCGCACTTGCGAGCGCGACGACGGCAGATTGCGAGCCCATCGCCGGATTGAACACGGGCGCGGTGCGCCCACTCGTGGAATCGACGACCGAGCCGCCGATAAAATGCTGGAGGGTCTTCAGATCTATTTCGTTATTTTGATGAATGGCGGAGAGGGTGGGATTCGAACCCACGAACACCATACGGCGTTACTTGACTTCCAATCAAGCGCCTTCGACCGCTCGGCCACCTCTCCGTCAAAACGCATAATATCAAGGCTGCGGTCACTTCGGCGGCGCCGGGGTGAACTTGGGCGGCAGATCGATGCAGGGGGCGTCCGCGGGGCGCGGCGCCTCGGGCGTATCGAGTGGCGGTATGGTCAGCGCAGCGCGGGTGTCAGGGGCATCGCGCCCAGCCGGAATCTTGAGCGGCGCGTTGTCGACCACGGAAGCAAAATCTGCGGGCTTGGCGCAACTCGCTTTAAAAATCCCCCAGAAACTGCAGCCCGCTAGCAGCGGCGCGCCCAAGAGCACCACGAGCCCGCGAAATCTCGGCATCGGCCTCAGCATCGACATATCGCGTTGCACCTCATCCACTTTACCGACCTTAATTAAGCCGGCCCGAGACCAGCCTGCGCCATCGCTGCCGCCACCCGGTCGTAAAAACGTGCCGACAACGACGTCAAAGGCAGACGAATACCGCTGTCGATCATACCCTTTGTGTGCAAAGCCCACTTCACCGGGATCGGGTTGCCCTCGACGAAAAGATCTTCATGCAGCCGCGCGAGTTTCGCATCGATCGCGGCTGAGCGCGCCAGATCACCCGCGCGAGCGGCGGCGACCATGGCGCTCATGGCGGCAGGCGCCACGTTCGCGGTCACCGAGATCACGCCCTGCGCGCCCGCCAATATTGCTTCACGCGCCGTGGCGTCATCACCCGAAAGCACCGTGAACCGCGGTGCCAACGCGAGAATCTCGCGCACACGAGCAGCGCCGGCCACGGACTCTTTGATCGCCACAATTCGCGGTAAGGCCGCCAGACGCGCCACCGTGGCAGGCAGCATGTCAACTGCCGTGCGTCCCGGCACGTTGTAGAGCACGACCGGCACTTTGGCGGCGCCTGCGATCGCTTCGTAGTGTCGGAAAAGCCCCTCTTGCGTCGGCTTTACATACGCGGGGGTCACCACGAGCACCCCATCAATGCCTAGTTCGCCGAGCCACTGCACGCGCTCGGTGGTACTCGCGGTGCTGCTCGTGCCCGCACCGGCGATGATGGCCATGCGGCCGGCGGCGCGATCGCCCGCGCCCTGCTCGCGCGCATATTCAACCGCCGCGATGACAAGTTCGCGAAGCTCGTTTTCGGTGAGGGTGGCCGACTCGCCAGTGGTACCACCGACAATTACCGCAGCGGTACCGCCCTGCCAGTGGAACTCGAGCAGCCCGTGCCAGGCAACGAAATCGATTGCGCCATCCGGACGCATCGGCGTGATCACGGCCACGGAACTGCCAGAGAACATACGACACACAAGCAGCCAGAAAACCCCAAGATGTTACGGGCGTCTGACACTCGGGCGCAACCACTCACACTAACGCGCCCGTGGGTCGCGATTCACGTCTTCAGTCGCTAAACTTAACTCTGAGTACCCTATCGCGCGCGATTAATGAAGCAGCACCTCGCCATCTCGGCCATCGGCCCCGACAGAACCGGGCTCGTCCACGATCTCACCCAAGTCATCACCGACTGCGGCGGCAACATCAGCGAAAGCCGCATGGCGAGTCTCGGTAACGAGTTTGCGATGGTGTTGCTGGTTGCGGGCAACTGGCACTCGCTCGCCAAGCTCGAAACCGAACTCGCCAAGTTCGCCAGCGAGGCCGCGCTTACTCTGCATGTGCAGCGCACCGAAGCCCGTAATTCGCGTACCGATTTCCTCCCCTACTCCATCGATGCGGTCTGTCTCGATCAGACCGGTATCGTCTCGGCTCTGTCGGGTTTTTGTGCGACGCGCGGCATCGACATCGCCGAAGTCGCGACGCGTAACTACCCTGCAGCACACACCGGTGCGCTCATGTTTGCGGTGCAGATGATCGTCAATGTACCAAGCCGAGTGCATCTCGCGCATCTGCGTGAAGAGTTCATGGAATTTTGTGATGCGCGCAATCTCGACGCCATCCTGGAGCCCGTTAAATCCTGAAGGAGGACCCATGCCGAAGGCCACTAAGATCGCGCTCGGTAAGAAAGTACCGGATTTCCGCTCCACGACTACCGACGGCGGGACGTGGCGTCTTTGTGACGCGAAAGGCTCCAAGGTCGTTCTATTCTTTTATCCCAAGGATATGACTACGGGCTGCACGGTCGAGGCGCAACAATTCCGCGATTTGCAATCAAGCTTCCGCAAGACAGGAGCCCTGGTGATCGGTATCTCTCGTGACTCCTGCGCCTCGCACCGGAAGTTCAAGACCAAGGAAAAACTGACCTACGAATTGCTCTCGGATACCGATGAGACACTATGCACACTATTCGATGTCATCAAAGAAAAAAATATGTACGGTAAGAAGGTAATGGGTATCGAACGAAGCACTTTTCTTATCGATGCTGAAGGAAAGCTTGCGCAGGAGTGGCGCAAGGTGAAGGCGGACGGGCACGCAGCCGAAGTCCTACTCGCGGCGAAAGCACTTTGAAGAAGCGGCGCACGGCACGACGGCGCCGACTGTTCGTACTCGACACCAACGTGCTGATGCACGACCCGGCGTCCATCTTCCGCTTCGAAGAGCACGACATCTATCTGCCGATGGTGGTGCTCGAGGAACTCGACGCCAATAAAAAAGGCGTCTCTGAGGCATCGCGTAACGTACGACAAGTCAGTCGTTTTCTCGACGACTTAATGCGCAACGCTACCCGCGAGCAGATCGAACTCGGTCTGCCGCTTCCGAACCATCTTTCCGGCAACCATGGCCAGCCACCCTCCTCAGGGCGGCTTTATTTCCAGACGCAGCGACTATCGACGGCGTTACCCGACAACCTCCCGGGACAAGGCAACGACAACGCAATCCTCGCGCAGACTCTCGCGCTGCAGGCGCTCTATCCCGAGACGCAGGTAGTGCTAATCTCCAAAGATATCAATCTCCGGATCAAGGCTGCGGTCGTCGGCGTGCATGCCGAGGACTACTTCAGTGATCGCGCCATCGAGGATGCCGATGTCCTCTCGACCGGCCATGAACCGCTCGCCAATGATTTCTGGGAACAGCATGGCAAGGACATGCGCTCCTGGAAAGACGGGTCGCGCACTTTCTATGAAGTGAGTGGCCCGGCAATCGGCAAGTGGCGGATCAACCAATTAGTCTACGAGCCGCGCGAGGGTGGTATCGAAGCCTTGGTTCGCGGTATTCAGGGCAGCACCGCGACGCTCGAACTGGCGCGCGATTTTCGCAGTGAACGCCACGGTGTCTGGGGTATCGGTGCGCGTAATCGCGAACAGAATTTCGCACTGAATTTATTGATTGACTCCGAGATCGACTTCGTGACCATCCTCGGGCCCGCGGGCACGGGCAAAACTCTGCTGACGCTGGCTGCGGGCCTAGTGCAAACGCTGGAGCATAACCGCTACGCGGAAATCATCATGACTCGGGTGACCATTCCGCTCGGCGAGGACATCGGTTTTTTACCGGGCACAGAAGAGGAAAAAATGGAGCCCTGGATGGGCGCTTTAATGGACAACCTCGAGGTGCTCACGCAAAGTTCCGAGGGCGGCAGCTGGGGCCGCGCGGCGACCAACGATCTGCTGCGCAATCGCATCAAAATTCGCTCGCTCAACTTCATGCGCGGTCGCACTTTTCTCAACCGCTACGTGATTCTCGATGAGGCGCAAAACCTAACGCCTAAACAAATGAAGGCTCTGGTGACGCGCGCAGGTCCGGGCACCAAGATTGTCTGTCTTGGTAACATCGCGCAAATCGACACGCCCTATCTCACCGAGACCACCTCGGGACTCACCTTCGTAGTCAGTCGCTTTCAGGGGTGGGCGCATGCCGGTCACGTGACGCTAGTGCGTGGCGAACGCTCTCGGCTCGCCGACTACGCCTCCGAGACCTTATGAACTTCGCTGCCGGGTCAGGGTCCACTCCGTCATGCGCGGATTGAACGGCCACTGGCTCAAGTTGCTGATCATGGTATCCGTCACGGTATTCGCCGCCTTGCCGCAAACGCTGCGGGCGCAGTCCATGGGGGCGGACCTGCCCGACATCGGCTCGGGCGCCAACTCCACCATGACCCTGAACGACGAGTATCAGCTCGGGCTCACGGTGGTGCGCGGCCTGCGCGATCAAGGATTGATCCTCGAAGACCCGGAGGTTACCGACTACATCCAAACGCTGGGTAGTCGCATCGTGGCTCAAATCCCGGAGTCAGAGCAGCGCTATACGTTCTTTGTTGTGCGCGAGGGCGTTATCAACGCGTTTGCGCTGCCGGGCGGTTTCGTCGGGATCAACTACGGCCTGATCATCGCAACCGCCAATGAATCGCAACTGGCGAGTGTACTCGCGCACGAAATCGCCCACGTCAAGCAGCGGCATATTGCGCGCGCCATCCAAGCCCAGGGTCGAAGCACCATGACCTCGGCCGCAGCGATGCTCGCCGCCATGGTGATCGGCATGGCCACCGGTTCTCCCGATGCCGTGCAAGCCGGCATGGCGATCGCACAAGGCACCGCGATGCAACAGCAGATCAACTTCACGCGCGCCAATGAATATGAAGCTGACCGTATCGGCATCAGTTTTTTGGCTTCGGCGGGTTTCGATCCGAATGCCATGCCTGATTTCTTTGAAACTATGGGTCGACGAAGCGGTCTTGCTGGGATCAATGTCCCGGAACTGCTGCGCACCCACCCCGTGACCACCAATCGGATTGCCGAATTACGTGATCGCGCGGCGCAAATTACCGCGCGAGTCGCACCCGAGAGTGCGGCCTATCCCTTCGTACGCGAGCGCGTGCGCGTCCTCGGCGCGCCGAACGGCGCGGATCTACGGCCTTTCTATGTGGGGCTGGCCGAGCGCTCCCCGCTCAACGCCGCACAGCGCTACGGCGAGGCACTCGCCCGACTCGGCGCGGGCGATCGCGAGCGCGCCGCGAGTGCCCTCGTAGAACTTTCGGCCTTGCAGCCGCAAAGTCCGATGCTGCAGGCCGCGCTCGGTCAGGCCCTGTTTGCCGCCGGTCGGCCGGATCTTGCGCGACAAACTCTTCGTCGCGCACTCGACATTGCGCCACGCAATATCCCGCTCACCATTCGTTATGCCGAGGTTTTACTGCAAACTGACAGCGCAAAAGAAGCGCACACCGTGCTACTCGATCTCTTTAACAACGTACCGCCCACGCCCGAGCAGATTCGCCTGACGGCATTGGCCGCCAACAGCGCGGGCGACAGTGCCGATGCCGCTTATTACATGGGGGAGTACCACATCACGAGTGGCGATCTCATGAACGCCGTAAAACAGCTGGAACTCGCACTCGCCGACGCTAATCTGAGTGGCGTGCAACGCGCTCGCTTTGAGGCCCGAGTAAAAGAAGTTCGCGAAGCGCTCGCCGCGAACGGGCGGCGTCGTAACCGAGACGCGGACGGGAAGCAACCACGCTCCTGACGCCGCTTCGTAGCGGCCACGTTACGATCGATGCTGGAGCCGCTTTTTTCGCTAAAATCTGGGTATGAAACAGACAGGTATGTCGCAGTGCGAGGCGTTTGCGACGCACACGTTCGGTACCGTCGGCGTCAGGGCGATTGCCTGCCTTTTCTTTATAGTCGCACTTGCCGGCTGCGCCACGACAACGGCGCGGGCGAGCGATCCACGCGATCCTTTTGAACCTCTTAATCGCGTGAGCTACGTGGTCAACGACGGGATCGATCGCGCCGTGCTGCGTCCAGCAGCAAAGGCCTATCACCGGGTCGCGCCCAACTTCGTGCAGACAGGCGTCAGTAATGCATTTGCCAATGCCAAGTATTCGGTGACGCTCGTCAACAATGCGCTGCAGGGTAAGTTCGGCGACGCGCTCAACGATACCGGACGGTTCGTACTCAATTCGACGCTCGGACTCTGCGGAATCTTTGATCCGGCGAGTGATGTCGGGCTTGATATCAACGACGAGGACTTCGGCCAGACACTCGGCAAGTGGGGAGTGGCTGCCGGCCCGTATTTCGTGATTCCTTTCTTCGGGCCGACCACTTTGCGCGATGGCATAGGCTCAATCGCAGACGACTTCACCGAGCCACGCTCTTATCTCGAAGACGACAGCACCCGCTGGACCATCTGGACGGCGGGGAACTTCGAGAAACGAGTCCGCCTGGTTGGTGCCGATGCGGTGATCGATCGCGCGGGCGACCGTTATACATTCTTGCGCAGTGCCTATCTGCAGCGGCGTGAATATCAGGTACGGGACGGCAACGTACCCGCAGAAAATTTCGAAGACGTGATGCTCGAGTCCGAGGACAACGACTCGCTTAAGCCGTAATTAGCAACGAGTCGACGTCGCTAAGCCGAGCCAGTCGCGTGAGCGACGCCGGCAGATTGGCATAACTCAGCTGCAACCCGCGGCGGTGCGACTCGGCCTTCCATTCGATGAGCACCGCCAGGCCGGTGCTGTCGCCACCGTCGATGCCGCTGCAATCGAAATCGCAGCGCCCGCCACGAGCGAGCTTTGCGAGCTCTGCAAGACCCTCTACAAAAGCCGCTGCCGCAGACTCGATCGTCAAGGCACCGCGCAGCGCATAACGTGCGACGCCGGCGTTTGCACCAAGATCGGTGATCGACAGCATCACGGCCACGCGGTGCCTAATTTGACGGCGCCTCCGGTGCGGGCCGCGCGATTCTGCGACTCGAGACGTTGGATGACCGCCTCGAGACCCTTCTGGTCGATCTCCGCACCAAAGTCCTCGCGGAAGCTTTTCACGTAGCTGATGCCCTCGATGACCACGTCCCAGGCTTTCCAGCCCGTGTCGGTCTTGCGCAGTGAATAATTGACCGGAATTTTTTGACCATTGCTGCGCTTGACCTCGGTACGCACCGTGGCGGAGGTGGCATCGGCAGCCACCGGCGAGGGCAACACCTTGATGCGATCACCGGTGAATTCGAGCAAGGCATCCCCATAGTTGCTCATCAACGAGCCATAGTACGCATTAATGAAACGCTGCCGCTGGTCGGAGGTTGCCGCACGCCAGTGCTTGCCGAGCACGAGGCGAGCGGCGTAATCCACATCGAAGTGCGGCAACAACACCCGCTCCACGAGCGCCGAAAGCTTGGTCGGATCCTCGCGAAACTCGGCACGACGAGATTCGAGCTCGCTTATCATGATGTTTGAAGCACTATCCATGAGCCTGACCGGATCGCGCGCATCAACCGTCGCGAAGTCCGACTTCCTCTGCGCTGACAGCACCGATGACAGCGTTATTCCGGCAAATAAAGCGATCGCTAAAACTATCGAGCGCGCCTCCATCATTGGGCCTTCTCTCCTTCGCTACCCTTACTTGCAAAATTGGCAAAGAATTTATTGACCAGCGACTCGAGCACGATGGCTGATTGCGTGAATTCGATCTGACTGCCGTCCTTGAGATAGCTATCCGAGCCACCGGGTCCGATGCCCACGTATTTGCCGCCAAGCAAGCCCTGCGTCTGGATGCTGGCATCGCTGTCATCGGGAATTCGGTTGTACTGCGGATCGATGCGCAGCGTGACGACCGCCCGATAGTCACCGGAATCGAAAGCGACCGACTCGACCCGACCGATACGCACGCCGGCCATGCTGACCGGCGAGCCTCCCTTGAGATCACCGATGTTGTCGAATCGTGCTGTCACCCTATAGCCCCCGGCACCACCGATGCTCACGCCACTGCCCGGCAGTTGCGTGGTCAAAAAAAACAGCGCGGCAAAACCGAGCAGTACGAACAGTCCGGTCCCGAGCTCGAGCGAGCGTTGCGATTTCATGTGCGATTACCTTCCCAAAAAAGCTGCCGTGAGTATGTAGTCGAGCAGCAGCGTCAACACCGATGAAACGACGACCGTGCGGGTCGTGGCCAGCCCCACCCCCTCGGCCGTGGGCTTCGCCGTGTAGCCTTCGTAAACCGCGACTAGACTGCAGGCGATGCCGAAACACACACTTTTGACAATGCCCTCGTGAACATCGTCGAGTTCGACCGCCGACTGCATCTGCGACCAAAAGGCCCCGGTATCGACGCCCATCAGCTGCACGCCGATGAGCTGCGCACCGAAAAGGCCGATGACGTTGAAGACCGCGACCAGCAGAGGCATCGCGATCACCCCGCCCAAGAAACGCGGCGCCACCACATGCCGTAGCGGATCGACCGCCATCATTTCCATGGCCGTGAGCTGATCGGTCGCCCGCATCAGGCCGATCTCCGACGTCAGCGCTGTTCCGGCGCGCCCCGCAAACAATAGTGCGGTCACGACCGGGCCGAGTTCCTTCAGCAGACCCAACGCCGCCGCCACCCCGAGTGCATCTTCCGAGCCGAAGCGCTGCAACAGGTCGAAACCCTGCAGGCCAAGTACCATGCCGACGAACAACCCACAAAGCATGATAATGATCAGCGAGCGCGCACCGGCGTTATATATTTGATGCACGACGGAACGCGGCCTTCGCAGCGCCGGAGCACACTGAGCGAGCACACGACCCAAGAATACGACGACTGCGCCAATGCGTTGCAGCGTTGCCGCGATCACCCGCGATCTCCCAGCCGGCCGCCCTCGTGGTCGCCCAGCAATTGCGCACGGTAATCGGGCGCCGGATAATGAAACGGCACGGGACCATCGGGCTCACCGCTCATGAACTGACGTACCACCTCGAGAGCACTATCGCGCAGCTCCGCAGGAGAACCCTCGGCTACCACTTTTCCGCCTGACAACAAATAACTGTGGTGGGCGATCGAGGCGAGTTCATCGACGTCATGCGAGACCACGATACTGGTGATGCCGAGTGCATCATTGAGCTCGCGGATGAGACGAACG
>VGTW01000051.1 GCA_016874555.1 Gammaproteobacteria bacterium | reverse complement strand
CAACTGCGACACCGCGGTCGAGCCTGTGGCCCGCAACCAGATGAGCTTCTCGCCCGTCACCGCGCGAATACGGCGGAATACGGTGATGTCCACCAACTGACCGATCAAAAAGGCAACGATCGAGCCGATGATCGTCCACAACCCCTGACCGAACACCTGCGCGTAAGCGTTTTGGATATCGGGTACACCGAGGTCGCGATTGGCCTCGACCCAAAACCCCGCTGGTGCAAGACCGATCGAGACGTAGGCCACCATGAACGCGTAGGCAATGAAACCGACCGCGACCCATGAAATGAGCCGCACGCCTTTCACACCATAGTATTCGTTGATGACATCGGTCATCACGAAGACGATCGGCCAAACCAGAACACCGGCCGTAAAATTGAGCGTCCCCGAGACACCGAGCAAAGACCACTCAAAGGGTGCAATCCCGAGCGTCGCTTCGAGCGAGAAGATCTTTACGCCCACAAACTCGGCCAAGATCGCGTTCGTCAAAAAGAACCCGGCCAGCACCACAAACAGCCGGTTCGCTCTTTGATCGGAAAAATGCACCCTGTCTACTTTGCGTCAGCCGAACGCGCTGAAATCATCAGTATGGCGTGCAGAAGCAATGCGCATAAAGCTGATTACCGAGTGCATGCCGATTGAAACGCAGCACGCTGCGCTCGATGGGCCCGAAGTCGCGTCGCGTCGCAATAAGCGCGGCGCGCGTCGGCGCATCAAAACCGGCAACGCTGCCCAACGCCAAACCGCCAAGGCTATCGACATCGAACGCCCGCAGCAGTAAGGCCGCCGCCGAGACCTGAAGATTGCTCAGCACCGTCTGCACGAAGCTCTTGTCGGGTTCGAGGTAGTCACGCTCGTACTTGCCTTCGCTGAGACCCGCACGCTTCGCGGCCGAGGCCACCGCCTCATCGAACGAGCCGAGCTTGTCAACCAAGCCGAGACGCAGCGCATCGCGACCGGACCACACACGGCCTTGCGCTATGGCATCGACCTCTTCGCGCGTCTTTTTACGACCTGCCACGACCTTACCGAGGAACTCCTCGTACCCGTGCTCGATGGCCGACTGCAGCAACATCGCTGGCGCCGGCCCAACGGGGCGATCGAGACGTAATTCCCCCGAGAACGGCGTCGTCCCGACCCCATCGACGCCGATACCCAGTTTTTCGAAGGTACGCGGCGCCGTAGGGAACAGACCAAAGATTCCGATCGAGCCGGTAACAGTCGCGGGGCTCGCCCAGATCTCATCGGCCGGTGCCGAGATGTAGTAACCACCGGAGGCGGCCAGGTCACCCATCGAAATCACCACCGGACGCTTGGTGCGCTTAAAGGCCAGCAGTTCGCGGTAGATTTGCTCTGAGGCCGTCACGCTACCGCCGGGGCTATCGATGCGCAGCACGAGCGCCTTGATATCTTTATCGAGGCGCGCTTTACGGATAACCTCGGCCGTCGCGTCACCGGAAATATTGCCGCCGCCGCCACTGCCATCGACAATTTCGCCAGATCCCACCACCACGGCCACGCGGCTGTCGGGATGCTTGGAAATCTTGTCCTCGGCACGTACCACGCGCAGGTAATCTTTGAGGCCGACTGAACGGTAGGTCTCTTTCTCCTCGTCTTTCGAAGACAGCGCGATCACCCGCTCTTCGATCTGCAGCGGGGTCTTGAGCGCCGTGACAAGCTTGGCATCGAGGGCGACCTTGGCGGTGTCACCCTTGGCGTCACGCACGCGCTCGGCGACCGTCTCGGCATAGCCGCGCAGCTCTTCGGGCTTGAGCCCGCGCGCTTTAGCGACTGCCGTCACGTAGCTGTCCCACAAAGAATTGACAAACGCCCGACTAGCCTCGCGGTCGGCAGGCGACATGTCGTTGCGCAGGAAAGGCTCCACCGCGCTCTTGTACGTCCCGACCCGGTATACATTGATATCGACCCCCAGCTTGTCGAGTGCCGACTTGTAATAGTTACGGAAGCGCTCATAGCCCTCCATCAGCACGAGACCCTGCGGATCGAGATAGATTTCGTCGGCGTGCGCAGCGACGTAGTAAGTGTCGCGCGAGAAGCCGAGACCGGTCGAAACAACCTTTTTGCCGGACTTGCGGAAGCTGGTGATCGCACGCGAAAATTCGTCGAGGGTCGGCTGGCCTGCACCGCTCATGCCGTCGAAGTCGATGACCAGAGTTTTGATGCGCTCATCGTCGCGCGCCGCGATAATCGCATCGACAAGATCGCGCAGCGTGGTCTCGTCTCTACCGATGCCGCGCGCCTCGGCCAAGGCGAGCTCGAACGGGTCGCCGCTAGGCCGCTCGACGATCTCGCCCTCGGGGCGAATCACAAGCGCTGCGTCGTCGGGGAGCTTGGGAATAGAGCCGCTCAAACCGCCGATCACGAAGCCAAAGATCAGCAGCAAGACGAGCAGGTGCAGCCCTTTGCGCAGCCCGTCGAGCCCCTTGAACAAACCGCGGAAAAACTTGCGAATCATGAATCAAACCTTCAGGGTGGGAGGTTGCCCTCAATGACAACTGTGGTTACGAGTCTAGCAAGCGCCCACCGGCTCGCCAGGGGAGCCCATGAGTCTCGCATCACGGCCGATACCGCAAATAGTTAGACCTTTTCTTCGATGCGGGCAGCCTTGCCCGATAGGTCGCGCAGGTAATAGAGCTTGGCACGGCGCACACTGCCGCGACGCTTCACCGCGACCGCCGCGATCGTCGGGCTCTGCGACTGGAAGGTACGCTCGACGCCCTCACCATGCGAAATCTTGCGCACCGTGAAGGACGAGTTGTAACCGCGGTTACTCTTGGCGATGACCACACCTTCGAAGGCCTGCACGCGCTCGCGCTCGCCTTCGATCACCTTCACGTCGACCACCACGGTGTCGCCCGGCCGGAATTCCGGCAGCCTCCGCGTCGTACGGCGCTGTTCGAAATCAGCAATGACGTTAGCCATATCCATTCACCTCTCGCCCGGCGAGATATTCGTTCAAAAGTTCGCGCTCCTCGTCGGACAGAGCACGACCAGATCCACCCGGCTGCAGCAGCTCGGGTCTGCGTAACCAAGTGCGCACCACCAACTCCTGCAACCGCCACCGCCGAATTGCTGCGTGGTCTCCACCTTGCAGCACCTCCGGAACCGTTCGACCTTCCCACTCGACCGGTCGCGTGTAATGCGGCCAGTCGAGCCGGCTCGCAGTAAAAGACTCTTCCACGTTCGAACGCTCATCGCCGAGCGCTCCGGGCAGCAGTCTAACCGCAGCGTCGATCACTGCCAACGCCGCAAATTCGCCGCCGGAGAGCACGTAGTCTCCGAGCGACAGTTCGCGGTCGATGCGTGCATCGATCACTCGCTGGTCGAGCCCTTCGTAGCGACTCGCCACCAGCACGAACCCGGGCAAGGCAGCGAGTTCACGCGCCACGCCCTGATCAAATCTTTCACCCTGCGCTGAGAGGTGGATTCGCGGCACACCACTCGGCAGCCGCGAGGTCGCAGCGTCTATCGCTGCGGCCCAAGGCGGCGGTGTGCCCACCATACCCGGACCACCGCCGAAAGGCCGGTCATCCACCGTCTTATGCGTACCTGCCGTGAAGTCACGCGGATCGACGCATTCGACACTCGCCAGTCCGCGCCCGAGAGCGCGGCCCAGCACACCAAACTCTAATGCTCCGCGGACCATACCCGGGAACAAACTGACTAGAGCGATGCGCAGTGGCGGCTCATGACCAATCATCAAAAATCCTCCGGCCAATCGACCGTGACGCTACGCGCCTCGGCATCGATGGCCAGCAGATGCTGCGAAGTCACCGGCAGCCAGCGCTCCCGTTCCCCGCGCACCACCATGACAGCATGGGCCGGCATGTTCTCAAATCGATCGATGACGCCGAACTCGACGCCCTCGCGGTTCACCACTCGAAAACCGATCAGGTCGATCTGGTAGTGCTCGCCCGGAGCCGTCGCCGGCAACTCGGAACGAGGCACTTCGATGATCGCCCCTACTAGGGCCTCTGCTCCCTCGCGGGAGGTGACGCCCTCGAAGCGCGCCTCGAATCCCGCCGGAGTCGATCGCGTTTCTGCCACCTCGCAGCTCCGCCGTTGCCCGACAGCATTTCGGAGCTGCCAAATGGTAAAATCAAGAAGCTTCTTGGGCGGCTCGGTCCAAGACTCGAGGTGCATCCAACCCTGCAGCCCTTTCGGACGACCGAGTCGTCCCAGTTCCACCCATTCCACGCGGGACAGCGCCACGCGCGGCCGGGTGTGGCGCTCCTCAGGCCGCAGCCTGAGTGGCCTGCTTGCGGTAGTCGCTGACCAACGTCTTGACGCGGTCAGACTGCTTCGCGCCCTTACCGATCCAATACTCGATGCGCGCAAGGTTGAGCTTCAGACGCGGCTCGGCCTTGCGGGCCACCGGGTTGAAAAAGCCGACGTTCTCGAGGCTGAGGCCCCCCTGGCGCTTGCGGCTGTCCGTCACCACCACGTGATAGAAGGGCGAATTTTTCGCACCGCGCCGGGTCAAACGAATGGTCACCATGTTCAATATGCTCTCGGGTTCAAAACCGTTTCACCCCAACATCGGGCCGAGGGGCCGAAAAAGTTCGCGGAGTCTACATAAACCATGGGCTTGATGGAAGCGCCGCCCGCTATCTCAGCGGCGGGAAACCAGGCGGCATCCCCCCACCCTTCCAGGCCCCGAGCATGCGGCGGAACCTGCCGCCTTTCATGCTCTTCATCATGCGCTGCATCTCGGTGAACTGCTTAAGCAAGCGGTTCACATCCGGAACCTGAGTACCCGAGCCGGTGGCGATCCGCCGCCGCCGCGAGCCGTCGATGATCTCGGGACGCCGCCTTTCGCAATGGGTCATGGCATTGATTATGGCGATCTGCCGCCGCAACTCTTTGTCACCAACACCCGTCGGCATGCCGCCCTTGGCGAGCTGCGCGGGGAGTTTATCCAGTAACGATTCGAGCCCGCCCATGCTCTGCAATTGCTCAAGCTGACCTTTTAAATCATAGAGATCGAATTTGCCGCCAGAGACGACTTTTTTGGCGAGCCGCTCTGCCTCTGCGGCATCGACCTTGCCCTGCACCTGCTCGACCAGCGCAACCACATCGCCCATGCCGAGGATGCGATTAGCTATGCGTTCGGGATCAAACGGCTGCAGCGCGTCGGTCTTTTCACCGACGCCCAAAAACACGATCGGCTTGCCTGTGATGTGGCGTACCGAGAGCGCC
Source organism: Gammaproteobacteria bacterium (assembly GCA_016874555.1). Lineage (GTDB taxonomy): Bacteria > Pseudomonadota > Gammaproteobacteria > Steroidobacterales > Steroidobacteraceae > UBA964. The sequence continues at coordinate 9,065 of VGTW01000051.1, read as the reverse complement.
GCGCCGCCGCGTGAGTCGCCATCGGTCTTGGTGAGAATAATGCCGGTGAGATCGAGTGCAGAGCTGAACGCCTTAGCGGAATTGAGCGCATCCTGACCGGCCATGGCATCGACCACGAACAACCGCTCGTGCGCGCCCACCCGCGCCTCGATGGCCTTCGCCTCGTCCATAAGTTCGGCATCGACGTGCAGGCGACCTGCGGTATCGACGATCAGGACGTCGTATACCCCCTGCCGCGCCGCCTCGAGCGCACTCGTGGCAATCGCGACCGGATCACCGCCCGATTCGGCCGCATGGAACCCCGTGCCCACCTGCTCAGCCAGGCGCCGCAATTGCAGGATTGCCGCCGGCCGACGCACGTCGGTACTGACCAGCAGCACCCGCTTTTTCCGGGCCTCGATCAGCCAGCGCGCGAGCTTGGCGGCGGTGGTGGTTTTGCCAGCACCCTGCAGACCCGCCAGCAACACCACGAAGGGCGGCTGGGCCCGCAGCTCGAAACCCTCGCGCGCCCCACCCATGAGCTCGACCAACTCGCGATGCAGGATGCTGACGAAGACCTGACCCGGGGTTAGGCTGGTCGCGACGTCCGCCCCCTTCGCCTTGCTGCGCACCGCATCGACGAAGGTCTTGATGACCGGCAGCGCCACGTCGGCCTCAAGCAGGGCCATTCGTACCTCGCGCAGAGTCTCGGCGATGTTGTCCTCGCTGATCCGCCCCTTGCCCCTGAGGTTCTGGACGGTCTTGGCGAGCTTTTGGCTCAGGTTTTCGAACATAGGTGCGAGTATAAACTGGCTCGGGTTGCGTCTTCGCCCTATGCTATGAGGCCGTTTCCGCCCGCAGAACCCGCTTGCAAGAAGTTGCCACCCCCACCCTGCTCTGGCTGCTGCTGCTCATGCTCGCCGTGGTCGCGTTCTCCTCAGGCACCGAGGTCGCAATGCTTGCCGCCAATCGCTACCGCGCTCGCGCACAGGCCGCGACCGGCAGCCGGCGCGCCAAGCTGCTGTTGTCGATTCTCTCCAAGCCCGACGACTGGCTGGGCGCGAACCTCACCGTTCTGACGCTGGCCAGCGCAGGCGCCACCACCATCGCCACGATCCTCGCCGTACGTAACGGGTCTCCGTACGCACTGATCTTACCGACGGTGTTGCTGCCGACTCTAATGCTGGTGTTCTGCGAGCTTGCGCCAAAGATTTACGCGGCCGCCCATCCGGACGGGGTGGCGCGGGCTGCAGCGCCGTTGTACAAAGTACTCGTCTGGGTTGCGCGCCCTGGCGTGACGCTCGCCAATGCCGCGGCCTACGGACTGCTGCGACTCTTTGGCGTAGTGAACGCCAGCGATCGCGGCGGCCAACAACTCTCGCCCGAAGAATTGCGCATGGTGGTCAATGAATCGGTGCCGCTGGTGCCACAGCGTCACCGGCAGATGCTGCTCTCGATCCTCGACCTCGAGCGCATTACGGTCAATGACATCATGATCCCGCGGCAGGATATTGCGGGCATCGATCTTGATGACGATTGGGAGCGCATCCTCGAGCAGTTGCGCCAAACCCCGCACACCCGTCTGCCGGTCTGTCGTGGCGATCTCGATCAAATGATCGGTCTCGTGCACATGCGCCGCATCGCACAGGAGCTTGCCCGCGATACGCTCGATCGTGATCGCCTCGAAGAAATCGCCGCGCAGCGCGAACCTTATTACGTGTTGGACGGTACTGCGCTCACCGTCCAGCTCGCGAACTTTCAGCGTGATCGACGCCGATTTGCTTTCGTGGTCGATGAATATGGCGATGTCCAGGGCCTGGTGACGCTCGAGGACATCCTCGAAGAAATCGTCGGCGAGTTCACGAGCGATCCCGCCACCGTGTTGCATCGCAATATCCATCGCGAAGCGTCCGGCGCATTCATCGTCAATGCCTCGGCGCATATCCGCGTGCTCAATCGCGCCTTGAGCTGGCAACTGCCGACCGACGGCCCGAAAACCCTGAACGGCCTGCTGCTCGAGCGCCTCGAGACTATCCCGGAAGCCGGCACCTCGGTGCGCATCGGCAATCTAGACATGCAGGTGCTGCAGATCGCCGACAATGCGATTCGAACCGTGCGCGTTCACGAACGAAAAGGCGTAACGACGGAGCGCGGCTAGTCACACAAACTCACCTGAAACAGCACACGGTTTTTCGGCGCGCTGGACCTACACTCGCAATAGAGGAACCTCCTTCGAGCGAGCCCTTCTTCGTCCGCTGCGTTGCACCGACCGATCAGGGTCGGGTACGCCTGCGCCAAGAGAACTGCGTCCACTCGGCTCGTCGACGCTGTCGCCGAAGCAAACCGCGAAATCTTCGTCGGTGTACACAGCTGGTCGGGCTGCGAAAGCATAGGCACGACCCTACAGGCGGCGTGTATTCTGCCGCCCAGTGCGCAACTCGTTGTCGCTAACGTTGGCGACTCGCGGGTCGACCGCTATCGGGGCGACCACCAGGGCTGTAAAGTGATCCAAAACATGCGCGATCACACCACGCTGAAAGATTGCTTGATACCCGCGTCTCTCCGCCCGATCAAGCGCGACGCCTAATACCCCGCAGCTGTATCACGCGCGCGCTAGGCATCGAAGCCGACAACACTATCGATTTGCATACCCTCGCCGTCCGCGAGCGAGGCCTTTACCTGCTATGCACGGACGGTCTCACCAACATGCTGAGCGATGACGAGATCGCTGATTTCTTTTATAAAATTAACAAGGAACCACTGGTCGAGCTCATTACAGCGCTGATCGATAACGCCAACGCGTACGGGAGCCACGACCACATCAGTATCTGGCTGAAAACGCTCAAAGATATTGGAATGCCACGCGGTGCGTAACCGCACAAAGCAATTGGTAGGCAATGGTCCCGGCGGCGGCGGCCACCTCGTCGATGGGAAGCCCCTCGCCCCAGAGCACGACCTCGCTACCCACGTGTACGTCATCCAGATCGGTGACATCGACGGTAATCATATCCATCGATACCCGACCCACGAGCGGCGCAAGTCTGCCACCCACGAGCACCGGCGCACCGGTCCGCAAATGACGCGACAGACCATCGGCGTAGCCGCCCGCAACGGTCGCGATACGGGAGCGGCGAGCGGTCCGCCAACTTGCGCCGTAACCGACCGACTGTCCTAGCGGCAATTCACGCAGTGCGATCACTCGTGATGACAACGTCATTACAGGCTTGAGCCCGAGAGACTCCGCCGAACGTCCCACGATCGGCGAACTGCCATAAAGCGCGATACCCGCTCGTACCCAATCTCTATGGGTCGAAGGGAATTGCAGAATCGCCGCTGAGTTCGCGAGACTCGCATGGCAGCTCGCGAGGAAATTACCTGAGTTTGAGAACGAAGTGGTTTCTTTGACTGCGGAATCGAACAGCTCGAGTTGTTCGCAGGTCATCGCGGATTCGGGCTCATCGGCGCAGGCAAAGTGCGTCATCACCCGCAGCTCGCCGACCATGGGCAAAATGCGCAGTCTCTCGGCTACATTGCGCGCGCGATCCAGCGCGAAGCCGAGGCGACTCATGCCTGTATCGAGCTTGAGCCACACCACACGCGGGGCATTGAAGCCCGGGTCGGTCACTTTAAAACTCTTCTCTAGCATCACGACTTGCGTCTCGTCGTGTACTACGAGATCAAGCTCGTAGCGCAGAGCAAGCGCGAGCTCCTCAGACGAAAAAACGCCTTCCATTAGGACGATCGGCCTTGTTACGCCGGCCACACGCAGCTCGACGCCCTCGCCCAAACGCGCCACGCCGAAAGCATCCGCACCCGTGAGCGCTCGCGCAGCCTCAATCGCACCATGGCCATAGGCATTGGCTTTGATCACTGCAAGGAACCGCGACTGTGGTGCGGCGGCTTTCAAAAGTGCGAAGTTATGCCGCCAAGCCGCAAGTGAGACTCGCGCAACGACAGGCGTCGGAATTCGAGACGGCGCCGCCGTACGCGTCGCCATCGCTTAGCGCAACACGCCTTCGGCGTAGGAGTCCGGAGCGTAATTGACGAAGCGTGAGTACTGGCCTTGGAAGGTCAGCACGAAGGTCCCCGTCTCGCCATTACGATGCTTAGCGAGATCGATCTCGGCGATGCCCTTCTTGGTGGTGTTCTTGTCGTACACCTCTTCGCGGTAGATGAGCAGGATCATGTCTGCATCCTGCTCGATCGCCCCCGAATTATGACTGACCACACCATCGGCGAGCCAATTGGCAGGCCCGGGTACCGTCAAATCGAATACTTCTTCTTCCGTTTCAGCGGGAGGATCCACGGCGACCACCGAATCCCATGAGACATCGGTGTTCATGGACTCGAGAAGCGCAACCGCCATCCGATCACCCACGACAAGTTGATCGAGTGTTTTCCAGCCACCGTCTGTAAGCACACGATGCTCACGCGTCGCCTTGAGACAACGACCGCTCGCGAGCTTGGCGGTCCGTACCTTGCGCATACCAACTGACCATACTAGATCAGACTTCGCCTCGACGAGCTTCTGCTCGGCACCGAGCGCCCATACCTCAGGCTGCATACCGACAAGCTCGCGTATCGGGACGCGCTTGCCGTTGGTCAGACAGACCAAAGTATCGCCCGAGACGCACTCACGAAGATCCGACATCACCGGCTTCTTATCGACGCGCTGTTCGACGCCGCGATTAAGCTGCGACAAGGCAATGACCGGCACACTTAATTCTTTGGCAAGCGCCTTCAAGCCGCGCGAAATCTCGGCGATTTCGGTGGCCCGATTCTCCTGCGAGCCAGGCACCTGCATCAGCTGTAGGTAGTCGACTACGACGAGATTCAGTCCGTGCTCGCGATGTACGCGACGCGCACGCGCACGCAGTTCGATCGGCGTCAGCGCTGGCGTTTCGTCGATGAAAATCTTTGCTTCAGCCAGCTGCCCCGCAGCACCCGTGATGCGCGGCCAATCTTCGTCGGAGATCTGCCCGCTGCGGATATGTCCGAGATGCACTCGACCGATCGAGGAAAGCATGCGGGTTAAGAGCTGTTCGGCGGGCATTTCCATCGAAAAGATGACGACCGACGCGTTGACACCCGCCTTGAGCGCGGCGTACTCGGCCATGTTGACCGCGAGGGTGGTCTTCCCCATCGAAGGACGACCGGCCACTACGACGAGATCGCCACCGCGCAGCCCACCCGTCTTGCGATCAAATTCGTCAAAACCCGTCGGCAGACCGCGTATGCCATTGGGGTTGCTGTGCCACTCGTCGATTTGATCGATCAGCCCCGGCATCAGTTGCTGAACGGCGACCGCACCGTCGCGCTTACCGCGCACACCCTGCTCGGCGATCGCGAATACTCTGCCCTCGGCAGTCCCGACCAGTTCGCGCGCGGTCTCGCCCTCGTTATTGAAGACGGACGCGGCGATCTCGGTGCCAGCCTTGAGCAATTGCCGTAGTAGCGAACGCTCGCGGACGATTCCGGCATAAGCCCGTACGTTGGCGGCCGTAGGCGTATCGCGCGCGAGCGCGCCGAGGTAGGCAAGTCCTCCCGCCTGCGCGAGCTGACTGCTGCGCTCGAGCTGTTCGCTCACGGTGATGGCGTCGGCCGGCTTGCTCTGAGCGGCCAGCAGGCCGATCGCCTCAAAGATTACTTTGTGGTCCGGGCGATAGAAATCGGCCGCAGCAAGGACGTCCGCGACGTTGTCCCAAGCGTTAGAATCAAGGAGCAGGCCGCCCAAAACGGCCTGCTCCGCCTCGAGTGAGTGCGGCGGCGTCCTGACATCTCCGCCGCGATCGTTCATTGCAGAATCACTCCTCAGCGACGACGGTCACGCGCAACTGTACGTCGATGTCTGTGTGCAGGTGCAGAACGATCTGGTGCTCACCCACCATTCGGATCGGGCCGTTATGCAGACGCACTTCGGAGCGCGACACCGCGTGACCCCGCTGGGTGCAGGCCTCGGCGATATCGATAGTACCGATGGAACCAAAGAGCTTGCCCTCACTGCCCGCTTTGACAGTGATATTGAGCACGAAATCTTTAAGCGCAGCAGCGCGCGACTCGGCGTCGGCGAACTGCTCGCGCGCAATCTTCTCGAGCTCGACGCGACGGGCCTCGAACTTGGCGACGTTCGCCGGTGTGGCGAGCGTGGCCTTACCCGAGGGCAGCAGGAAATTACGGCCGTAACCCGACTTTACTTTGACGCGATCGCCAATGCTGCCGAGGTTCGCAACCTTGGCCAGCAGAATTACATCCATGATTCTCACTGCCTCCCTTTAATGCTGGTCCGTGTACGGCAGCAACGCGAGGTAACGCGCGCGGCGAACGGCCTGCGAGAGCTGACGCTGATAGAACGAGTGCGTGCCGGTGATGCGGCTCGGCACGATCTTGCCGGTCTCGGTGATGTAGCCCTTGAGAATACCGAGATCTTTGTAATCGACTAGCTTGACGTCTTCCGCGGTGAAGCGGCAGAACTTCTTGCGACGGGTGAAGCGGCTGGCGCCGTTCGAATGCCTGCCATCTTTCATGGTCTATCACTCCCCGAGTTGATCTTCGTCGCCGAGATTATCGCGACGCGGGCGAATCGGACGATCGACACCACGGCCCTCATCCTCTACCTCGTCGGTGCGCGCCATCGGTGAGGGTTCGGTGACCGGACCGTCCATCTTGATCACGAGATGCCGCAGCACGGCATCGCTGAAACGGAAGGCGCCCGTAAGCTCGGCGAGCGTTTTCTGATCGGTCTCGACGTTCATCAAGATGTAGTGGGCCTTGTGGACCTTGGAGATCGGGAACGCGAGCTGCCGACGACCCCAGTCCTCAAGACGGTGGACCTGACCGCCGCCCGCGGCGATCGTACCTTTGTACCGCTCGAGCATGGCTGGAACCTGCTCGCTCTGGTCGGGATGGACCAGAAAAACGATTTCATAGTGCCTCATGTTGTCTCCTTGTGAACGCGAAGCCCCCTGGCGAGGCGCTGCCAGTGGAGCAAGGAAATCTCGCCTCCCCCCTCTTTAGGGGCCGCGGACTATAGCGAAACCACCCTCGAGCGGGCAACCCCGGCGCGTTGCCGGGTGGCCTCGTAAAGCAGCATGCCGGCGGCGACCGACACGTTCAGGCTCTCGACCGCCCCCAACGAAGGCAGGCCAACGAGAAAATCGCAATGCTGCCGGGTGTTATGCCTGAGGCCCGAACCCTCGGCCCCCATCACGACCACAATCGGTCCCCTCAAATCGACCTCATCGGCCCGCACCGGCCCCGCGGCGTCCGCCCCGACCACCCAGAGCCCGAGCTCTTTGAGATCACGCAGACAGCGCGCGAGATTGGTCACGGTGACGATGGGCGTGGTCTCTGCCGCACCCGCCGCCACCTTGCGTACGGTGGCATTGAGCCGCGCCGTTCGATCCTTGGGGATGACGACCGCGAGCGACCCGCAGGCATCAGCCGTGCGCAAGCAAGCGCCGAGGTTGTGAGGGTCTTGCACCCCGTCGAGCGCCAGCACGAGCGGCGCACCGCTCGCCGAGCCGAGCGCCGCACCGAGCGCCGCGATGAGCGCATCTTCGGTCCACGGCATGAGCGGTCGCACCTCCGCGATCACGCCCTGATGCACGGCGCCGCCCGTCAGCTTGTCGAGACTTTGCGCATCCACCCGCTCGATGGGGATCTGCGCGCACATCGCTGCAGCAATGACCGCAGCCGCCCGCTCATCTTCGCGACCCCGCAACAATTGAACTTTGAGCACGCGGGTCGTGTCGCGCGTGAGTAGTGCTTGCACGGCATGCAGACCATAGATGATTTCGGTGTCGCTCAACGTCGTCCCCGGCGGCGCTCGTTTTTGTGAGTCGGCGAGTGCTCGACCGGCACCGGATCATCGAGCTCGAGGTCAACCAGGCCTTCGACCGGATTGGCGTTGGTGACGATCACACGTACTGCCGAACCGATGCCGATTTTTTGCTTGCGCCGTTTTGCAAACCAGGCCTGACCGTTCGCTTCCATCGTGTATTCGTCATCGTCGAGAGCTTCGAGCCGCAGCAAGCCGTCGATACCGATCCCGCGCAGCTGAACGAAATAACCGTATTCGACCACCGTGGTGACGACACCGTCAAAAGTCTGCCCCAATCGTTCACGCAAATAGCTGCACTTCAAAAAACTGTCGACGTAGCGATCGGACTCGTCGGCACGCTTCTCGAGTCGCGACAGATCTTGCCCCAGATTACCGAGTTCGTTCGCAGCGTATCGCTGACCCGTGGCATCGCCGCCATCAACCACGAGCTTGAGCGCGCGATGCACGACGAGATCGGGATAGCGCCGAATCGGCGAGGTGAAATGCGCGTACTCGTCAAGCGCCAGCCCGAAGTGGCCGATATTGGTCGGTTGATAAACCGCCTGCGGCATCGAGCGCACGACCAAAGATTCTATGAAGGGCAACTCGGCATCGCGCGGAATACGCTCGGTGATTTTGCGCAGATCACGCGGCTCGACTGCCTCGGGAAGCTCGGCTGCAATGCCGAGCGCGGCGAGTTGCACCAGCAATTGATCGAGCTTTTTTTCTTCGGGCACGCCGTGCACGCGATACAGTCCGCCCGCCTTGGCTGCTTTCAGCTGGCGCGCGGCGGCGACGTTGGCTAGGATCATGCATTCTTCGATCAGCTTGTGCGCATCGTTGCGCGGGTAGAGACCGATCGAACGCACGCGCCCTTCGACGTCGAAATCATAGACCGGCTCGGTGCTTTCAAAGTCGAGTGCACCGCGACGATGACGTGCCTTGAGTAGCACGCGATAAAGATCGACTAGCGGCAAAATCTTTGGCAGCACGGCGCCCACGGCCTTGCGCGCGGCGGGCTTGCCCTCGAACAAGGCCTCGTGTGCGAGCGCGTAGGTCAAGCGCATGTGCGAGCGCATGACCGCCGGATGAAAGCGATATTCAAGGAGCGCGCCCGATTTGCCGACCAGCATGTCAGCCACGAAACACAGTCGATCGACTTCGGGCTCCAGCGAACAAAGATGGTTAGAGAGCGCCGTGGGCAGCATCGGCAACACGCGATTCGGAAAATAAACCGAGGTGCCGCGCTCGCGCGCGTCCGTATCGA
>VGTW01000050.1 GCA_016874555.1 Gammaproteobacteria bacterium | reverse complement strand
GACCGTGTTGTCCAAGGCCGTGACTGCGTTGGTGGTCGTTCCCGTGTGGATCTGGCTGTTGTCGCTCGCGATGGGACTGCTGGTGTTCGTCGTGGTGGCGCTCAAGGTTGGCGGAACACCACTCGCCCCCCTCGGTAACTTTCATGTCGGCACCTGGTTCGCGCTGCAGACGACGCTGCTGCTCAATCTGCTGATTGCCGCACTTTGGTACGCGCCGATTGCTGCGTGGTTATTGCTGGTGTCGGCCTGGGCCAAGCGCGCGCCATTTCTTTGGGCGGTATTGCCGCCAGTTTTGCTTGCGCTGTTCGAGGAGATCATCTTCGACACTAACCACGCGGCGCAGCTTTTTATCTATCGCTTGACCGGGTTTTTCAAGTCGGGCTTCGGGGTGGGCGAGGTTGATGGTCGCGGATCAGCAGAACACATCCGCGAGTCGATTCGTAACGCTTCGGAACACCTGAGTGCGCTACCGCTCCTTGGCGAGCTGCATCTATACACAGGGCTCGCGGTCGCCGCCGTGCTGCTTTATGGTGCGATCCGTCTTCGGCGCTGGCGCGATGACGCCTGACGACGACGCGCGCTAGACTCTCGGCGAGGATCCCTGACCCCACCTACGCCGAGGAGCTGCAGCCATGACCGCACCTGTAATTGCGAGCAAAACACCCCTTCCCGTAGATGTGGAGGCCGGCAAGACCTATTGGTGGTGCACCTGCGGCAAATCGGCCAAGCAGCCGTTTTGTGATGGCTCCCACAAGGGCTCGGAATTCGCGCCCCTGAAGTACGACGCTGACAAAACCGGCAAGGGCTGGTTCTGCGGTTGCAAGCACACGGCCAAGGCGCCGCTGTGCGACGGATCTCACAAGAACCTGGCCTGATGTCCTTCCGCGAGGCAAGGCGCGACTCGGCGCTCTGCCTTTCGCTGGAAGGTGCGTGGACCGCGCGCCGAGTAGGCGCGCTCGAGCCCGCACTGCTCGCCCTCGATTTCTCTGGCCTCGGTCAGCTGGAGATCGATTGCCGTAACCTCGCCACGCTCGATCTTTCCGGAGCGTGGTTACTCTACGACCTCGAACAACGCGCAACGACTGCGGGCCTCGCGGTGAGCTATCGCGACGCTCGTCCGGCAACGGTTCGCTTGGTCGCGCAAACTTTGAGCCACGACGGCGAGTCGGCGATTGCGCAGCTCGAGCGACCGCTGCAGCCCTTCACGGCGCTCGGTCGCAACGTCATCGATCGTTGGCAGGCTGCGCTCAATGGTCTCGCTTTTTTGGGCGAGACGGCGCTGCGTTTCAGTCGTGGGTTTCTCGAGCCGCGGATTTGGCGACCGATCTCGATCGCTCGGCATGTCTATGAAACCGGTATCCACGCCATTCCCATCGTAGCACTGATTGCATTTTTGATCAGCGTGATCATCGCTTACATGGGCGCACAGCAACTGCAGAAATTCGGCGCCGATATCTTTGTCGTCGATCTCGTCACCGTAGGTGTACTGCGTGAGCTCGGTGTGCTGCTGACCGCCATCATCGTCGCCGGACGTTCAGGCAGTGCGTTCGCTGCAGAGATTGGCGCGATGCGGCTCAATCAGGAGGTCGACGCCCTGAAGGCGACCGGCGTCGAGCCGATCGAAGTGCTGATCTTGCCGCGCTGGATCGGACTCGTGATCGCGCTGCCGCTGTTGACCGTGATCGCGGATGCCGTGGGCGTGTTGGGCGGTGCGCTGCTTTGTCACTACCTGCTCGATATGCCGCTCGTGCAGTACTTCCAGCGTGTTGAGGAAGCGGTCGCCGCTTTCACTTTCTGGGCGGGCCTCGTGAAGGCGCCGGTTTTCGCCCTACTGATCGCGGCCTCGGGAACCTATCGCGGCTTGCAGGTACGCGGCTCGTCGCGCGAGCTCGGCCGCCTGACCACCGTGGCGGTCGTGCAGTCGATTTTTCTAGTCATTCTCGCCGATGCGCTGTTCGCCGTGCTCTTCATGGAAATGGGGATATGACGCAGCCCGCCATCGAAGCCAAAGGTATCGTCAACCAATTCGGTGCGCAGCGCGTGCACGACGGACTCGACCTGACAGTACTGTCCGGCGAAATCTTTGGCATCGTTGGCGGGTCGGGTTCGGGCAAGAGTGTATTGCTCAAAACCATCCTGGGCTTGCGCAGGCCGCAGGCCGGGGAAGTACGGATCGAGGGTACGGATATCACCCGGCTCGATGACGCCGCACTGCGTGAACTCAAGACCATTTATGGCGTCACCTTTCAGGCCGGCGCGCTGTTCAGTTCCTTGACCGTATTGCAAAACGTGCAACTACCCATGCTCGAACATCTCGAGCTCGGCGAGCGGGCCCTGCACGAGCTCGCCATGCTCAAAGTACGGCTCGTGGGTCTGCCGGCAGACGCCGCCCAAAAATATCCGGCGCAACTGTCGGGGGGCATGATCAAGCGCGCCGCTTTGGCGCGGGCGTTGGCACTGGATCCCAGGCTGTTGTTTCTCGACGAGCCCACCTCGGGGCTGGATCCGATCGGTGCGGCCGCTTTCGATGAGCTGCTGGTCGGCTTGCAGCGGGAGCTCGCGCTTACCGTGGTGATGACCACCCATGATCTGGACAGCATTTTCCGGACCTGCAATCGTGTGGGCGTGATCGTCGATCGCAAATTGGTGTCGGGTGATCTGGCGTCGATCGCCGCCAACCCGCATCCTTGGATACGGGCTTACTTTCACGGCGACCGGGCGCGTCGCTTCGGAGCGGGTCATGGAGCGTGAGGCCAATTACGCCGCCGTCGGCGCTTTCGTGCTGCTGGTGCTCGCCATGGCGGTCGGCTTCGTCTATTGGTACTCGGACGCGCGCGACGCCAAGTCCTACGAGCGCTACGAAGTTTATTTTGAAGGTTCCGTGTCGGGGCTGACTGTTGGCAGTACGGTCCGCTATCTTGGTGTCGATGTTGGTCGGGTACTTGCGCTCAATATCGATCGTCGTTCGGCCGAGCGCGTGCAGGTCATCGTCGAACTCGATGCCGAGGCTCCCGTGTCCTCGAAAACGGTTGCTGAGCTGTCGCTGCTGGGTGTGACCGGGCTGCTATACATCGATCTGCTCGGTGATGCCGGCACCAAGAAGCTCGTGGCTCCGGTCGTCGGTGAGCGATATCCGGTGATTCGTTCGGTACGTTCAGGTTTTGATGTGATCATCTCCGGCGTACCCGAGGTCATGGGTCGGGTCTCGGAAGTGGCGCAGCGCGCGAGTCGCCTGCTCTCGGATGACAACCTCGATGCGCTGTCGCGCACCGTGGCCAATATCGATCGGGCAAGTCGCGATCTGCCTGCCACCATGAAAGAAATGGATCTTCTGGTGCGCGAGCTGCGCGGTATCTCGCGCGATTTTTCGCAGATGACTCAGTCTTTGCAGACCGCCACTACCGAAACCACGCCGGCCATTCGCAAGGCTGTCGATCGAATCGGCGTCGTCGCCGACAATCTGGCGACGACGAGCGCGCGTCTGGATGAGCTGATGCGCAACAATCAAGCCAGTCTCAATGATTTCGCACAGCACGGCCTGCCGGAGTTCGAGCGCCTGCTGCGCGAGGGCAGTGCTGCTGCCGACGAACTCGAGGCGCTGAGTCGCTCGCTGCGTCAGGATCCCTCGCAACTCATCTTGCAGCCGCCGGCGCGCGGCATCGAGGTTCCACGATGAGCAGTCCCAAGGTCACTTCACCGGCTGCACTGCTGCGAATTCTTTGTGCTGGCTTGCTGACGCTTGCGCTCACCGGTTGCGGCAACTTGCTGGCAAGTCGCAGTCCCGCGGCAGTCACTTATGTGCTGCGTCCCACTTTTGTTGTCGAGGGAGCTGCTCGGCCTGCGGTGCAGCGCGTGCCCGACGGCGCCTCGCCAGAGGGCCCCGCGGTCGTGCTGCAACTTGCGGCCGTGGGTGTTTCGCCAGGCTATGGGGGCAGCGACATCCTCGTGACCCGTCCGGATCGTCGACTCGATGTGTTCGCGGCCAGCCGCTGGCCCGATGAGTTGCCCCGGGTGGTCGGCGATCTGGCTCTTGCAGCACTCAAGACCTCGAATAGATTCCAAGCCTTCGATGCGACGGCGCCGGTCGCGCCTACGCATACGCTGCGCCTTGATGTCCGGCGATTCGATGCCGAGTACCGGGTGGAAGGCGCTGTGCCCGCGGTCCATGTGGTCATCGATGCCGTCCTGACCCGCCGTCGTGATCGCGAGGTCATTGCCAGTTTTTCCAGTGTCACAGCGGTAGAGGCCACGGAGAATCGGCTATCCGCGATCGTCGCGGCCTTCGAGAAGGCGGCCGGCGAGGTCCTATTGATGACCGCCAAGCGGACAGAGGCGGCCCTCGATTCGACCCCAGCCCGTCATCAGGGCGCAACACCGGCCCCATAAACTTCTTCCAAGTCTCCGGTTCCGGGCCGTCCTCCTTCCCCGTCCAGCCTTTGTTCAATACAAATGCTTGACAGGCTCGTACAGGCCGCTAGACTTGCGCTCGTCAACCGTCCCTTCTGACGGGTGATCCCCGTTCGGGCGGATCGAAAGATCCGCCCTTTTCTTTTTCCCGGGACCATTTGCCAGCGCAGGCTGGTACACGACGCTGGCTCAGCTGCTGCCCAAGCGCTCGCTGAGTTCCAACCAACGTTCTTCCAAGTCGCCGATTCGCTTGACCGTATTCGCGTGCAGCGTTGGCAAGTTTTTTGTCTGCGGATCCGTCGACAGATAACACTCGGTGTCGGCAAGGCGCTGCTCCATGCTGCTGCGCTCTCGAGCCAAAGATTCCAGCTCCGACTCGACACGGCGCAGTTCTATTCGCAGCGGCGCAAGCGCATTACGTGCTGCGACTTCCTGGCGGCGACGTTCGCGACGGGTCGCTGCATCTTCTGCGCTGACTTCGACCGGCATCGCTTGAGTCGTCGATTTCTTTGGTTGTCGAGATTGTGCGGCAAGCCAAGCTGCATAATCTTCGAGATCGCCATCGAACGATGCGACTCGTCCGCCACTGACCAGCACGAACTCGTCGCAGACGCTGCCGAGCAGACCGCGATCGTGCGACACCAGTACGACTGCACCTGCGAATTTTTGCAGCGCAAACAGCAGCGAGTCGCGCATCTCGAGATCAAGATGGTTGGTGGGTTCGTCGAGCAGCAGCAGGTTGGGTCGTCGGGCCACCAGAATCGCGAGCGATAGCCGTGCCCGCTCACCGCCTGAAAAGCCGACGATCGGTTCGAATACACGATCGCCCACGAAGCCGAAGTGCCCGAGGTGATCACGCCGTTCCTGCTCGCGCCAGCGCGCGGCTTCCGGCCCGCCACGGCGCGCGAGTTCGACGATAGCCGTAGATTTGATGTCGAGTTGATCCATCTCGAGCTGGGCAAAGAAACCGATCTCGAGATCGGCGGCGGCGGTGCAAGTACCCGCGGTCGTTACAAGCTCACCGGCGATCACTTTCATCAACGTCGATTTGCCAGCGCCATTGCGACCGAGTACGCCGAGTCGCGCACCCGGTGCGATCGACAGCCGAACGCCTTTGATGATCGTGCGATCCTGATAGCCCGCACTTGCCGACTCGATGGCGACCAGCGGCGCGGGCAGTTTTCGCGGCGGCGTGAACTGCCATTCGTAGGTGGTCTCGGTACGCTGCGTGACGATCGTCGGTAGTCGTTCCAGCCACTTGATGCGACTCTGTGCCTGCCGTGCCTTGCTGGCCTTGGCCTTGAAGCGTTCGATGAAGCTGTGTAAGTGCTCGGCCTCACGACGAATCTTTTCGTTGGCTGCCGCTTGTTGCGCCGCACGTGCTGCACGCTGTGACTCGAACTCGGTGAAGTTACCACTGTAAGCGTCGATACGTTTGCCGGTGACATGCAAAACGCGTCCGATCACCGCATCAAGGAAATCGCGATCGTGCGAGACGATGAGCAGCGTGCCCTGATAGGCACGCAGCCAGCCTTCCAACCAGAGTACGGCATCGAGATCGAGATGATTGGTAGGTTCATCGAGCAGCAGCACATCTGACGGGCACATCAGCGCCCGCGCGAGATTGGCGCGCATGCGCAGGCCGCCCGAGAAGGTGGCGATCGGCCGGTCGATGGCGGCAGGATCGAAGCCGAGACCGTCGAGCAGCGACGCCGCCCGCGCGCGCGCGGTGTAGCCGCCTTTGACTTCGAACTCCCCCAGCCAGTGGGCGTGCGCGAGCCCATCACCCCGCGCATCAGCGGCGGCGAGCTCCCGCTCGCAGTCGCGCAGCGCGGTGTCACCATCGATGACATGCTCGATCACGGCCTGTGCGGAATGCGGCAGCTCTTGCGCCACTGTGGCGACTGCGAGATTCGCCGGGAATTCCAACTCTCCCTGATCGGCTGCGAGCCCCCCCTGCAACAACGCGAGCAGTGATGATTTGCCACAGCCATTGCGGCCAACGATGCCGACCTTCTCGCCTCGCAATACGCTGACGGTGGCATTTTCGATGAGGATGTCGGGGCCGCGTCGCAGCCGCAGATTACGCAGATGAATCACGGGCGCGATTCTACGTGTATGCTCGCCGCTCATGCGGATTGAAGTGTTTTCCGACGTCATTTGTCCGTGGTGCTTCGTCGGTCACGCGCGCCTGCAGCAGGCGCTGGCCGCAAGAGCCGATCGCGACATCGAAGTGCAGTGGCTGCCTTTCGAGCTGAATTCGGCCATGCCCGTGGCGGGTCGAAACCGTCGCGAGTATTTGCTCGAGCGCTTCGGCAGACCGGATCCCTTTGCGGCCGGACAACAGCAACTGCTTGAGCTCGGCGGTTCCATGGGTATCGCTTTTGATTTCGAGGCGATCGAACGTGCGCCCAACACCCGCCGCGCGCACGCGCTCGCGGCCGCTGCCTGGCGCAGCTCGCCGCAGACGCAGGCGACGGTGATACGGGCCTTGTTTGTCGCCTACTTCACCGAGGGGCGCGACATCGGTGATCCTGCAGTGCTCAAAAAAATCGGCGTCGATGCCGGAATGCCTGCTGCGGTGGCTGCCGCCGCACTCGATAATGCAAATCTTCATACCGAAATCGTCGCGCTCGAAGCGCTTGCACAACGCTCGCAAATCACTGGCGTCCCCACTTTCATTTTTGATCGAAAACATGAGTTTTCGGGTGCGCAGCCACTCGAGAGTTTTTTGCAGGTGATCGATGCCCTCACTGCGCTTGCTCAATGAATTCGAGCTGACGGGTCGCAGTCGCAGCCATCTCATCGAGGCCATCGAGTTGCACTGCACGCTGCATCGCGAGGTGATGCCGGCCTTCCTTGCCCTGTGCGAGGCAGCACTTGCCGATGGTATCGATCTGCGCGCCGCGTCTTCGTTCCGTGATTTCGATCGGCAACTCATGATCTGGAACGGGAAATTCCGTGGCGAACGGGTGCTCACCGACCGCGAGGGCAGGGCACTTGATGCAACCTCGCTGACGCCGATCGAACGCATCGAGGCCATCCTCGCCTGGTCCGCACTGCCCGGTGCGAGTCGTCATCATTGGGGCACCGATTTTGATGTCTATGATGCCGCGGCCATGTCCGATGTGGCGGCCTTGCAACTCATTCCACAGGAATATGCGGCGCAAGGTCCCTTTGCCAAGCTCACGCAATGGCTCGATACCCATATGCATCACTTCGGGTTTTTTCGGCCCTACGTGACAAACGGTGACGGCGTCAGTGCCGAGCCTTGGCACCTGAGTTTCGCGCCGCTTGCTGTACGTTGTCTCGAACAGCTTTCACCACAGCTGTTGTCAAAGATTTTGCTGGTTGTGCCACTCGAAGGGCGCGGCGAAGTGCTGGCGCGTATCGATGATATTCATCGACGGTTTATCGCCGCTATCACGCAGCCCGCCGCGAGCTTAGTCGACTTCGAACTCGGCGATCACCGGCGTGTGGTCTGAGGGCCGCTCGGCTCTGCGTGGCTCGCGATCGATGCGACAACCGACGCAGCGCTCAGCAAGCGATGCAGTGGCGAGAATCAGATCGATGCGCAAGCCTGCGTTGCGTCGGAAGGCAGCGGCGCGGTAATCCCACCAACTGAAAGATTTTTCGGGTTGCTCGAAACGTCGAAAAACATCGACGAGACCACTGTCGAGCAATTTTTGATAGGCCGCGCGCTCAGGCGGGCTGACGTGCACGCTACCCTCCCAAGCCTGCGGATCATGGACGTCACGATCTTCGGGCGCGATGTTGAAGTCACCGAGTACAATCACTTTGCGGTGCTTTAACAAGCTGTCGTGCAACCACTGCTCGAGTGCTTCCAGCCAGCGCAGTTTGTAGGCGTATTTTTCGGACCCGGGCTCCTGCCCATTGGGTACATAAAGATCAAGTATGACTACGCCTGCAGTTTCAACGGCGAGCACGCGGCGCTGTTCATCGGAAAAACCCGGGATATCGGTGGCGAGTACCGTGACCGGCTGCCGCGAGAGCACGGCGACGCCGTTGTAGGTACGCTGACCGCTGCGTGCGAATTCATAGCCGAGAGCACTGATCTCGGCCGCCGGGAAATCGGCGTCGGTCGACTTGGTTTCTTGCAGTGCGACGATATCCGGCTTGGCTGTACTCAGCCATTCGGCCAGTTGCGGCAGCCGCACGCGCAGCGAATTGACATTCCAGGTGGCGATGGAAAGGGTGCTCATGCGCGTAGGGTAACGCAGCTGACGGCAATCGATGTCACTGCCGTGTAGGATTCGCGCATGAAAACCAGAAGTTTTGATTTAGTCGTGATCGGCGGTGGTAGCGGCGGTTTGGCCTGCGCGCAACGCGCCGTGGAGTACGGTGCCAAGGTTGCAATTATCGAGGCAGGCCGCCTCGGTGGCACCTGCGTTAACGTCGGCTGTGTACCTAAAAAAGTCATGTGGAATGCAGCTCAGATCGCCCACGCTGCGCATGATGCTGTGCACTATGGTTTCGAGCTGAGGCTCGGTCGTCATGACTGGCGGGCGTTGCAGCTTGCGCGCGATGCCTATGTACAACGTCTCAATGGCATCTACGAACGCAATCTCGCCAATAAAAAAATCGAGCTCGTGCGCGGTCGTGGCCACTTCGTCGGTGTAGGTGAAGTCCGTACCGGCGAACAGACGCTCGTAGCCCCGCAAGTAGTGATTGCCACCGGCGGACGCCCCTCGATCCCGCCCATTCCCGGCGCTGAGTTCGGCATGACTTCCGACGGATTCTTTGCTCTCCAATCGAAACCCGAGCGCGTGGCTATCGTCGGCAGCGGCTATGTCGCCGTAGAGATCGCTGGTGTTTTCGCTGCGCTCGGCAGTAAGGTCTCCCTCGTTATTCGCCAGGACCGAGTGCTACGCTCTTTCGACAGCATGCTCGGCGATGGTCTCATGAAGATCATGCGTGATGAGGGTATCGAGATCGTGACGCGGGCCGTACCGCGGGCATTGGAGCGTGATGTCGACGCGAGCCTGCGGCTGCTGACGGTCGATGGGCGCGCGGTCGGTCCCTTCGATTGTGTGGTGTGGGCCATCGGTCGCGAGCCTATGGTCGAAGATATGGGTCTGGATCGCGCCGGTGTAAGCCTAGACGCTTCGGGTCATATCGCCGTCGATTCTCTGCAGCAAACCAATGTCGGCGGCATCCATGCCATCGGCGATGTCACGGGCCGAGCACTGCTTACGCCGGTGGCGATTGCCGCGGGGCGACGACTCGCCGATCGGGTGTTTGGTGGCATGACCGATCGCCATCTCGACTACTCGAATATTCCCACCGTGGTCTTCAGCCACCCGCCGATCGGTACGGTGGGGCTCAGCGAGCAGGAAGCGCGCGATCGCTACGGTGCCGACTCTTTGAAGATCTACACTTCGGGCTTCGTACCGATGTATCACGCACTGACGACACGCAAACCGCGCGCCGAGATGAAGCTAATCACCATGGGGCCCGAGCAGCGCATCGTGGGCTGCCACGTAATTGGTGTCGGAGCCGATGAAATGTTACAGGGCTTCGCTGTTGCACTGAAGATGGGTGCCACCAAACGTGATTTCGACGATACGGTGGCCATACATCCGACCAGTGCCGAAGAATTCGTGACTATGCGCTGAGAGGGATTGGGGGACTTCGCATTGAGGAAAAGAAAGTGCGAACGTTGGTTGGTGCTGGCGCTGATCGCCCTGCTGACATTGGCGGGCTGTGATCGGGGTGCGGCGCCGTTATCCACCGAGGCGCTGCAGGTTCGCATCAATCTCTTGTGTACGACCTGCGACGACTTTCTGCGCTGCGAACGGGCCGCTGACGTCGACCGTGACGAAGTCTATCGACTGTATCGTTTACGCGAAAAAAGCTTCTGGGCGCAGATCGCCACTATCGGGGATTACCTCGTGCAGTGGCTGCGGCGTAAAACCAGCGACAGTCGACCTCTCACAATCTATGAAAACGATGGTAACCGAAAACGCGTGGCGCTCGAAGAGGGGTGGGCACGGATCGATATGGTCGCCGGTCTGATCATGCTTCCCGACTCGAGCATCGACATGCGTTCTGCCGAGTGGCGTACGTTAACGGGCGAGCCTCAGGGCCGCTGTTTGGCACTTAAGCGCCGCGACGGTTATTCCTGGGTTCGCGGCTTTCTGGGCCGCGAACTACCGAAGGCCGACTCATCCGAGCGGGTGGTGCAATGAAGGCTCGGATTCGACTCGGCGCTGGACGAATTGCTGCGTTGGGGCTGCGCTATCTGCTCGCCCTGTTCTTTCTGAGCGCTGCCGCCAACAAGTGGCAGCAGCAGTACATCAGTAGTGATCGCCTGTCGCGAATCTTTACCGTACGCCTCGAAGAAATCGATCCCGAGACTTTCGGCGCCTGGTTCATCGAGCATATCGGGCTGCCTCATTATCAGCCGCTTGCCTGGATGGTCTGCTGGGGCGAAACCTTCATCGGTCTCGGTTTGCTGTTCGGCTTCATGACACGGGGTGCAGCGGCTGGAGCTATGCTGATGATGTTTTCTTTTGCCGTCGGCGGTTACTATGACGCCTCATTGATCGCGCTCGCGCTGATGTTTCTGCCGTTTGTGATCTGGCCGACCGGCCACTGGTACGGACTCGACGCACGAATGTATGCTCGCTATCCGCAATCTATTCTGTTTCGCTAGTCCCGACTGTTTCTGGAGGAGTTGATGTCTGCAGCCCCCGAAGGTCGGAAGTTTTTCTTTGTCCGACTGATGCCTGGTGTCATGCCGGGGCACGTGGCAGCCTATCTTTGGGCAGCTTTCGTCAGTATCGGCATCTTCACGTATGCGACGTCCCTACAGCCCTACCTGTTGGAGGTCAATATCGGCGCGCCGGCCGAGCAGCGCGGGCAGATTTCCGGTGACCTGCAGTTCTGGGCGGAAATCATCACCTTGCTCACCGTTGGTTTTTTTGGCGCTTGGTCTGATTGCGTCGGCCGGCGCATCGTTTACGTGGTGGGCTTTCTAATCACGGGACTCGCTTACGCAGCCTATCCGTTTGCCGATGACATCAACCAGTTGCTCATTTACCGGCTGATCTATGCCATCGGCGTAGCGGCACTGGGCGGCATGCTGGCAACGGTGCTCGCCGATTATCCTGTCGATGCCGATCGCGGCAAGTTGACCGGCCTGTCTTTTGTACTCAACGCCCTGGGCGCGGTATTATTTTTGGTATTCCTCGTTAAGCTGCCGCAGATCTACCAGGGCTTCGGCGCTACCGAAACGGAGGCGGGTCGCTTCGCCTATCTCACGGCGGCGGCAGTGTGCGTCTTCAGTGCGCTGGTGATGCTCGCGCTCAAGCCAGGAAAGCCGGATCAAGTTACTGAGCGAGTCCCGCTCGTCACCTTGATTCGCCAAGGCATTGTTGCAGGCAAGCAGCCGCGGATTGCACTGGCTTACGCCGCCTCGTTTACCGCTCGTGCGGACCTGGTGATTGTTGCGTTGTTTCTTTCGCTTTGGGTGCAGTTAGCTGCCACGGCGGATGGCTTGGCGGCTGCGGATGCGGCGGCCTTGCAAGGAACGCTATTTGGTATCGTGCAGGGCTGCGCCATGTTGTGGGCGCCGCTCTTTGGCTGGCTGGCCGACAAGATCGATCGCGTGACGCTCGTCATCACCGCCACGCTGCTGGCCATCGTGGGTTACGGTTGGATGGGATTTACGCCGGATCCAGCCGAAGGTGGTATGGCCTATGGTGCGGCGGCGATGCTGGGCATCGGCCAGATAAGCGGTATTCTGGCTTCACAGGTGCTTATCGCGCAGGAGGCGCCGGGCCCGATACGTGGTGCGGTCATCGGGATGGTTGGTTTCTTCGGCGCGCTTGGCATTCTAATTATTTCCAAAGTCGGTGGCGTGGCGTTTGATTTATGGCGCCCGGGTGCGCCGTTTATCATCATGGCAGCGGCAAATGTACTGTTGTTGTTCTATGCCATGTGGGTACGCAGTCGATGAACCGACTCGTCGCGGTTTCGCTGCTGGTAATAGTGACGATAGCGACGGCAGCGGCACGCGTCGCCGAGACGGGATCGCCCAAGACCGCTCCAGCGGCTGCTGCACGTGTCGTTCAGGGCGAGTACCGCAGCGAGGGTATTGCGGGCGGCGAGCGCCGCGGCGGCGAGTACTTTCAATTAGTGGTGCACAGCGACGGCACGCAGACGCTGTCGAGTTCCAGCGATCTCAGCCGGCGAAATTCATTGTTCACCGTGGTGCTACGATCGGCAGCCGACTTTCGCCCACTCGAGGTGTATGCGAACTATTGGAGCAGCGGTCGCTATAAAGGCAGCGGTCATTTTTTGGTGCAGGGCGAGCACTTGTTCGCAGAGTCGAACGGTCCTGACAGCGGCCGGCAACAACAAGAGACTGCGGTACCCGTGCGGTTCTCGATCGGTACGCATCCAGTCTCTGCCGATGGCTGGCATACCCCAGATCTTGACACTGCCAATCCCAAGAAGGGACAGTTTCAGCTCTATAGCGTCGAGGCTAGTGCCGACACCACCAAACCTGTGCTCGGTGCATTAGTGCCGCTCGAAATCGAATATATGGGTGAAGAAACCATCGAGGTCCCTGCCGGACGCTTCACCACACAGCGCTATCGTCTCGCCGGTATGAACGATCTTTGGGTATACGGTGCCGATCGAATTGTGATCCGCTCCGAACTACCGACACGCGGTCTGCGCTATGTGCTTACATCGCTGAGCGCGCGCTGAACCGACTGCGCCCAAATACCAACGCCCCGAATAACAAAGCAATGGCTCCGGCCAAAAATGGCGCGCCGGGGAAGTGTGCGGTTTCGGTGGCAACGCTGAAGAGGTGAGTCATCGTGAACGGCGTGACGATCGCCGTGAAGCTTACAATTCCGGCGATTGCGCCCTGCAGTTCGCCTTGTGCATTGGCGGGCACCTGGCGCGAGAGGATCGCGCGGATCGACGGCATCGTCAGACCAATCAGACAGGCGAGGGGCACGCTTGCGAACAGCATCCAGGGTTGTGACGCAAACGCATAGCCCAGAAAACCGATAGACCCGCCGACCAGACCGATCAGCGCGGCCCGTTGTTCGCCAAGGCGCTTCGTGAACAGACCCACGAGACCGCCTTGGACCGCTGCGGTGCCGAGTCCGAGTACAGCGAGTGACAAACCGACTGCGCGTTCGCCCCAGCCGAATTTGGCCATGGTCATCCAGGCCCAAGTGGAGGGCAGGGTGTCGTGGCCGATCTGATACATGAACAGCACGGCCAACAACAGCAGCGCACCCGGAATCGCCCGCATCGAGCGCAGCGATCCGAGCACGTTGGCTCGCCGTGCCGAGAACGCGCGCCGCTCGCCTGCGGGCAAGGTTTCTTTGAGTACCGCGAGTGCGATCAGAAAATTGAGTGCAGTGAACACCGCTGCGGCGAAAAAAGGCACACGTGGCCCATATTGACCGAGCAGACCGCCGACCACCGGGCCAACAATAAAGCCCATGCCCCAGGCAGCACCGTTCAGACCAAAATATTTGGCGCGCTGATCTGGTGGAATGATATCTGCGACTACGGCATTGGCTGTGGCAAACGTGGCGCCAGCGATCCCGGCAATGATGCGACCAATGAACAGCCAGGTCAGGGTCGGTGCAAAACCCATCAAGACATAGTCGACAGCAAGCGCGGCCAGTGAGGCGAGCAGGATGGGTTTGCGGCCGTGCCGATCGCTCAGGTTGCCGAGAATCGGCGAGAAAATGAACTGCATCGAGGCGTAGGCCAGGGTCAGCCAGCCGGCGATCGGCGCGGCATCGGCCAGCGTAAGACCGGAAAGATTCATCACCAGTTGTGGCGCAACCGGAATGATGATGCCGATGCCCATCGAATCGATGAACAGCGCCATCGCCACGATGGGCAACATGCGGCGACGCGGATCAGCAGTGGTCATGTAAGGCCAGCTCCTTTGGAGCGACGATAGCGCTCCACCATTTCGAGCGCCGAACGCTCGGGCGGCGGGAGTTCAATATTTGTAGTGGCAAGCGGTGTGGTGCGCTCGCCCCATCGTACGAGATGTGCACAAAAAGTCAGGCCGCCACCGAAGGCCGGCATCAAGAGGATTGCGCCCGATTTG
>VGTW01000049.1 GCA_016874555.1 Gammaproteobacteria bacterium | reverse complement strand
CAGTACTAATTGCCCGTGAGGCTTGACCATATAACCTCAAGCAGTTTGCTTGAAAGGTTGATTGCGATGGAGTTGATTCCATCACTCATGTGAACGCGACTGCGTCACGTCAAAAAACATCCGGATAAAAGAATTCCCTGATGGCAATAGCGAGTGGGAACCACCCGATCCCTTTTCGAACTCGGAAGTGAAAACGCTCTGCGCCGATGGTAGTTTCGCCTGTTGCGACGCTAGAGTAGGTCACCGTCAGGGTCCTTATCAAAAAAAACCCCTGGTCCGCGAGGATCAGGGGTTTTTCTTTTTGTGCACGCTACCAGGCGATGCCGTAGTCCTCGCCGTGATTGCCCGAGCCGCCCCAGATCGTACCGTGCCTGTGGTCGAGCATAATGGCGTTGATTGGACCGGCCGTGCGTGGCTGGAACTCCAGACGATACCCGCGCTCAAGCAGTTCGCCGCGCACCCAGCGCGGCGTCTCGTCGTCGAGCAGCATGCGGCCGGGACTAGTTTCGTGATCACCGAACGAGTCGCGTAGTTGGAAGCTGTTCATGTTCGCCGCTTCGGTGGCTTGTTGTGGCGTCATGCCGAACTCGACCACATTGAGGAAGAACTGCAGTAGGTTTTGATCCTGACTGTCACCCCCTTGCACCGCGAAGGCGAGCCACGGTTTGCCATCTTTGACTGCAAGGCTCGGCGTGAGCGTGACGCGCGGGCGTTTACCGGGTTCAATGACATTGAACGGATTTTCTTTGGGATCGAGTACGAACGACTGCATACGCTGCGAGAGTCCGATGCCCGTCTTGCCGGCGATCACCGCCGGAATCCAACCGCCGCTCGGAGTGACCGACACCAGCCAGCCTCCTGCATCCGCGGCGATGACCGATGTCGTACCGCGCCAGAAGGCCTGCTCCGTGTCATCAAGCGGATCGCGACGATCGGGAATGCGCGCATCGACCGTGGGGACGACGCCACTCGGCGAATACGGCCTCTCGTTCGGTGTGGCAGACGTTGCGGGTGGATCCATCGGTGAGCGCGTACTACCCCAACTGCGAAGCAAATCTTTGTAAGAATTACTGCCGCCCTGAAACGGGTAGGGGTCGCCCGGGCCGATGCGCGGATCGTTGCGTTCACCTATGAGCTTGGCGCGCTGCCGGGCGTAGTCTTTCGACAGCAGGCCTGTGATGGGTTCGGTCGGTGGGAAAGCAGGATCACCGTAATAAAAATCGCGATCGGCGAACGACAGGTTCATCGCCTGATAAACCGTGTGTAAGTACCGTGACGAGTTGTAGCCCATCGCTTGCAGATCAAAGTTTTCGAGAATATTGAGCGCCTGCAGCATCGCCGGGCCCTGCGTCCAGGTGTCGAGCTTGTAGACCTCGACGCCGCGGTAATTGACATGGCGCGGCTCTTCGACCTTGACCTGCCAATTGGCAAGATCATCGCGCGTGATGAGTCCTCCTTGTGCCTGGACGGCCGCTACGAACTCCGTCGCAATATCACCGCGATAAAAGCGCTCGTAGGCCGCCATGATGGCTTGCTTGCGCGATGCGCCACGTTTGCGCGCCCGAGTCTCGGCCTCGACCAGTTTGCGCAGAGTGGCGGCGAGCTCAGGCTGACGGAAAATTTCACCCGCTACGGGCCCTTCGCGGCCCGCTGCAGCCGCATCCTGACGATGCGGCAACATCACGCGAGCACTATCAGACCACTCTTTGAGCTTGCCTTTATTGCGCTCGATGAGCGTTGCCGTTTGCGCCTCCATCGGATACCCGTCGGCGAGTTCAATCGCGGGCGCCAGTACTTCGGCGAGCGAGAGACGGCCATACTCGGCGAGCATCACCATTATGCCGCCAGGTGTGCCGGGGGTGACCGCGGCCAGCGGACCGAACTCCGGCGGATATTTCATACCTTTCGATTTGAAAAATTCTGGGGTCGCACCCGATGGCGCCACGCCTAGGGCATTGATCGCAATCACCTGGCGCTCTTGCGGGTGCCAGATGAGCGCCTGTGTTTCCCCACCCCAGTGCAGTACATCCCACATGGTCGCTGTGGCGGCGATCATCGCGCAGGCAGCATCGACCGCATTGCCACCGCGCTGAAAGATTCGAGAGCCTGCGGTGGCGCCCAACGGCTTGCCGGTGATTGCCATCCACTGCTGCCCGTGCAGCGGCGGTTTTTCGGTTTTCTCCTGAGGTACGGCCTGCATTGCGGCAACCGTCAGCGTCACTGCGGCGAGCGCGAGAATGAGGCGACGACGAACACTGGCGCGGAATGGAGTGTGCTGGGCGTGCATCGGTACGCACCTCGGTAGGCTACTGGTAGTTGGCATAGAATATAGGAGCAGAATTTTCGCGTTGGGGGCAAAAATCTTGGCGATCAATGCGCCGGTCATCATCGCAGGCGCCGGGCCCGTCGGCTGTACCGCAGCGTTGCGACTCGCACAGGCAGGCGTCCCAGTGACGCTGCTCGAGGGTCTGCCGGATCTGCCCGAAACCCTGCGCGCCTCTACTTTCCATCCGCCCTCGCTCGACATGCTGGATGAACTCGCCATGGCCAAGCCTCTCGAGGCACAGGGTCTCGTCTGTCGAAAGTATCAGTATCGCGACCGACGCACTGGCGAGATCGCCGAATTCGATCTCGGATATCTCTCCGAAGACACGCGTCACCCCTATCGGTTGCAGGCCGAACAGTGGAAGTACACGCGCCTCGTGTGGAACGAACTGGGCGAGCAGCATGCGGGCCTCGCCAAATGCCATTTCAACTCCTCGGTGAAAGGCGTACACCAAACCACTGATGGAGTTGAGGTGCTGGTCTGGACGAACGGGCAAGAGAAAATCTTGCGCGGCTCGTTCCTCGTCGCTGCGGATGGTGCTGATAGTGCCGTCCGCAAGGCCGTCGCCATCGAGTTCGAGGGCTTTACTTGGCCCGAGAAGTTTTTGGTCGCCTCGACGCAGTTCCCGCTCGAAACGAAATTCGATCGTCTTTCTTTGGTGAATTACGTTTCAGATCCTGAGGAATGGCTGGTACTGCTGCGTACACCCTCGCTCTGGCGCGTGCTTATTCCGACAGATCCGAAAATCGAGGACGATGCGCTATGGTTGTCGGATCGCTGGATTCAGGATCGTTTACATCATATGGCGCCGCACGATCGCGACTATGAAATTATCCATCGGACGATTTATCGTGTGCACCAGCGCGTCGCGAGGACTTATCGCCGCGGACGTGTGCTACTCGCAGGCGACTCTGCGCATATCAATAATCCGCTTGGCGGGATGGGAATGAATGGTGGCATTCACGATGCCTGGAGCCTCGCTGACAAGCTGATCCGCGTTCATCACGGCGCAGAGGCTGGACAGTTGCTCGATCTCTATGAACGCCAGCGCAGGGGCATCTGCGTACGGTTTGTGCAAGAGCACACCATCAATAATAAAAAATTGATGGAATCGAAGGATCCCAACGTACAAAAGAAACGTCAGGCCGAATTCATGCGTGCGGCTGCAGACCCTGCCTTGTCACGTGCCTTTCTGCTCAAGACCTCGATGATCCAGAGTTTGCGAGACGCCGAACTGATTCAGTGACCGTCGAAGGTAATGAGGGTAAGCACAGGCACGCCAAGATCGCGTATTTTCTTTGCACCCTGTAAATCGGGCAGATCGATCACGAAGCAGGCTGCGATCACCTCGGCACCAAGTGAGCGCAGTAAGGCAAGGGCGGCCGTTGCCGTGCCGCCGGTGGCAATCAAATCGTCGATCAGGATGACTTTCTCGCCAGATGCGACGGCATCGCGATGGATTTCCATTTCGTCGGTACCGTACTCCAGCGAATAGCCGATGCGGACGGTGTCATGGGGTAGCTTGCCTTTCTTGCGGATCGGCACAAAACCGGCCTGCAACTGGTGCGCAACGGCGCCACCTAAAATGAATCCGCGCGCCTCTATCCCCGCGACTTTACCGATGCCTATACCTGCATACGGTGCGGCGAGTTGACCGACCGCCGCGCGAAAGGATTCGGCATTACCAAGCAAGGTGGTGATGTCGCGAAACTGGATCCCGGCCTTCGGATAGTCGGGGATGGTACGAATGGTATTTTTCAGCACGGCCGCACCTTAACATGTGCGCCTATGGAGAGGTTCACACTGAAAGAATTGGCGATGGTGACGACGGCTGGTCTCCTGCTCTTTTCCTCGTCGTTCGCGGCGGACGACACGTCGATCATCGGCCGCGAGCAGGTGAACGCGACGCTTTGGATGCAGCGTGCCGCCGAATACCGTATCGCAGCTACCCAAATATATCGACTGGCGACGGAGCGACTCGCTAGCACGGTGGCCGCCCCCGGAAGCGCCGCCGTGGAGCAGCAACAGACGGACCCAGCGGCGCTCGCGAGTTTGCCGACGGCGATCATCGTGGATCTCGATGAGACTGTCCTCGACAATACGTTTTATCAGGCCCAGCGGATTCGGGCGGGTAGCGATTACGACGAGCCGTCTTGGCAGTTGTGGATGCAGGAAGCGGCAGCCCCGGCAATCGCTGGTGCAGTAGAATTTTTACAGGCGGCCGCGCGTGCAGGTCACCGTATTTTCTATGTGACCAATCGAGAGTGCCGAGTGCTAGCGGAATATCCCGCTGACCCTTGCCCAGCGCGTACGGCGACGCTGCGTAATCTGCAAACACTCAATCTGCCGAATGCTGCGGACCCGGGGGCGTTGAGTCTACGGCGGGAGCGACCCGAGTGGTCGAGCTCAAATAAAACCGTGCGTCGCGCGTGGATCGCAAAGACATATCGCATCGTGGCTCTCATCGGTGATGATCTGCGCGATTTCATTGATCGCCCCGATTTTGAGGTCCGCCAGGCTGAGCTCATGCCCCTCTTCGGCACGCGCTGGTTTCTGTTACCTAACCCGATCTATGGATCCTGGGAGCGTGGAATCACGGCTGATGCGTGCAGTGCAGACATGTCGCGTTCCGCGTGTGCATCGGCGACTACTCTGAAGCGCTACGCCGCGCTCGAGGAGCATCCGCCGCATTGATTCGCAGCTCATTTTGAGCGTATCGGGCAACGCCTGCCGGATAGTGCGATATCGACCCAAACGAGTCGGTGATCCGAGCTGGCCTCGACATCGTCGTTGACCAGTGCGAACTCCGCATCGGTACTTGCGGGCCAGAACACGCCAGAGGCGCAGACCTCGAGATTGCTCGACGGCAGCACATAGTCAGTGCGCAGGTTGCCGACGCCATTGCCACGATCCGAAAAATCGGCGGTATCGAGTGAGGCATCGCCGCGCTGCGCCGCATTGGCGCCGCCCTGCCGCAGTGCTGCTTCGCTGGCACCACGGCTACGTGGTGCCAAATCGCCTATGGCTGTTTCACGATTCACGCGGGGGTGGAGTAAGAGTTGATCGATGGCGCCGCGAACACTGCCGCCATCTTGCGGGTCGGCGTTGAGATCGCCGGCGATGACGAACGACGCACCGGCTTCGAGTCCGCCTTGTCGACCCCGATCATCGCGCAGATAGTCGCTGCGTGACGGGTCGATGTAGTCCGCCCAGAGTCGGATCTCGTCGTGGTTGCGTCGACCGTTGCGATCTTCGGGACCATCGAAGCCGGGCGGGGTCGGGTGACTGACGAGAAAGTGCAGGATTTCTTTCCGGCTTAGTCGGATCGCGACATCCCAATGACTCTTCGATGACAGCGACAGTTTCGCGAGACTCTCTGGGGTGTACCAGTCTGGCGGCAGCAAGGCGCTAGGCATATCACGCCAAAGAAAATGACGGAAGGTCCGTGTCGTAGTGTTATCGATGGGCAGCTGCGAGAAGACAACCAAGCCATATTGGCC
Source organism: Gammaproteobacteria bacterium (assembly GCA_016874555.1). Taxonomy (GTDB): domain Bacteria; phylum Pseudomonadota; class Gammaproteobacteria; order Steroidobacterales; family Steroidobacteraceae; genus UBA964. The sequence goes on along the minus strand of VGTW01000049.1, from coordinate 8,839 downwards.
CGAGAATTGCCCGAAGCCGAGCGCATCGTTACCGCCGCCGATGCTGCCACTGCGATCGAGATCGAATCCGCTCGGAATCCCAGTATTCGAAGGTGCGATAAAGTGGTGGGCGAATCTCAGTGGCTTGCCGCCCGCCTGCGAGATCGCCAAATAATTTCGGGCAAAGAGCTCTGGGCTTCTTGGATCGTAGTCGAATTCATTGAGCAGCAAGATATTGGGGCGCACGCGTTGCAGGACTGCGGCAATCTGCTTTGGCTGTACCGACTCGGGGGTCGTCAGTTCGCGAGTCAGATCACCCTCAGCCTTACCGAAGAAACTGACATTGTAGGTGGCGATACGCAACGTGCCTGAGGCACGAGGCGGGGGTGTCGTAGCCGGCTCTGAATTGTCGCGCGACAGTACGGGTTCACGAGACAATACGGGCGACACCAAAGAAAAAATCGCGCTGAGCGCGATCATCATCATGCGCATGGCTTGCGGTGCAAAAACAAAGGGGCGCCATGAGGCGCCCCTTTGCCATAACGCTCCGCGGATCACGCGGGGTGCCTCGCCGCTTTAGAGGCGGGTCTGCACCGAGATGCTGACCGTACGTGGTGCGCCGAGGGTCAGGAACGGCGTACTCGGTGAGAAACCAACGAGAGGCGGAGTACGAGCGATTGAGTAGGCGGTGCTGCTGATCGAACCGAAGAACTCTTCATCGAGTAAATTGTAGACGTTAAGCTGTACACGCATCGATTTCACGCCTTCGAATTCGAAGTTGTAACCGGCATCAAGACTAAATACCGTAAAGTTATTGACGCTGGCGTCGTTCACGTCGGTTGTGAAGCGATCATCGACGAATTTACCCTCGAGCCCAAGGTTGAAGTTTGCAAAGGGTCGTAACTCAATACGACCGGCGAAGGTCCACTCGGGCGTCTCAACAAGTCGCTTGCCTCCAGTCGGCAGCACGCTCGCGGCGCTGACCCGGAGGTCCTGCCTCAGCTCGCTGTCGTTGTACGAGGCCGAACCGTTCACCACGATCCAGTCGTTGGCCTGCCAGCCGATCTGAAAGTCAGCACCCTGCAGATTGACGTCGCCGACGTTACGATCAACCGAGTAGCCGAGGTCCGGATCGAAAGACGACACGATGCGGTTCTTGAACTGCGATTTCCATAGCGCGACCGACGCGAGAAGCGACTCTGAGCGATAGCGCCAGCCGAGGTCGAAGGAGTCGGTCGTCTCTGGGTTCGGGATGGCCTGACGAAGCACCCCATCACTACCACGGCTCACCGTGTAGAGGTTGTCCGTACGCGGCGCCGAGAGGCTCCCGGCGTACGAGGCATACACCGTCTGTGAGTCGGTGAGTGCGTAGGTCAAACCAAGATTCGGAAGCACATCGTCGAATTTAAACGTTCCAGCGAACGGGGGAATGTATTGGGTCGTCGAGCTACCAAGCGTGACGTTACCGTTCGGCAGGAAAGTAGTCGGACGCTGTGTTGTGCACAGCACATTAAATGCCCCGCTTTGCGAATAGCAGTACTGATTGAGTTGGCGCTCGAAGAATGGTGCACGAATACCGATCGCTGCAGTTATTTTTTCATCAAAAAACTTTCCGCGATACTCCGCAGAGAACTGACTCAACTTGGCAATCGAGTAACGATCACGACCGCGCACGAAGCTGCCGTCAGCGGTTGGGACCTTACGACCCTGACGACCACCAAAAAAATTCTCTGGGTTTCCAGAACCATCGAGGTAGCCCCACTCGCCGGTCTGACGGTGACGGCCGTAGTCCCACGCGTAGGCCACGCGGACTCGCTGTGTCTCTGAAAGGTCCCAAATCAGCGAGGTATTGACGCCGAAACGACGAGTGTTTGTGTTGCTCGGGGTGTAGAACCGCACGGTGTCGAGCACGTCGCCGTCGCCGTTCAGATCAAAGCCGAGCGCGGTCGAGAGTCCAACAACACGACGATCGGCGTTCGATGTAGCCGATGGGGTTTCGTTGAGCACCTGCGTGCCACCACCGTTGGCAAGAACATATTGGAAAGACGGATCGATAGCGAGCCGAACCTTTTCGCTGATATTCCACAACGAGTTAATACGGATGTTGCCGGTGTCCGAGGGGTTCACACGCAGCCCGTAGTAATTGGTGCAGGCCGACGGGTTGAGAGGGTTCTCGGTGCTGCCGGAGTTCGGTGCGGCGTTCTCGTCTTGTCGGACACCGTTGACGCCGGGTAGACGCGTGCAGAACGCCAAGTTATCGCGTTTGCGACCATCGGCTAGCCACTGCGCTTCGGTGGCACTACGATAAAAATTATTGCGGTTGCGGTTAAAGTGCGCCGCAATAGCGATGAAGTCACCGTTGCCCATGTCCTGAAACAGGCGCGCGTTGAACTGGCGCTTGTAAATCTCGCCGGGACCTTTGTACTTGTCGTTGCTGGCGTGTGAGGCTGTGAAATACGCGCGAGTCCCCCAAGGGCTAATCTCGCCGGTCTCATACATACCGAAATAGCGGCGGTAGTTGTACTCGCCCGCCGACACCGAAACCATGCCGCCTTCTTCCTTGCCGGGACGACGCGTACGGTTGTTGATGGTGCCGCCCACCGCTGAAGCCGTCGGACTGTCGACGTCGGTCGTACCGAGGTTGACGTCGACCGCTTCGATTAACTCGGGGTCGATCTGCTGGTTAGTGTAGATGGCGTAGTTGCCGGTGTCGTTCAACGGTATGCCGTCAAATGTCAGCGACACACGCGAGCCGTCGATGCCGCGCAAGCGCAGGTTGCCACCCGAGCTGCCGTACGGATCGTTGTTGGTGAAGTTGACACCCGGAACCTGGTTCAAAGATTCGAGGAAGGTTTGACCCGGGATATAGTTCTGCAAGAACTCACCGGTGATCGTGACACGCGACTTCGCGGCGTTCTGTTCGGTGACCGCGCCAATCTGGCCGATGCGGCGACCGGTGACGACGATTTCTTGCAGCTCTTCGGCTGCGGTTGTACCCGTCGACTGTGCAAAAGCGGATTGGTTCGTCGCGACAACGAGCAGCGGGCAGGCGAGCAGTACGGCAAGCGAAACGTGGGAGCGTTGTACTGCGGACACGGGCGCGTGTGTGCCCAAAATCTGCGTGAACATTTTTGAAGTCTCCAAGTGCGTCAAGAAGTGCGTCAGAGAAGGGCGTAATGACCCGAAATTCAGGACCGGAAATTCTACGTTACGGACCCCGGAAAAGGCATCCGGAAACCCTAATGTCGCAAAAAAACAACGGTCTTAGGTCAGATGTACGTCCTACGACTCGTACTTTACCGTCCCAATGTTTGCAGATTATGACAAGGGGGCTTTTCAGGCCTTACCCGTTTCGATGGCCGAGGTGAAGTGTCGGCGACAGAGGGATACATAGCGGTCGTTGCCGCCGATCTCGACCTGGGCGCCGGCCGTTTCGACCCGCCCGTCGGGGAGCACGCGGACCACCATGGTGGCCTTGCGGCCGCAATGGCAGACCGTTTTGATCTCGACCAGATTGTCGGCCCAGGCCAGCAGTTGCGCGCTGCCCTCGAAAAGCCGCCCCAGGAAATCCGTGCGCAGGCCGTAGCAGAGCACCGGCACATTGAGATCATCGACCACGCGCGCGAGCTGACGGACTTGATCGCTGGCGAGGAACTGCGCCTCATCGACGAGCACGCAGGCAATGGGACCCTCTGTGAGATCGGCGCTGATCTCGTGAAAGAGATCTTGCCCTGCAGCAAAGTGACGAGCGTCAGCGCTGATGCCAATACGCGAGGCCACACGACCATCTGCGCGATCATCGAGTTTAGCGGTATAAACAACCGTGTGCATGCCGCGCTCGCCGTAGTTGTGCGACGCCTGCAGCAAGGCCGTTGACTTGCCCGCGTTCATGGTCGAGTAATAAAAATAAAGTTTCGCCACGACGGCGCGCCCTCAGCCCGCAACGATGCCGACGATGCAACCGGTCATGCACGAACCCAAAGTCGCAGCGACGAAGGCGGGCCATGCCAGCGAAACGAGATCGCCTCGACGCTCGGGCACCATGGTGCCGATGCCGCTGATTTGAATGCCAATGCTCGCGAGGTTTGCAAAACCACAGAGCCCATAGATTGTGATAAGCCGCGAGCGATCGGACAGCGTTTCGGGCGGCACGCCGGTCAGCTGGATGAAGGCAATGAATTCATTGAGCACGCTTTTGACACCCAGTAGCGAGCCTGCGGTCGTTGCTTCCGACCAGGGAATGCCCATGAGCCATGCAACTGGCGCGAAAATCCAGCCGGCAATGCGCTCGAGCGTAATCGCTTCGCCATCGATCGCCGGTAAGAAACTGACGATGCTGTTGGCGAGCGCGACGAAGGCGGTCAGCACGATGAGAATGGCGATAATGTTGAGGAAGAGCGCGAGTCCATCACTGGTGCCGCGTGTGATCGAGTCCATCGCGCTTTGATAAATTCGCGGCGATTCCTGGAGATCCTGCGAGCTGCTGTTGTCATCGGGCAAAATCATGTGGGCAAAGAGCACAGAGGCCGGTACCGACATGATCGACTTGGTGATGAGATGACCCAGTACGCCCTGGAACTGTACGCCGAGCATTGCTGAATAGATCACCATCACCGAGCCCGCGATAGTGGCCATACCCGCTGTCATCACGAGTAGCAATTCGTAGCGCGACATGCGTGCGAGATAGGGTCGAACGAGCAACGGCGCTTCAGTCTGGCCGAGAAAAATATTGGCCGTGGCGACGAGACCCGAGGGGCCGCGCGTGCCGAGTGCGCGCTCGAAAACCCAGCTGATGCCGCGGATTACGATCGGCAGGATACGCCAGTACCAAAGCAGCGCAGACAGCGCCGACATAACGATGACCAGCGGTAACACCTGAAAAGCGAAGGTCACCGCTGCATTGGGGTTGGTAATGGTAAAAGGTGTGTCGCCACCGCCCACATAGCCGAAGACGAACGCTGAACCTTTGAGGGTCGCAGCTCCGAGCGCACCGACCGCCTGATTGAGGTAGAGCAAACCTTCTTTGATTACGGGCGCTTTGAGTAGCAGGATACAGATGACGAACTGCAGCGCGAGCGCGACGCTGACTAGCTTCCAGTTGATGCTGCGGCGGTTGCTCGACATCGGCAATACAATGGTGATGAAGACGGCGATACCGAGTAGGGCCTGCAGATAGAGTGTCATGGTGATGGTCCCATGGTGATGATCTGGTGAATTATTTAAGCTTGATCTCGCACAGCCGTTCTTGCAGATATTCTTCGGCGAGGATCGGCGGCAAGGGCGCGGGTTTTCCGGGGCCGACGCAGGAGGGCAGGGCGGCTATCGGAAAGTCCGGGTTGAAATGTAGAAAAAATGGCATGGAATAGCGCGCATTTTGTGCGCGCTCACTGACCGGATTGATCACGCGATGGCTGGTGGAGCGCAGGCGGCCGTTGGTCAGTCGTTGCAGCATGTCACCGACATTGACCACCATCGACCCCGGCACAGGGTTGACCGATAGCCACTCTCCCTGACGGGTGAGCACCTGCAGCCCCGGCTCTTCGGCGCCGAGCAACAAGGTGATGACATTGATGTCCTCGTGCGCGCCCGCCCGAATGCTCTCGGTGGGGTTGGGCGGCATCGGCGGGTAGTGGATCACCCGCAGCACGCTATTGCCGAGCTGAACTTTGTCTTCAAAATAATCGGATGGTAGATCGAGTACCCGTGCGATCGCTGTCAGCAGTCTCCGGCCGCTGCGATCAAAAGTATCGAACATCTCGATGCAGCTGTCCTTAAAATTCTCGATGCCGTCGATCCACACATTGTCGGCCATGAAGTGTCGATACGGATGGCCCTGCGGCAGCTCGCGTCCTACGTGCCAGAACTCCTTGAGATCGAAGTGACGGCTACCTTTGGCGGTCTCAATGCCAAAGGGGGTGTAGCCGCGCGCGCCGCCGCTACCCGCAATGTGATACCGCCGTTTATCGGCATCTGGCGAACCGAAAAAGATCTTGTACATACCGAGAAAGCGGTCGATGAGCGGCTGCGGGATCCCGTGGTCGGTGATGATCACGAAGCCGTGATTGGCATAGGCGGTACCAAGCTCGCGCACGAAACCCGCGGACTCGACAGCGCGCAGGCTCAGGGTCGGAATGGCATTCGACATCGGCGCATTCTGCACCCTTGCGAGCGCTGCGTTAAGATTTGCGGGTGATCGATTTAGCCCTTCGCGTGCTGGCTGCCTACCTGATGGGCTCCGTCAACGGGGCGCTGCTGATCGGGCGCTTTCGCGGCATCGACATCCGCATGCAGGGCAGCGGCAACGCCGGCGGCACCAATGCGTTGCGTACACAGGGCTGGATCTTCGCGAGTGGGGTGATCCTCATCGATGTGATTAAAGCTTCGCTGGCCGTTCGTTGGCTGCCGCATGCGCTGATACCGGCGCAGTACCCGATCGAGTGGCTGGCGGTCGCCTGCGCTTTTGCGGTAGTGCTCGGTCATGTGTATCCGGTGTTTCACGGGTTTCGGGGCGGCAAAGGCGTGGCACCGGTGCTCGGCACTCTGCTCGCATTGTCGACGCCCTTGTTGCTGGGTCTGCTCGCGATCTGGTTGGTGATGATGTTCGTGTGCGGATTCGTCGGGCTCGGCTCGATGGTCGCGGCAGTAAGCCTGCCGATCCTCGTGCACCTCGCCGCGGCGCGTGGTTGGCTTGCACCCGAAGACGTGATACCCCTCACTGTATTTGGTGTCGTCTGTGCGGCCTTCGTCATTTGGACACATCGCAGCAATATCGCGCGTATGCGTGCAGGCATCGAGCCGCGAGCCCGCAAGCTCTGGCTGCTGGGTCGTTTACGTGATCGTCGATGACACAAGCCGCACCAATGCTCACCCAGAAAATCTTTGGCGCGCTCACCGATGGCCAGCTGCACTCTGGCGAAGCTCTTGCCGAGGCGACGGGGGTGACCCGAAGCGCGGTGTGGAAGGCCATCAGTCAATTGCGCGGGATGGGCTTACTCATCGAAGCGCAGACCAACCGCGGCTATCGACTCGGTGCCTCCTGCGAGGCACTGAATGTAAGTGCAATCCGCGGAGATCTGCCCAAAGAAATTAGTGATCTTGTGCAGCTCGAGGTGGTCTGGGAGATCGGCTCGACGAATGCCAGGCTACTCGAATCGCAGCCGCCCACGCCCGGCGAGTTTGCCGTGCTGCTCGCCGAGAACCAGACGGGTGGGCGCGGCCGTCGAGGTCGCCGCTGGCAGGCGGCTCTGGGCGGCAGTCTTTGTCTCTCGATTGCAACGAATTTCGAGCCGCTACCGCATGATCTGCCGGCACTGAGTCTCGTGGTCGGCACCTGCGTACGCGAGGCCTTACTGAGCTGTGGTGTGCGCGATATTTCTTTGAAATGGCCGAACGATGTGGTGATCCTTTCTGCTTCAGCGCAGCTCGTGAAACTTGGTGGGATACTCGCCGAGTTGCGCGCCGAGGCCGTAGGACCCGCTCTGGTCGTGGTCGGCATTGGCCTCAACTTGCGGCTCGGTGAGGATAAAAAGAAATTGATCGCCGATAGTGGTACGTTAGCGGGCGATCTCGAATCTTTGGGTTTAGATGCCGGTAAGCGTAATGCAGTGGCTGCGGCAATCATCGGTCGGGTGATCGCCGGGCTAAAGCGCTTTGCGGTGGAGGGTTTCGCGCCCTTCATCGAAGACTGGCGGACGGCCGATGTGCTGTGCGATCAACCGATCCGCGTGCTCGATGGCAGTAGCGAACGCCAGGGCATCGCCCGTGGGATCGATGCGCAGGGTGCATTGCAGCTCGAACATGCCACCGGTCATCGCAGTTCGATACTCGCCGGCGAAATCAGCGTACGCACCTAACGTCGACCTGTTCAGCGTGTGTATTAGCGGATGTAAATGAGGAATTCGTAATCATGAGCGATCCCCCTACCTACACTCCGCCAAAAACCTGGGTCTGGGACCGCGGCAAAGGGGGTCGATTTGCCAACATCAATCGACCCATCGCGGGGCCTACCCACGAAAAGGCGCTGCCTCGCGGGCGGCATCCGCTACAGCTTTATTCTTTGGGCACGCCGAATGGCATCAAAGTGACGGTGATGCTCGAGGAGTTGCTGGCTGCGGGCCACGCTGGTGCGGAGTACGACGCTTGGTTTATCGACATCAGCGCCGGGGATCAATTCGGCAGCGGCTTCATCGACATTAATCCGAATTCAAAGATTCCAGCGCTGCATGATGTCAGTATGGAGCCGTCGGTACGCGTGTTCGAGTCGGCGTCCATACTCACCTACCTCGCTGAAAAATTTGGCGCATTTTTACCGGGTAGCGGCTCGGCGCGTGCGGAATGTTTGTCCTGGCTTTTTTGGCAGATGGGAAGTACGCCTTATCTGGGCGGTGGCTTCGGGCATTTTTATGCCTATGCCCCTGACAAGTGGCAGTACCCGATCGACCGATTCGCGATGGAGGTTAAGCGACAGCTCGATGTGCTCGATCGCAACCTTGCCAACCGTGCTTATATCGCTGGCAGCGACTACAGCATCGCCGATATGGCGACTTTTCCTTGGTACGGTGGGCTGGTGCTGCAAGATCTCTACGGGGCAGCTGAGTTTTTACAGGTAGTCAGCTATACCCACGTGGTGCGTTGGGCCACCGAACTGGCGGCGCGGCCGGCAGTGAAGCGTGGCATGCGGGTCAATCGAAGCAAGGGCGAAGGTGCGATCCGCGAGCGTCACGAGGCCAGCGATTTCGGATAGAGAATCGCGCTAAAATCTAGACCTTGGGCGCCGGGTTAGCACAGTGGTAGTGCAGCGGTTTTGTAAACCGTTGGTCGGGGGTTCAAATCCCTCACCCGGCACCATAAATCAAAGACT
>VGTW01000048.1 GCA_016874555.1 Gammaproteobacteria bacterium | reverse complement strand
AACGGCGCCGTCGAGTACTTCGAGCGGCATGCCGCCGTTCATCAGCAGCACCTCGTGGAAAGCCTTGATATCGAAGCCCGTGCCAAGTGCTCGTTCGGCGCGCTCACGCATGCGCAGGATGGCGAGTTGACCAACCTTGTAACTTGTCGCCTGCCCCGGCCAAACGACATAGCGTTCCACTTCGCGTGTCACCTCGGCTTCGGTACTGCCGGTTTTGGCCACCATGTATTCAATCGCTTGTTCGCGTGACCAGCGCTTGGCGTGAAGCCCCGTATCAACGACCAGCCGGGCCGCCCGCAACATCTCGGCCTGCAGACGGCCGAGATCCCCAAGGGGATCGGTGCCATAGATCCCCATATCCGTCTTCGCAAGACGCTCTGCATACAGCGCCCAACCTTCAGCGTAGGCCCCAAAGGGGAACACCTTGCGCAACAGCGGCACGCCCTCGATGAGCTGCGCCGCCGACAGCTGAAAGTGATGGCCGGGCGAGCCCTCATGCACCATCAGCGTCGGCAGCGTGAACTTGGGGTTGTCGGCATTATTTTTTTGATTGATATAAAAGCGGCCGGGTTGTAATAACCGCCGGGTGATGAATCCTGCGAGTAAATCGGCACGCGAACGATCTCGAGAGGCTGCGGCGGAATGGTGCTGAAGAACTGGGGTGCTGCCGCCATCACTCGCGCATCGACTTCTTTGAGGAAGGCAAGCATCGCCGCTCTACCCGCGTCATCGTTCGGAAATACTTGGTCCGCACGAGTATTGAGCGTATGAATTCGTGCCGCCAGCGTGTCGCCGGCGATGCCTTGCGCATCCATTATGGCGAGCATTTCTTTCTCGATTCGACTGACTTCCGAGAGTCCGAGCGCGTGCACTTGCTCGGCATTCAGATCGGTGGTCGTGCTCGACTTGAGCGCGGCCGCGTAAATCGCCTCTCCCCGCGGCAGGCGCCAGATGCCTGCGTCATGATTAGCCGTGCGCTGCATGTCCTCGAAGAGGGCGATCATCGCCTCGTAACCCGGAATGACTTCGCGTTGCACGATCTGCCGTGCTTCAGCCACGATCTTCGCGCGCTCAGCATCGTTTAACCCTTGAACTTTTTCGAGCTTGGTGGGCAGGGTGGTGACGAGTGCGTTCTTCTCGGTGCCGCCGTCGATGAATGCGCGCATGCCGAGCAGCGACTGAGAAATCACGAAATCGGGCGGTACGACGCCGTTCGCCCGATCATCCTCGACACGGACTTTGGCCTCCCGGAGCACGCGCCCGAACTCGGTCAGTCGCGAGAGATATCTTTGAGCGCTGCGGGGGCTCTTGATGACATGGACATCCGTCAAAAACTGCGGGGTGTCGACCGTCGCACCGGAAATCTGATTGACGCGATATGCCGAGTGCTCGAACTCGCCCTGTCGAATCAGATCATCCAGAAACCAGGCGGTGATCTTCCAGGTGAGCAGTTCCTGCCCCTCGAGGCCCGCGGGGCCGTAGTGGTCGAGTCCGACACGAGCATCGCGCAGGCGGGCGAGTATCTTCTTTTCATGCTCGATCGTCAGATCGTCGAGTTTGCCGCTGTGAAAGTCGAGCAGGGTGTCGTCGATGAGGCCGACCTGCGTCAAAGCCTGTGGCGAACCCAAAGCCAGCTGGACCGTGATTTTATTGACGTAATTGTTGATTCCGATTGGCGTGAGCCAGAACCACATCGAGGCTGCGGCGAAACCTGCGACGACAAAACCGAAAAACCACAGCAGGACTTTCCGCAACGCAGTCATATCATTCCCCGTTTCATTCCGGATTTTAAGTAGATATGGATTATCCACTAGCCCGGGTCCAATATGTTAGGAAGGAACGTTTTTAGAGAGCCAATGAAAACCGAGTTCACGCTGACTACGCCGTTGTTGACTACTGTCTGCTCGTTCGTGGCCCTGCCACCGCCATCGGCGAGCGCTGCAGTGCCTGTGGTCTCTGCGCCTGCGGACAAATTCCAAGGGAGTGACGCGGCTCCCCGTGTGCTGGCGTTCAAGGGCATTCGTTATGCCGCCTCTCCAGCAGGGTCGCAGCGCTGGCAGGCTCCGCGCCTGCTCGCCAAACCTCTGAACCTCACCACGACAAAGTCCAGAGGTTGTGAGACGAGACGGTTCTTAGACGGGTATTCGGGGGCTTTGCGCCAAACTGCAGTCCAGAGCCCTCTCGCGAAGTGCTGCGGTTTACGGGGTTTTCGCGCGGCGGTGATTTTCGCTGAGCAAGTTCGTCAGCGATGAAGTGGCGGAGAGGGTGAGATTCGAACTCACGGTCCCCGTGAGGGGACGCCGGTTTTCAAGACCGGTGCAATCAACCGCTCTGCCACCTCTCCGGTGCCCTTGCGGACGCGTCAGCGCTGAATTATGCCCTGTCGGGCTCCCGGTTGCCGTCCCACGGACTTCAAACATAGCCTATCGTTCGGTCATCGTGAAAGGCGTTGTCTTGCGCGAGGCACGCATCGATTCGCTAGATCGCCTCACCATGACCCGAGTTGACCGAACGCTAGCGAAATTTTTAGGCCTGCAGTCCTAATCGTTGTTCAACTTGGACGCAGCACCTCGATCCCCCCCATATACGGGCGCAGCGCCGCGGGCACGGTGACCGAGCCGTCAGCGTGCTGATAGTTCTCGAGTACGGCGACCATCGCGCGACCCACGGCAACGCCCGAACCATTAAGCGTGTGCAGAGGCTCAGGCTTGCCGGTTTCCGGATTGCGCCAGCGCGCTTGCATACGCCGCGCCTGAAACGCCTCACAGTTGCTGCACGAAGAAATTTCGCGATATTTGCCCTGCACCGGTAACCACACTTCGAGGTCATAGGTCTTACTGCTGCCAAAGCCGATATCCCCCGCGCACAGCGCGAGCACTCGGTATGGTAACTCGAGCCGTTTGAGCACCTCTTCGGCATGCGCGGTGAGCTCTTCGAGCGCTGCATAAGATTCGGCGGGTTTGACCATATGCACGAGCTCGACTTTGTCGAACTGGTGCTGGCGAATCATGCCGCGCGTGTCTTTGCCTGCAGCACCAGCCTCGGAGCGAAAGCACGGTGTATGCGCGACGTAGCGCATGGGCAGCTGCTCGGGCGTAACGATCTGCTCACGCACAAGATTGGTGACCGGTACTTCGGCAGTCGGAATCAAGTAAAACGCGCGCTCGCCTTTGAGTGCGAAGAGGTCTTGCTCGAACTTGGGTAACTGCCCGGTGCCCGTGAGGGCGTCGCCCGAGACAATATAGGGCGCGTAGATTTCTTGATAACCGTGATCGCCGGTGTGCAGATCGAGCATGAACTGCGCGAGCGCCCGATGCAGGCGGGCGATGCCGCCACGCAGCACGGCAAAGCGCGTTCCGGAGATTCGTCCCGCCGCTTCAAAGTCGAGACCGCCGAGTTTGGCGCCGACATCCACGTGATCGAGTGGCATGAACTCGAAGCTGCGCGGTGTGCCGTGACGACGCACTTCGACATTTGCGCTTTCATCGCGTCCTTCGGGAACGGAGTCGTGCAGCAAATTGGGTAAACCCATGAGCCAAGCGTCCGACTCGGCCTGCACGGCGTTGAGCGCCGTCTCGGCGATTGTGAGTTGCTGTGTGAGTTCTTCGCCGCGTTTCAGCAAGACGCTTGCGTCTTCACCCTTGCCCTTGGCCATGCCCACTGCTTTGGCATTGGCATTACGTTCGGAGCGCACGCGATCGGCCTCGATTTGCACTTGCTTGCGATGCTCTTCGAGACTGCGGAACGCCGCCAGGTCGAGCACAAAGCCGCGCCGCGCGAGATTGCGGGCGACATTTTCGGTATCGGTTCTAAGTTTCTTCGAGTCGAGCATGTGAGCGTTAAGTCGTTTATTTTGATTTAAATCTTTTTTAACTCTTCGGCCATGACCCATCTCAACTGCTGGCGAGTACGCGCCCTGCAGCTGCCGCCGCAATACACAGCAGCACCCTTAGCGAGACATAAGCTGCGGCGCGTAAAACCGAACACCCTCGGCGAGCGTCACGATTTCGAGCGCGAAGGCCGCATAGGTCGCAAAACGGCCCAGCATGCCCGTCATCCAAATTAAGCGCGCCTATCGCAAAACTACTGGCGGTGTTCCCACTCATTGTAGCGAGCGGCCACTCGCCAGCCACCGTGGGAAAGAGTGTAGCCCTAGCGTACCGTTTCATTCTATCAAAAGCGGTGCCCAGGGATGCCTGATCCAAAGCGGCGCAGGCTATTTTCTCCTCAGACGAGCGAGCGCCTCACCGATTTTGATTTCGAGCCCCCGCTCAACCGGGCGGTAATATCGGCGATCAGGCATTTCGTCGGGAAGATAGCGCTCGCCCGTGGCGTAAGCCTCGGGCTCATCGTGCGCATAACGATATCCGGCACCGTAGTCGAGGTTTTTCATGAGGCGCGTCTGCGCGTTGCGAAAGCGCAGCGGTACCTCGAGCGTACCGAATTTTTCCACATCGGCCATCGCCTCATTGAAACCCGCGTAGACCGCATTACTTTTGGGCGCACAGGCTAAATAGACGACCGCGTTCGCCACTGCGAGTTCGCCCTCGGGGGTGCCAAGACGATCATAGGCCTCCCAGGCATCCATCGCGATTTGCAGGCCGCGCGGGTCCGCGAGACCGACATCTTCGACCGCCATACGTGTGACGCGCCGCGCGAGATACGAGGGGTCACAGCCGCCATCGACCATGCGCGAGAACCAATAGAGCGCTGCATCCGGATCGGTACCCCGCACGCATTTGTGTAGCGCCGACATCTGGTCGTAGAACTGATCGCCGCCTTTGTCGAAACGCCGTCGCGCACCACTCGCGACCTCTGTAGCTTGCGCGGTAGTAATACGCCCCTCGATGGCCAAATCGGCGGCGATCTCCAGCATGTTGAGTGCGCGACGCGCATCGCCATCGGCTGCCGCGATCAGCAACTGCAGCGCCTCGTCATCGATCGCAAGCTTCTGTGCACCGAGGCCACGCTCATTATCGGCTAGCGCGCGACGCAGCAAAGCCTCGAGACTCGCCGCATCCAGGGACTTCAGCACATAGACGCGTGCACGCGACAATAGGGCACTCACCACTTCGAAAGACGGATTTTCGGTAGTGGCACCGATGAAGGTCAGTGTCCCGTCCTCGAGATACGGCAGGAAAATATCCTGCTGCGATTTATTGAAGCGGTGCACCTCATCCAGAAAAAGTACGGTTTGTCGGCCTGTAGCGGCGCGCTCGGTCTGCGCTTTTTCAATGGCAGCGCGCACATCCTTGACCCCCGCCATCACCGCCGAGAGGGCGATGAATTGCGCATCGGAAGCCTTAGCGATGAGTCGTACGAGCGTGGTCTTGCCGGTTCCCGGTGGCCCCCAAAGAATGAGTGAATGCAGTTGCCCAGACTCGATTGCCGCCCGCAACGGCTTGCCCTGGGTGATGACCTGAACCTGCCCCACAAACTCGTCGAGACTTTGCGGCCGCATGCGATCGGCGAGCGGACGGTTCAGCTTCGCAGCGGCCATCTTTCTATCCGTTGCAGCCAAGAGTCACGACTGGCGAGCGACAGCAAGAGAGCGAGCACGATCCCGACCCCATCGGCGTACACGTCGGCGAACTCTGCGCTTCGCCCAAGCGCCATGATGTCTTGAGCGATTTCTATGCCGATGCCGATGGCGAGCATCAGCAGCGCGACCGCGAGATACAAGCGCCGCTCGACGAGCGCCGCAAACCAAAGCGTCAGCGCAAAGAAACCGAGCGCATGGGAGAGTTTGTCGGGCAGGCGAAACACGCCGCCCTGGCTCGCGGGTTCGAGACAAAAATACAGCAGTACGGCGAGTGCACCGGCGCCGATGGAAGCCCAAAGCGGCAGATAACGCAGCCTTCGCATCAGTCCACCGGCTTACCGATCACGTCGGCACCCGCGGGGGATTCGAAGCGTAACTCCGCAGGGTCCAGCCGAGGATTGCGGATCCCGTTCTCGAACCGCAGCAGCGCTTTTTGACCGAGCTTGTCGTCAATCTCGAGGCGACGCAACTCGAGGCCTGCAAAACCGAAACGCGCCTCACGAAAATCACCGCTGGCGCGCAGAGGCTGCACCTTGACCCACTCGAGACCCTCGCGATTACCTGCAGCTAATACTTTAAACGTCGCGCGCAGCGGCGCAGTACCCGAGAGCAGCATCGCGGGCGTCGCCGACAATGCCGTGCCCGCCGCACGCACCGTAACTTGCTCTAGGTCGCGATCATAAAACCAGAGGTTCCGGCCATCGGCGACCATGACCTGTTCCGGCGGCCCGATGACCCAACGAAACTTGCCGGGTCGCTGCACGATGAGCTTTCCACGCTGCATCTCGCGCAGGCGACCACGCGAGTCGCTCATCGACTGCGTGAATTCTGCGCGCCAGGACACAAGACCCTCTAGGTATCGGTCTAGCGCCGTGAGTTCTTGTGCCGTTGCCGTCAGTGCACCGAAAACCGACAGCAGCAACGCGGACAGCGTTGCGAGGCGCATGGCACGGATCACTCGCCTGAGGGCGCAGGCACGAGAATCTCGCGCCCGCCGTTGGCCTGCAGCGGACCGACGAGGCCTGCGACCTCCATCGATTCGATTAGGCGTGCAGCGCGGTTGTAGCCAATCTTGAGTCGACGCTGAACGTAAGAAATAGACGGCTTACGCTCGTTGATGACGATTTTGACGGCCTCGTCGTAGAGCGCGTCCTGCTCGGCATCGCCTCCCATCGCGCCGCTGCCCTCGCCTTCTTCCTGGGCGAGACCAAGCACGGGACCCTTCGGCCCTGAAAGCACTTCTTCAATGTAATTGGGCGCACCGGCCTTGCGAAGCGCTTCCACCACGCGATGCACCTCAGCATCGGCGACGTAAGCGCCGTGCACGCGATTGGGCATGGACGTGCCCGGCGGCAGATACAGCATATCGCCGTGACCGAGCAAAGATTCCGCACCGCCCTGATCGAGGATGGTTCTCGAGTCCACCTTGGCCGACACCTGAAACGCGATGCGGGTCGGGATATTCGCCTTTATGAGTCCGGTGATCACATCGACCGAGGGACGTTGCGTGGCCAGAATTAGATGTATGCCCGAGGCGCGCGCTTTTTGCGCAAGGCGCGCAATCAGCTCTTCGACTTTTTTGCCGACGATCATCATGAGATCGGCGAGCTCGTCGATGATCACCACGATGAACGGCAGAGGTACGAGATCAGGAATTTGTGACTGATCAAAGGATGGATCATTGGCCGCGTGCGCCATCATCACCGGATCTTTGATTGGCTTTTTGGCCTCGGTGGCATCGCGCACCTTGCGATTGAAGCCCGCGATATTGCGCACCCCGAGCGCCGCCATCAACTGATAGCGACGCTCCATTTCGGCGACACACCAACGCAGCGCATTAGCCGCATGTTTCATGTCGGTGACCACTGGCGCGAGCAGATGCGGAATGCCCTCGTAGACCGAGAGTTCGAGCATCTTCGGATCGATCATGATGAGGCGCACATCCTCGGCGGTGCTCTTGTAGAGCATCGAGAGCACCATGGCATTGATGGCCACCGACTTGCCCGAACCTGTGGTCCCGGCGACCAGCAGGTGCGGCATACGCTGCAGATCGGCGACGACCGGCGCGCCACCGATATCTTTGCCAAGCGCGAGCGCAAGCGGCGAGCCGATGTCATCGTAGGCTTTGGACTTGACGATCTCGCCGAGCGTGACGATCTCGCGACGCTCGTTCGGAATCTCGAGGCCCATGACCGATTTGCCGGGAATGACCTCGACCACGCGCACGCTGATCGCCGACAGCGCTCGCGCGAGATCTTTGGAGAGCGAGCTGATCTGACTCGCCTTGACGCCAGGCGCAGGACGCAACTCGAAGCGCGTGACCACTGGTCCCGGCAGTACGGCAACGACTTCCACTTCGACCCCGAAATCTTTGAGCTTGAGCTCGACGAGGCGCGACATGGCCTCGAGCGCCTCGGCCGAATAGCCGGTCTCGCGCGCCGGGGGGTCATCGAGCAATTGCAGCGGCGGCAGTTCGCCCGCCTTGGCGGTAAACAGCGGGACTTGTCGCTCTTTCTCGATACGTTCGCTTTTCTCCGGCTGCGGGGCCGGCGGTTCGATGCGCGGCTTTGGACGAGTCGCGGCTTTTTTGGTCTCGACCTCGAGCGTTTCTTTGCGTGCCGCCTTGCGCTCTTCGCCCTCGGCGATGTCACGCTGCTGCAAGCGTCGCGCACGCATCCAGTCGATGGCGCCCCAAAATCCGGCGCCGAGCCGATCGATTACCGCCAGCCACGAGAGCCCGAAGGCCAGGGAAATTCCGGCCATGGCGCAGGCGAGCGCCAGCAAGGTACCACCCACGAAATTGAAATTGCCCTGCATCCACTCGCCCACCAGACTGCCGACGACGCCGCCTGCGCTCTGCCGCAGAATACCTGCGGAAAAATGCAGCGTAGCGAGCGCGCAAGACGCCGCGAGCAAGAGCACGAACCCCCCGCCGCGCACGAAGGTATTGAGTCGCGAGGCGTGTTCGGCGTTGCCACGATCGCGGACCATCAACCAGCACGCTGCAGCGAGCATGATCGGAAAAAGATAAGCCGGGCCGCCGAACAGAAAGAACAGCGTGTCGGCGAGCCAGGCGCCCTGTCGGCCGATGAGGTTGTCGATCTCGGCGTCACCCGTGCCGGTAAACGAAAACCCGGGATCGCTCGGTCGGTAGGACAAGAGCGCCGCGAACAACATGAGCGCGGCGACGCCCGTGAGGATGATCGCACCTTCGCGCAGCGCGCGCTTGACGGTCTCGGTGAATCGGTTGGGTGCCTCAGCCTTGGCGGCGTTCTCGGGCAATGTGTGGCCTGTGCATGACGGGTTTGAAGAGTGCAGATTCTACGGGAATTGCCGGGTGCGCGACAGTTGGCGGGACAGCCGACAGGTGCATCCCGCCACGCTTGCCCCTAACATGCCGACATGGCTGCACAACATCACAAACTGATCATTCTCGGCTCCGGCCCTGCGGGCTACTCCGCGGCCGTTTATGCCGCGCGCGCCAACCGCTCACCCGTACTCATCGCGGGCATGCAGGAAGGCGGACAACTCATGACCACCACCGAGGTCGACAACTGGCCGGGCGATGCGCACGGTCTGCTTGGGCCCGCACTCATGGAACGCATGAAGGCGCATGCACTGCGTTTTGGCACAGTCATGGTGAGCGATCACATCCACACCACCAAACTCGGCGAGCGCCCGTTTCGACTGATCGGCGATCTCGGCGAATACACCTGCGATGCGCTCATCATCGCGACCGGGGCCTCGGCGCGTTATCTCGGGCTCGACTCCGAGGAAGCCTTCAAAGGCAAAGGCGTCTCGGCCTGCGCCACCTGCGATGGATTTTTCTTCCGCGGCCAGTCGGTCGCCGTGGTGGGCGGCGGCAACACCGCCGTCGAAGAAGCGCTCTATCTTTCGAACATCGCCGGGCATGTCACCTTGGTACATCGCCGCGATCGTCTGCGCGCCGAAAAAATCATGCAAGATCGCCTCTTCGAGCGCGAGCGCGCCGGCAAGATCCGAATTCTTTGGAACCACGCCGTCGATCAGGTGCTGGGTGATGACTCCGGCGTGACGGGACTGCGCGTGCACCCCACGCACGATGGCCAGACGATTGCCCGTGCCGCCACCACCGATGTGCCGGTCACCGGCGTCTTCATCGCCATCGGCCATACGCCCAACACCGAAATCTTTGCCGGGCAACTGGCGATGAAAGACGGTTACCTCACCGTGCAAAGCGGCACGTCGGGAATGGCGACAGCGACAAGCGTACCTGGCGTGTTTGCCGCCGGTGATGTGGCCGATCACGTGTATCGGCAGGCGATCACGTCGGCAGGCTCGGGCTGCATGGCGGCGCTTGACGCCGACCGCTGGCTCGAGCGCTTCGATCACGGCGGATGACGTTCGCGGTCCGCCTCGTCGAACGGGTCGCGGACCTGCCAGCCGCCGACTGGAACGCTCTCGATCGCGGCGGTTTTCCGTTCCTGCGCCACGAGTTTCTGGCGGCACTCGAAAACACGCGCTGCGTGGGCCCCGAAACAGGCTGGCGACCTTGGCTGCTCACGCTGCGCGATGCGCAGGGTCTCGCTGCGGCGGCGCCGGGTTGGCTCAAAGATGACTCGTACGGCGAATTCGTTTTTGATTTCGCTTGGGCGCAGGCCTATGCCCGACACGGTCTGCGCTATTACCCGAAGCTCGTGATCGCGGCGCCGTTCACGCCCGCCACGGGGCCGCGTCTGCTGCTGCGCAAAGATCTTGCCGCCGATGCCAGCAACGCTGCGGCGCTGCGTCATCAGCTGCAGCGCGCCCTCCTCGAAGCCGCCACCGACGCCGGCTTGTCATCCGTACACCTGCTCTTTCCGGTGGCGAGCGATCGCCAAGCTCTCGGCGAAGAGTGGCTCACCCGCATCGACTGTCAATTTCATTGGGCGCATCGCGGCTACGCAAGCTTCGAGGATTTTCTCGGCAGTTTCACGGCTGAAAAACGCAAGAAAGCCAAGCGCGAGCGGCGGCGCGTGGCGGAAGCTGGCATCCACTTCGAAAGCCGACTCGGTAGCGAAGCGACCGACACCGAGATCCTCACCGCGTGGGAGTTGCACCGCATCACTTTCCGGCGGCGTGGTAACGAACCGTACCTCGGTCCCGAGACCTTCGTGCAGATCGCACGCACGATGGGTGATGCGCTGCTCTTCAAATTTGCGAAACAGGGGGCGGAGATCGTCGCCGTCGCGGTGTTTTTCATTGGTGAGGACACGCTCTACGGCCGCTATTGGGGCGCTGCGGAAAATCATCACAGCCTGCACTTCGAGACTTGCTATCACCAAGGCATCGAGTTCTGCATCGAACGCGGGCTGGCGCGATTCGAACCCGGTACGCAAGGCGAACACAAGGTGAGCCGCGGCTTCGTACCGACGACCACCTACTCTGCGCATTATATTTTTGAGCCGCGATTTCGGGCGGCGATCGCCGATTACCTTGAGCGCGAGCGCGAAGCGGTCGAGCATTACGCAACCGGTATCGCCGAACACGTGCCCTACCGCGAAACACTGGAGACCCTGTGACGCCCCGTCCGCGCCGCACACTGGTGTGGCTCGAGCCGGAGGGTGACCCGCAAGCTTTTCCAGCCGCCGAGTGCGCGCTGGATGAACCCGCAGGTTTGCTGGCTGCGGGCGGCGATCTGCGTCCGGAGCGACTGCTCGCCGCTTATCGACGCGGCATCTTCCCGTGGTATTCGCATGGACAACCCATCCTTTGGTGGTGTCCCGACCCACGCGAAGTGCTACCGCCCACTGAGTTCCGACGCAGCCGCAGTCTCGTCAAACGCGAGCGCAACGCGGGTTTCGAGGTGCGTGAAAACACCGCCTTCGCGGCCGTCATCGATGCCTGCGCCGCGCCGCGCGTGCCCGACGGCGGCGGCACTTGGATTACCGTAGAGATGCGCGATGCGTATCTCGAATTACATCGGCGCGGCTTCGCCCACAGCGTCGAAACCTGGCAGCATAACGAACTCGTCGGCGGCCTCTACGGCGTCAAGCTGGGCAAGGTTTTTTTCGGCGAGTCGATGTTCAGTCACGAGTCTGATGCGTCAAAGGTGGCACTATCCGGACTTGTTCGGCGTGCCACCGCGCATGGCATCGAGCTCATCGATTGCCAGATGCCCACTCGACACTTGGGTTCGCTCGGCAGCCGACCCATGCCGCGCAGCGAATTTCTGGCCCTGCTCGCAAGTTTGATTGATTCGCAGGATGGGTTTGGGCAGAATCCTCGCTCCTTTTAGCCTGGTGCCCACACGCTGATGTCGAAAGAAGACGCGATCCAGATGGACGGCGAGGTCGTCGAGACCCTGCCGAACACGACTTTTCGCGTGAAGCTCAGCAATGGACATATTGTCACGGCGCACATCTCGGGCAAGATGCGCAAGAACTACATTCGCATCCTCACCGGTGACACTGTGACGGTCGAACTCACACCCTACGATCTGACCAAAGGTCGCATCGTCTATCGCGGCCGTTAAGCGGCGCTGCTCTTGAGCGGCGAGACCGTCAATCGACGAGTGCGGGCTCCTCGTTCGGGATACACTCGAAATCGAGACCTGAACCGTCCTGGTTCACCGTTGCGCGCACTGTGCCGCCGTTGACGAGTTTACCGAACAGCAACTCTTCAGCGAGCGGCCGCTTGATGTGCTCCTGGATCACGCGCACCATCGGCCGAGCGCCCATCTTCGGATCGTAGCCCTTTTTGGCGAGCCAACTGCGCGCCGAATCATCGAGAACCAGCGCCACGCGCTTACCCTCGAGCTGCGTTTCGATTTCGACCAACAGCTTCTCGACGACGCGTTCGATAGTCGATTCATCGAGACCATTGAACTGAATGACCGCATCGAGACGGTTGCGGAACTCGGGTGAGAACAATTTTTTGATCGCCTCCATGCCATCGGTGGTGTTGTCCGAGAGTGTAAAGCCGATCGAGGTCCGCGCCATATCGGCGGCTCCCGCGTTGGTCGTCATCACGATGATGATGTGCCGGAAATCGGCCTTGCGGCCGTTGTTGTCGGTAAGAGTGCCGTGATCCATCACCTGCAGCAGCAGGTTGAACACGTCGGGGTGCGCTTTCTCGATTTCGTCGAGTAACAAGACCGCATGCGGATGCTTCGAAATCGCCTCGGTGAGCAGCCCGCCCTGATCGAAGCCGACATAGCCCGGCGGTGCACCAATGAGACGCGAGACTGTGTGCCGCTCCATGTACTCGGACATGTCGAAGCGGATGAACTCGATACCAAGCGCGATCGCGAGCTGTCGCGTGACCTCGGTCTTGCCGACGCCCGTGGGACCTGCGAACAAGAAGCTGCCAACCGGCTTGCGGGTATCGCCGAGTCCTGAGCGCGCCATCTTAATCGCCGACGAGAGAGTTTCGACCGCCTTATCCTGCCCAAAGATAACGAGCTTGAGATTACGCTCAAGATTACGCAGCAGCTCTTTGTCGTTGCTCGAGACGGTCTTGGGCGGAACACGCGCGATACGCGCAACCACTTCCTCGATGTGCTGTACATCGACGAGCGTTTCGCGCTCGGCTACGGGCTTCAGCCGCAGTCGCGCACCAGCCTCATCGACTACATCGATGGCCTTGTCGGGCAAGTGCCTTTCGTTGATGTGGCGGGCAGAGAGTTCGGCCGCGGCCTGAAGTGCCGCATCAGTGTAACTGATCTGATGATGCTCTTCGAAGCGGCTGCGCAGTCCCTTCAAAATTTCGATGGTCTCGGAAACCGTGGGCTCGACGACATCGATCTTCTGAAAGCGCCGCGCGAGCGCGTGGTCCTTCTCGAAAATACCGCGATATTCGTTGTAGGTAGTCGAGCCGATACAGCGCAACTCGCCGTTAGTCAGCACGGGCTTAATGAGATTGGAGGCATCCATCACGCCGCCCGATGCTGCTCCCGCACCGATGACCGTATGGATTTCATCGATGAAAAGCACCGCACCCGGCTGCCTCTTGAGTTCGGCGAGTACCGCCTTCAGACGTTTTTCGAAGTCACCGCGGTACTTCGTGCCGGCGATCAAGGAACCCATGTCAAGCGAATAGATTGTGCACTCTGATAGCACCTCCGGTACCTGACCCTCGACGATGCGCCGCGCCAAGCCCTCGGCAATCGCGGTCTTGCCTACTCCTGCCTCGCCCACATAGAGCGGATTGTTCTTACGCCGCCGACAAAGAATTTCGATGGTGCGCTCAACCTCCATCTGTCGACCAATGAGCGGATCGATCTTGCCCGCTTCGGCCAGACGATTGAGATTACTAGCGTATTTTTCGAGCGACCCGCCCTGATCAGCTTCGGGGCTAGCCTGCTGTGTAGCCGCCGGCTCCTCTTTCTGCTCGCCGTGCTCCTCGGCAATCTTGGACATGCCGTGCGACATGTAATTGACCACATCGAGGCGGGCCACGTCCTGCCGACCGAGCAGGAACACCGCATGACTCTGCTTCTCGCTGAAGATCGCGACCAGCACGTTACCGACGCCAACCTCCTTGCGACCGCTCGACTGGACATGAAACACGGCGCGCTGCAACACGCGCTGGAAACCCAACGTTGGTTGTACCTCGCGCTCATCGCCCTCGGGCAAGCGCGGCGTGCTCTGCTCGATATGCTCGCGCAAGTCGGCGGCGAGTCGAGCGGCATCGCCCCCGCAAACACGCAAGATTTCTTTGACACGCGGCGTCTCGAGGATGGCGAGCAGCAAGTGCTCAACGGTAAGGAATTCGTGTCGGCCATCACGCGCCATCTGGAAGGCGCTGTTCAGGCGAGATTCAAGTTCGTTGGACAACACGTTAAGGCACTCCGTCGCTGTTCCGGTACGTCTTAGGCTTCTTCCAGCGTGCACATCAGCGGATGCTGGTGATCGCGCGAATAGCGGCTCACCAGCGCTACTTTGGTCTCTGCGATGTCGTGGGTGAAGACCCCGCAGACTCCCTTGCCGCGCATGTGCACTTCGAGCATGACTTGCGTCGCTTGCGTGCGACCCATGCCGAAGAACCGCTCGAGGACGTCAACCACGAACTCCATAGGGGTGTAGTCATCATTGAGCAGTATGACCTGAAACAACGGCGGTTGTTCGGTCTCCGGCGTGGCCTCGGCCACCGAGGTGTCGGCGGACGGGCGATTCTCTTCGACAGACATTTTCTTGTTATAGGGGTGGACCGTGGCAAACTCA
>VGTW01000047.1 GCA_016874555.1 Gammaproteobacteria bacterium | reverse complement strand
GTCGAAAATCTTACGCTGCACGTAGAGTCGCGAGCCCGCGACGCAAACTTGCCCGCTATTAAAGAAGATGGCATTCGCCACGCCGGGGATCGCCAGCTCGAGATCGGCATCATTGAGCACGACCGCGGGCGATTTGCCGCCGAGCTCGAGCGTGAGCTTTTTAAGATTGCCACGCGCCGCATCGAGAATAAGCTTGCCGACCTCGGTCGATCCGGTAAAGGCAATCTTGTCCACACCGGCGTGCGCGGCGAGCGCCGCACCTGCCCGCTCACCAAAACCCGTCACCAAGTTGAACACGCCAGGCGGAAAACCGGCCTCGACCATGAGCTCGGCAAGGCGAATGGCGGTGAGCGAGGTGTCCTCAGCGGGTTTCAGTACCATGGTGCAGCCGGCAGCAAGGGCGGGCGCAATTTTCATCGCCGTCAGCACGATCGGCGAGTTCCACGGCACGATTGCGCCGACCACACCGATCGGTTCCTTCACCGTGTAGGCAAAGATTTTCTTACCGGGCGGCTGATAGTTGATCGAGGTCGGTATCGTCGTACCTTCGATACGCATGGCCTCGCCAGCAAAGTAGCGAAACTGCTCGATCGCCCCTGGAATCTCGGCGTATTTGCCGATCCATAGTGGCTTGCCATTATCGAGCGACTCGAGTTCGGCAAGCTCGTCCAAATTCGCTTCCAACAGCTCGGCCATGCGCCATAGCAGGCGCGAGCGCGCCGCTGGCGTGAGCTCATGCCATGCGGGATCGTTGAGTGCCCTGCGCGCTGCGGTAACAGCGCGATCGATGTCGGCCTCGGCGCCCGCAGGGATCTGGCCAAGCACTTCGCCAGTCGCCGGATTGAGCGTCTGGAGTGTTTCGCCCGATGCGGCGCCCTGCCAATCACCGCCGATCAACATGCGCTGGATCGGGCGGGCGAGAAAGCTTTGCGCCCCAGAGGTCCTCGGCTGCAGAGACGTGACGACCAGACTCATCGGCGTGATCTTCCAGCGCGAGGCGATCTTCTGGCTTGAGCCGGTTTCCCGGCGGCGGCCGTGCAAGGGATATGTTTTTCGTGGTTGGCGAGATACCAACCGGCGATTTCTTCGCGGGTCGCCCACCACACTCCGGGCAGCGATTTGGCGTAGCGGATGAATTCGCGTAAGGCCCGGCCGCGATAGGCGCGACCACTGACATGCGGATGCAGACCGATATTCATTAGTCGACCCGATTGCGCACCCTCCTTGTACAGCACCGAGAGTTCCTCGATCAAGATGTCGCGAAACTCGCTGGTGGTGTGATTACGCCGAGTCAGGATCGTGAAATCATTGATCTCGTTGGTATAGGGTGTCGACACGATCGGCCCATGGGGCGTCTGCAGCAGATAAGGCTGATCGTCGTTCATGAGATCGCAATAGAACAGCAGGCCGTGCTCTGCAAGAATGTCTGCCGTGTTCAGCGTGCCGCGCAACGATGACGACAACCAGCCGCGCGCCTTACGCCCCACTGCCTGCTCATACACCGTGAGCGTGCGCTCGATGACATCGCGCTCGCGCGCCGGATCCCCCGCGAAATCCGTCAACAACTCGCCTTGCTCGTAATTGTGCGCGAGGATCTCGCAGCCGCGCGCCAGCGCGGCATCGAGCATGGGTCGGCGGCGCAACGCCGTCACGGCATTTATGGTACATGAGGGCCGTACGTGCAACTCATCAAACAAATCGAACAAGCGAAATGCGCCAACACGCTGACCGTATTCGCGCCAAGTGTAATTCGGGAAATCCGCCGTGTTACCGGGCAGCACGTCCGGCAGAATTGCCGGGCCACCGGCGTAATACGGTCGGTCGGTATCTTTGACGAGATCCCAGGTCTCGAGATTAAGCGTGATGACGAGCGCGACCCGCTTGCGCCCAGGCCAGCGCAACGGTAGTCGTTGAGAAATCGGTACGTAGTCGTAATGCACTAACACCCCCTGACACGGATTATGGGAGTGCACTCGTGCTTCACGCAGCACTCGATTCCGAGCAGCGGTCGCCCGACCGCTTAGTGGACAACGGGGCGCTGCATGAATACACTCAATTCGTAAGACTCTGATTCGGGGGGTGTCGATATGGAGTCCACTCGTCCCATCCGCGCTTTAATTCGCGGGCTCGACGCACTGACTGTGCTCAATCTGCGCAATGGCGCCACGGTGTCGGAGGTCGCGCAGGAAATTCGTCTGCCGCGAACCACCACTTATCGCATTCTCGAAACACTGAACCACGCCGGTTTCGTGTATCGCGATGCCGCTGATGATCGCTATCGGCTCACCATCATGGTGCGTGGTCTCTCCGACGGTTACGACGATGAGGCTTGGGTTACGCAGATCGCACGGCCCTATATCCACGAACTCGGCAAGGACATCGTCTGGCCGGTGGCGATTGCCTCGCTCTCCGGGACATCGATGATGGTACGCGAGTCGACCGATCACCGCAGCCCACTCGCCGTCGAGCGCTACTCGGCGGGGTTTCGCGTGCCGTTGCTCACCTCTTCGTCGGGTCGGGTGTATCTCGCGTTCTCGCCACCTACGCAGCGCGAGTCACTACTTGATATTCTCGTGCGCTCCAATCGCGATAGCGATGTGCTTGCCAAGAACCGCCCGGAACTCATGAAGATGCTGAACGATGCACGCATGCAGGGCTATGCCTCGGCGGTGCGACCACGGCGTGTTTCCGATGAAGTCAGCATGGCGGTGCCGATTATGGTCGACGATCGAGTGCTGGCTGCGGTGACCATTCGCTTCAGCGGCGCGGCCGTACCGCTCAAGCTTGCCGTAGAGCGCTTCTTGCCGAAGTTGCGCGATACCGCACAAAAAATTCGCCAGACTTTTGCCGACCAGCAACGTGACCCGCCGCATCAGCAGACGCCGCGCGCCGTTGCTAATGGTCGCTGATCGAGGTGTACGTAGATGAACGCGGAAATGCTCAGCCAATCGTCGCTCGTCGAGCGCCTGCAGTCCTTGCTCGGCCGCGAACACGTGTTGACCAACCCGACCGAGCGCAGCTTTTATTCGACGGATATTTACCGCGAGGGTGCCCTGCCCGTTGCCGTCGTTCGCCCGACGAGCACGGCGGATGTGGCGCAGATCGTGCAACTGGCGGTGGCCGAGGGCGTGGCCGTGGTGCCGCGTGGGGGCGGTGCGTCCTACACCGACGGCTATACACCGACCGAAGTCGGCTCGATCAGCTTGGACACTTTACGCATGAACCGCATCCTCGAGATCAACGAGCGCGACATGTACTGCATAGTCCAAGTCGGCGTGACCTGGGCAGCGCTCAACGAGGCGTTGGCCGCCAAGGGTCTGCGCACCCCTTTCTTTGGCCCCTTTTCGGGACTCGCGGCCACCGTCGGCGGCTCGCTGTCGCAAAACAGTGTGACTTGGGGCACGGGCGTGTTTGGCGTCTCCGGCGAGAGCACCCTCGGTGTCGAAGTTGTGCTCGGCAACGGCGAGATTATCAAGACGGGCTCCTGGGGCGCTGCGAACTCAGTGCCCTTCTTGCGCTCGTACGGCCCCGATCTCACAGGGCTATTCATGGGCGACTGCGGCGCGCTAGGCGTCAAGACGACGATCGCGCTGCGCCTGTTGCCGCGCAACGCTCATGTGATGGGACTGTCTTTCGGATTCAAAGATTTCACCAGTATGGCGGCGGGCATGGAGACCGCTGCCAAGCAAGGCCTCAATCTCACCAACTTTGGCCTCGACCCAGCGTTACAGCAGGGACAACTCGGTAAAGCCGACGCCGCGACGGCCATGCAGTCGGCGCTTGCGGTTTGGAAGACCTCGCGCGGCATCATCGACGGCGCAAAACAATTGCTGAAAATGGCTTTCGCAGGCCGCGGCTTCCTGAATGGTGCCGTGTTCTCGGCGCATTGGGTTGTCGATGGTATCGACGACGTCTCCTGCCGAGCGGCCGTAGCCAAACTGCGCTCGGCTCTGCAATCGCACGGCGCCGAAGTGCCCGCCACCGTCCCGACCGTCGCGCATGCGATGCCGTTTATGCCGCTCTATAACGTGCGCAGCCCCCTCGGCGAGCGCTGGGTACCGGTGCACGGCATCCTGCCCTTCTCGCGCGTCGCGGCCTTTCGCAGCGAAATTTCGAAGTACTACGAACAGCACGCGGCAGATATGAAGCGTCTGAAAATCCGCTATGGCGCCATGTTCATGACCGTGGGCACCAACGGCTTTCTGTACGAACCGGTGTTCTATTGGGAAGACGGCTACAACATCACGCAAGAGCGCCTGCTACCCGAGGGCTATCAGGCCACCTTGCCGAGGTTTGCCGATAATCCGGAGGGTCGCGCACTGGTTGACCAGATGAAGCACGGCATCGCCGACATCTTCCAGCGCCACGGTGCAAGCCACCTGCAGATCGGCAAGTTCTACCCCTACATGCGCGGCCGCGACCCGCACACCGCCAAGCTCATCCGCGAGCTGAAGCAGCTGGTCGACCCCCAACGCCGCCTTAACCCAGGCGCGCTGGGCCTGTAGAATCTTAGCCCGGTAAACAACCAAAAAGGGCCGCGCCGACTGCGGCGGGCTATCCCGAAGGAGCCTCACGGGCGATGAAGCGTATTCTCGTATCGATTAAGCGAGTGGTGGACTACAACGTGCGCATTCGCGTCAAGTCCGATGGTACCGGCGTGATTACGGATGGCGTCAAGATGAGTGTCAATCCGTTCGACGAAATCGCCCTCGAGGAAGCGTTGCGGATCAAAGAAAAAGGCCTTGCTGAAGAAGTGGTGGCCGTTTCCATTGGCCCCGCGGACTGCCAGCAGCAACTGCGTACGGCGCTCGCCATGGGTGCCGATCGCGCCGTGCACGTGCAGACCGCCGCCATCATCGAACCGGGAACAGCCGCCCGCCTGATGCACAAGCTCGCCGAGCGTGAGCAAGTGATGCTCGCCATCGTCGGCAAACAGGCCATCGACGATGACTGCAACCAGACCGGACAGATGCTGGCCGCGCTCTGGGGTCGACCGCAGGCAACCTTCGCCTCGAAGGTCGAAATCAATGGTGACAAGGCCCTGGTCACGCGCGAAGTCGACGCCGGACTTGAGACACTCGAGATCGATCTGCCTGCGGTGATCACCGCCGACCTGCGCCTCAATGAGCCGCGCTACGTGAAGCTTCCCGACATCATGAAGGCCAAGAAAAAGCCGCTCGAAACCATCGATCCGGCCGCGCTCGGCGTCACGCCTGTCGAACGCCTCAAGGCCATCAAGTTCGATCCGCCTGCGCAACGCAGCAAGGGCGTGATGGTCAAGGATGTGCTGGAACTCGTCACGGCGCTGCGTGGCAAGGGCCTCGTTTAAGTTGCTTAGGGATCCGCTCCCAGGGATTTGATACACACATGAGCAAGATACTGATCGTCGCCGAACATGCCGGCGGCAAATTGAACCCCGTCATCGCCAAGTGCGTGCATTGCGCCACCGGTATCACCGGCGCCGAGATCCATCTTGTCGTCTTCGCCGCGGACGCGGCCGCGGTCGCCGCGCAGGCCGCTCAGATTGCCGGCGTAACCAAGGTGGTCACTGTGACCCATGCGATCCATGCCAACCCGCTGGCCGCTACGGTCGCGCCGCAACTCGCCGAACTCGCGCAGGGCTACAGCCATATCTTTGGTCCATCGACTACCTTCGGTAAAGATTTGATGCCGCGCGTCGCGGCGCTGCTCGATGCGCCGCAGGCTTCCGATATCATGGCGGCCGAAAGCGCAACGCGCTTCAAGCGCCCAATCTACGCCGGCAACGCCATCATCACCGTGGCGGTCGAGGCTGGCACGCGTGTAGTGGCCACAGTCCGCACGGCCTCTTTCGAAGCCGCGGGCGCTGCCGCGAGCCCGGCACCGATCGAAGCCGTCAGCCTTTCGGCCGCGCTGCCGACGCATACGCGTTTCGTCTCGGTCACCTCGGCCCGCAGTGATCGGCCCGACCTGCAGACTGCAAAGAAAGTGGTTTCGGGCGGCCGGGCGCTCGCGAGCGCCGACAATTTCAAAATCCTCTACAGTCTCGCTGACAAGATGGGCGCGGCCGTGGGCGCATCGCGCGCTGCAGTCGATTCTGGCTTTGCGGCCAACGACATGCAGGTAGGGCAAACCGGGAAGATCATCGCACCCGATATCTATCTCGCCTTCGGTATCTCCGGTGCGATCCAGCATCTCACCGGTATAAAAGACGCACGTACCATCGTCGCCATCAACAAAGATACTGAAGCGCCAATCTTTGAAGTAGCCGACTACGGGCTCGTAGGCGATCTCTTTCAGGTGATACCGGAATTCGAGAAGCTGATCTCGAGTGGCAGCTGAAGACCCAGCGTACGGGTCGGGCCTTTATCGCGCTGCTCGGGGTCGCGAGCGCGCTCTCCGCGTTCGGCATGGCGAGCGTTGTGCCCGCGCTACCGCTGCTTGCAAACTCCCTACAGGCGGATTACGCCGCCGTGCAGTTCGTGGTTTCGGCCTACCTGCTTGGACTCGGACTTTGCCAACCTATTCAGGGCCTGTTGAGCGATCGCTACGGGCGTCGTCCCGTGCTGCTTGCGGGCTACAGCTTGTTTTTGTTCGCCAGTCTGGCGGCAAGTCTCGCGACCGATATCACTATGGTCATCGTGGCCCGCTTCTTTCAGGCAATGGGCGTGAGTGTGGCGACCGTGGTCACCCGAGCGATCGTTCGCGATTCCTTTGCACCGGGTCCAGCTGCCACCGCGCTGTCGTTCATCACCGCGGTGATGGGCGTGGCGCCAGTCTTGGCGCCGCTCGTTGGCGGTCTCGCGAGCGAGGTCTCCGGATGGCGCGGAATTTTTTGGCTCCACGCAGCGGTAGCGGCCTGCATACTCACCCTGCTCGCTTCGCAATTGCGAGAAACCCGCCCGCTCGCCGGAGTGCCCACGAGTTTTAGCGAACTGCTGCGCGGTGCACGAGTGCTGCTGGGCGAGCGCGGCTTCATGGGCCACTCGCTCACCTACAGCAGCGTAAGTGCCGGAGGCTTCATTTTCATCACTATCGGCGCCGCGCTATATGAAAAACTCTTTGCATTATCAAGCAGCGAGTTCGGTGCGCTGTGGTCGGGCCTGGCGATAAGCTACGTGATGGGCGCAACCGCTGCAGGTCACCTGTCGCGGCGTAGCGGCGTCTGGCAAACCACGCGAATCGGCCTTACCTGCAACGTGATCGCGACCAGCCTGTTCATCCTGGCTGCGTTCCTTAGCGCGCCGAGTTTAGTCCTCTATAGTGGTTCACTCGGCCTAATGATGGTCGCCAACGGCATTCTCTCGCCCGTGTCGCTCGCCGGCGCAGTCGAAGATAATCCGCAGCTCGCCGGTGTCGCGGCAGGGCTCTCGAGTTCGATCGCCATGCTGCTCTCGATGGTGAGTGCCATCCTCACCGGCGTTCTCTACGACGGGACGGCGCGTTGGTGCGCAGGCCTCATGGCCATCGCCTGTATCGTTTGTTGGTGGGCTGCGCATCTCGCCCACCGCGCCCGTACCAGTGCAACCTAGCTTATTGCAGCGATCCCGGTAAGCGGAGAACTCCCATGCGCGTCAGACCTTCGTCTTCAGATCAGGTGCTTACGGGAAGAGCATCGCGCCCTGCAGGCCACCCGAGCACCTTCAATCTCGCGGTTCTGGCGCTAGTTACCTCGTTGGTGACCGGCCCAGTGTTTGGCTTCAGAGACACTTGGCTGCTCGTCATCAACAGGACATGACGATCGTAGTTTTTTTATATTTTTTTGATTCAGAACATCCAGAACCGCGACGCCGAAGCCCTGCACATCAAGCTCAAAGAGCTGATTCTCGCCACCCCAGGCGCGCATCGCGCACTTCTTGATCTCGAGGAGCTCGAGGAACGCCACTTAAATTAAATTCGCGCGCTACATCGCTTCGGCAAAATCGGCTCACCAGCAACGTGAACTCAGCGCCGAGGATACCGATAGGCCAGAGGCCGCGTAATTTTGAAAAAGCATCTCCAGTGAGCGCTCGCTTTCAAAGCGCACAGCGCTATTTGGCCTCGCCAGGGTCAGCCCCGACGCGAACCAGCGCCTTGCCGAAGTTCTGGCCGCGCATGAGACGACAGAAGGCCTCGGGAGCTTGCGTCAAACCCTCGGCGATGTCCTCGCGCCAGGTGAAGCTACCCTCACGAATCCACTGCGAGAGCACTCGCTGCATCTCCGGGAATCTTTGCATGTGATCGTAGACCACGAGTCCCTTCATCGTCGCCCGCGCACCGACGATGGGCCCAAGCCAAGGGCCGGCAGGGGGTGTGTCCATGCTGTATGCTTCGATCATACCGCAGAGCACGATGCGCGCGCCCATCGCGAGATTGCGCGTCACGGCCTCGAGCGTGCTGCCACCTACATTATCGAAATAGGCGTCGATGCCGTCTGGGCAAGCCGCTTTCAGGGCCGCAGCGAGATCGCCATCCTTATAGTTAACGCAGGCCTCGAAACCGAGCTCACGCACCGCGTAGTCGCACTTTTCTTTGGAACCGGCGATACCGACCACGCGTGCACCCATATGCCGCGCAATTTGCCCTGCAGCGCAGCCGACTGGCCCAGTGCACGCCGAAACCACGAAGGTTTGTCCCGGCAGCGGTCCCGCCAGAAAAATAGTGCCGGCGTAAGCCGTCATGCCCGGCATGCCCAACACGCCAAGCGCGCTGGCAATAGGCGCCATCGCAGGATCGATGCGGCGTACGCCCTGCCCCTTGCTCAACGCGTACTGCTGCCAACCATTACGTACTGCGACGATATCACCCCGCTTGTAGTCGGCATGCTGCGATTCGATGACCTCAGCGACGGTCTCCCCCACCATCACATCGCCCGCAGCCAGCCGATCCTGGTAGATCTGACTGTTCTTCATGACGTTGCGGTAGTAGGGATCGAGCGAGAGGTAGATTGTTCGCGATAAAAACTGGCCCTCTCCCGGAACCGGGATGACCGAGTAGTCAGCGCCGAAGTCCTCGGGGACCGGAAGGCCCCGAGGACTGCGTGCAAACGTGATGCGCTGGTTGCGGTCGCTCAAAGCTGAGCGACCACGTACTCGGCGCTCGAAACTTCGAACTTGCCCGGCGCTTCGACGTTGACGTGCGTGGCAACGCCATTCTTGGCGATAATCGCGAAACGCTGACCCCGCATGCCCATGCCGAAGCCGCGCGCGTCGAGCTCGAGACCGAGCGCACGCGCGTAGTCGCCATTGCCGTCCGCGAGCATCGCCACCTTGTCGCCGACATTACTGGCCTTGCCCCAAGCGTTCATGACGAACATATCGTTGACGGACACGCAGACGATCGAATCGACGCCCTTAGCCTTGAATGCGTCGGCGTGCTGCACGAAACCCGGCAGGTGCTTGGCATCGCAGGTCGGGGTGAAGGCTCCCGGTACCGAGAAGAACACCACCGTTCTGCCCGCAAACAGCGCCTCGGCACTCACTTCCCTCGGGCCCTCGGCGGTCATTTGCTTGAATGTACCCGCGGGCATCTTGTCACCGGCCTTGATGGTCATGGAATCGCTCCTGAATGAAAAAACTGGCGTTATCTTACCGCGCGAATCTCTAAGCTGTAGGGCCGATGCAGGTCAGGTCGTATTTATTGGGCTCCTCAGCCACAGGGCGCCGGTCGGAAAAAATCGTCTGGAATTAGGCAGAAGGCGGCACTCGCTCGAAGGATTGCCAAAGGCGACATCTACGCTACAGGAAGCGCGCATGGGCAGTCGATGTCTTACTTCAAATTCCGCGCCACGCGAAAACCGAAGTAACTGTAGCGCGCATCGACGGGATCACGACCGCGAAAGGTCAGACGGTTGCGACTCGGACGCGTCATCCAGCCACCACCGCGCACCGTCCATTTGGCGCAGTCCGCATCACCTGTGACCGCGCTGCCGTCGCGTGGTGTGGTGTCGTAGGTTTCTTGATAACAATCGGCAGTCCACTCCCAGACATTGCCGATCATATCGTACAAGCCAAAAGCATTCGGCTTAAAGCGCGCGACCGGGGCGAGCTCGGCATAGCCATCTTCGCAGTCGACGTAACTCCAACCGAAATCAAGCTGTCGCCGCCCGCTCCGATCGTAGGTATTGGCGTAGCCGCAGCCGAGATCGGCGTTGTTGCCCCAAGAATAAATTCCGCGGCCACCCCCACGCGCTGCATATTCCCACTCTGCCTCACTCGGCAAGCGGTAGGTTTTGCCCGCAATACGCGAGAGCCACGCCGCATAGGCGCGTGCATCGGCGTGACCGACGCAGACCACCGGCAGATCTTCGCTGAT
Organism: Gammaproteobacteria bacterium; assembly: GCA_016874555.1. Taxonomy (GTDB): domain Bacteria; phylum Pseudomonadota; class Gammaproteobacteria; order Steroidobacterales; family Steroidobacteraceae; genus UBA964. Next base: position 4,588 of record VGTW01000047.1, on the reverse strand, counting down.
CGGTGCGACGAAACCGGGCGCCTGCCACCCGGCATCACGGCGATCATCCCAGCCCACCCGCTCGCCTTTGACGATCTTGTCGGCTTGCACGCGACAGCCCGCAGGCACTTGATATCCGGTCGCCGCAACAAACTTGCGAAACTCGGCCACCGTGACCTCGGTAGACGCGAGCGCAAAGGCGCGAATTTTGACTTCGTGAATCGGCCCCTCAGAGCGCCCCGCTTCGCCATCGTCCGAGCCCATCATGAAACGACCACGCGGTACGACGACGAGTTCAGGGCACTCGGCACAGTCGCGAATAGTGTTTGGGGTAGCAGCCGAGAGCTGAGTCGGCGGCACTGCGGCGAAAACTACCCAACAAAGAATTCGGGCAGGGTTGACCATCTGCGCGACCGCCTCTGGTTAAAAACCGCGTGGATTCAGCTGCGAGCTTCGAGCTGCATATGGTACTGGTAGGCATCGGCGCGATACAGCGCGACCACGCGCTCGACCGGCCGATCGTGGCTATCGAACACCGTGCGCGCCAACCGCAAGAGCGGCGCGCCGACCTCGATCTCGAGTGCCCTCGCTGCCTCCACACCCGCGAGCGTCGCGCCAATATATTGATCGGCTCTGGCGAGTGTGATCCCCACCGTACCCAACAACTCGAACATCGGTTGTCGCGCGAGCTCTGCGGCGTTGACCCGACGCGCAACATCGAGAGGCACGAAAGTGGTGATGAGCCCGAGCGGCGCCCCCTGCACCGTTCGCAAGTGGGTGGCCCGTTGCACCAGCTCACCGTCCTCAAGTAGCAGCGCCGCGCGAGTCTCATCGTCGGGCGACATGTCAATGATACGCAAATCCACCACCTCGGTGGCTGCAGCAAAGCCCGCGACCCGACTGCGTAACTGATCGAGATCGGCCGAGGCGGCAGCACGCGACGCAGAAAACTGGACGAACGTACCCCTGCCCTGCTGTCGCACCAGCCAGCCCTCTCGACAGAGATTGTCGATGGCCTTGCGCACCGTGATCCGCGATACCTTGAAGATCTCGCAGAGCTGCGGCTCGGTGGGGATGCGATCGCCCGCCTTGTAGGTACCGTCGCGTACCCAGCTGCGCAGCGTGACGTACACTTGGTGATATCGCGGCGAGGCAATTGACCGCAGTACGCCGATCGCACCATCATTTTTTCTTTGCGCTGCTTTTTGCGCCATCAGTCGAGCACCAATCCCCCGGACACATTCATCACTGTGCCGGTCACGAAAGCCGCCGACGGGCTCGTGAGGTAATCGATGGCATGTGCCACATGCGCAGGCTCACCGATCGCGCCGAGGGGCACGGTGTTTTTGAGGCGATCAATGGTTTCGGGCGAAAAGCGTCCGGTCACCATGGGCGTGGCGATCGGACCGGGCGCGAGGCAGTTCACGCGTATGCCCTCGGCGGCCCATTCTTTGGCGAGATACCGAGTCAGATTAAGGATACCGGCTTTGGCCACCGCATAGGCTGGACCCGACAGCGCACTACCCCCGTTGAGTCCGTTAGTAGAAGACGTCAGCGTCAGCGTACCGCGGCTTGCCGCGAGGGCCGCGTGGGTCGCCTTAGCGATCAAAAAAGCCGATGTGAGATTGGTGTCGATCGCATGCTGCCAAGCCTCGCGACTCACGCTGTCCAGAGGCCCACTGCCGGCGATGCCCGCCAAATGCACAACGTGATCGAGTCTGCCGAGCTCGTCGAGGACGCGCGCAACCACAGCGGTGATGGCCGACTCGTCGGTGACATCGAGGCTGATCACGGTAAGCGGCGCACCACAGGGAATTTCGGCCAGCACGCGATCGGTAGCCACCACGTGCATACCGCGTTCGCGTAGCCTAGCCACCGTAGCCAGGCCGAGTCCGCCCGCAGCTCCGGTAACCAGCGCGACCGGCGTACCTGGCTTGGCCACGGTCGATTAGGCCGCCTTGCGAGTGACTAACTGGGCGTAAATCCCATCGAGCATCGAGAAACGCATCTCGGCCGAGGCGCGCACAGCGGCGATCGCGAGCTCTTGCAAAGCCGGCGTGGTCGCATACCGATCGGTGAGCTCGAGCCCAACATGCGCGTGCTCCGTGTCACCCTCGATGTGAACGATAAAGAACTCGAGGTCGTCATCGCTGAAGCCCATCTTGTGCATAGCGGCTACGTACTTTGGGTAAAGCGTCGGCAATTGACCTTCGAGCGCAACCATGATGCCCGCGCAGGACTCGCCGAGCGGCCGAATCGTCGAGAGTTCCCAGAGCCACGAGCGCATAGCGCGAGTTGTTGGCAGCACTTCGCCATTTTGCTCGGCGCGCAAGATCCGCTCGTCACTCACGCCGCAGGCACGCGCGAATTTACGCAGCAAATCGGGGTGGCGCTTTTCCGGACAGGCAGGCATTTCTTCGCCCAACAAATTTTCGAGCAGGTGCTGTCGGGCGTCGAGATCTGGCAAGCGCGTATACAGCGCCGCGAACTGCTGAGGAATCGGGTCGATGTAATAGAAGTGTTGGATAGCCCATTCACCAAGTTGCACCCGCGACAACTCTCCCGCCGCCCAGGCGCGACTGAACGGATGACCACCACCATGCTTAGGCTGACGTGCCCCCTCTAGAGCGGCAAAGAAATCTTTTTGGTTCAGCAATACACTCATAAATTATTACTCCTCATCCGTATAGATCATTCAAAACTTTGGCCAAGCGCTATCCGTCGCCGTACTCAACCACGCCGTTGCTCGCCGCAAGGACTCAGTGGGGACGGTCGCGACCAGCGGATAGGCCTCTGGCCCCTTGCCGCGCGCTGCCGTCGGAATGGTCGCATCGACTCCCATCTTGGTGACCGTGGAGACGCCCTCGGGCAGCGACGGGTCGAGACTCGAACCCGACAGACCCGCAACGCTGATAGTGTCGCGATCCCACCGGACCCTTGTCGCCAACGCCCAAAGCATGGTGTCGTTATCGAAAATATTGATGTCCGTATCGACCGCAATGACGGTTTTGACGCGTCGATAAGCAAGAGCCGCCATCAACGCATCGCGGGACTCGCCTGGTCCTGGCTCGCTCAGTTGCAGATAAGCGTGAAAGCGGCGGCCTTCAGTCGGTACATGCACGTTGACGATCGAAGGCGCCACCGCCTTGATGAGCTCGAATAACTTGCCCTCCATCGCCATGTTGTCGGGTACCAGCATGTCGGTAAGGCCGGAGCCGTAATCGTGATAGATCGCATCGCGTCGTCGCGTGATACAACGGACATCGACGAGAGGTGCTTTCGCCCGCCCGCCGAGGTAGCCTGTGTACTCACCGAAGGGGCCATCGTCGACGCGCTCGCCTGGCGGTACGAAACCTTCGATCACGATCTCGGCATCGGCAGGCACCATTATTTTGTCGCCATGCAGCACTGAGGGGACAAGCCGCAACGGTTTGCCAAGCACACCTCCCGCCGCTGCCCAGTGACTTTCGGGATATTTGAGCTTCGCCTGCGTACCAAGGAGGACCGCCGGATGGTGGCCGATCCAGAAGGCGACCGGCGCCGACTCGCCGCGCGCATGAAATTTGCGCAGGTTGCGTGCGTTGTGGCTCGCGGGATAAGGGAGCCAAGTCATGCGCTGCGGGCCCTGCACCCAGCAACGCTGGATGGCGGTATTGTCAACACCGGAATCCGGGTCATAGGTCGTCGCATGGGCTGCCGTCAGGTACGGGCCAGGCTCAAGTTCGTGCTGCGTCAGCACCGGCAAGTCGTGCAGGCTGGCCGCGGCGCCCTGCAAGACCATCTCCTGCACGGGGGCGTTGGCTCGGGCCACATGCTCGGGTTCGATCGAGGCCCTGGTGCGGGTCGCGAACCACTGAGCCGTTTGCCGATGATCGGGAATCCCCAGCGCCTTCGCGGTCAACTCCCGACTCGCGGTCAAATTGAGGACCACCGGGATCGCCGTCGGCTGACCGTCGAGGCTCGGGACCTGGCGTGCAACCACCACGGGATAGCGACGCTGTCCATCGAGCACATGCTGCAGCGCAGTCAAATCATGGCGAGGCGAGACCGGGTTAGGGAGCTCCCAGACCGCTTCGGCGTGCTCGGCAAGGAATGACCGAAGGTCGCTCATGAACTGGATCCAGACGTCGTAATATTGGTGCTATGCATTGTGCACGAAAATTCGTTATAGTTATAGAACGTTAGATCGTAATGTAGTTCGCAATACAGCAGCAAAAAATCGACTAACACTTCAAGAGGACGCCGAATGAGAAAGACGAGACTTAGCTATCCCGCCCTGAGCATCGCGATTGCGACCGCCAGCGTACTGTCGAGCCAAGCCGCCGCCCAACAAGGCGCCAATGCGGCCGATGACCTTGCCCTCGAAGAAATTGTGGTGACGGCACGTAAGCGCGAGGAATCGCTGCAAGACGTGCCGCTGACGGTGACCGCTGTCACGGCCACGCAAATCGCCGAACTCGGCATTAAAGACTCGCGCGATCTTGCTCTCTTTACCCCGGGTTTCTCGAATGTGGCCTCATTTGGACGCAGTCCACTAGAGCGTCCAACTATTCGCGGCCAGTCGAATATCCTCGGCGCGGCCAACGCGTCGTATTTCGTTGATGGAGTG
>VGTW01000046.1 GCA_016874555.1 Gammaproteobacteria bacterium | reverse complement strand
CGCTGCGCAGGCAAGCGGATTTCCCGAGTAGCTGTGCGAATGCAGAAAAGCGTTGAGCTTGACGTATTCGTCATAAAAAGCCGCATAGATAGACTCGCGAGTCAGTACCACCGACATCGGCAGATAGCCTGCGGTGAGTCCCTTCGACAAACAAAGAAAATCAGGGGTGATGTCGGCCTGCTCGCAGGCGAAGAATGTCCCGGTACGACCAAAACCGACGGCGATTTCATCGGCGATCAGATGCACCGCATGGCGATCGCAGGCCTCGCGTACGAGTCGCAGATACAGCGGATCGTACATGCGCATATTGCCTGCGCATTGCACCAGCGGCTCGAGAATCACGGCCGCGATGCTGTCGGCCTGCTCGGCGAGCACGGCTTCGAGCTCTGCCGCACGACGTCGCACGACTTCGGCAACTGTCTCGCCCGGCTCACCGCTAGCGGCATCGGGTGAGGCGACGGTGATCACGTCCATGAGCAGCGGCCGGTAGATCGCCTTGTAGAGCTCGACACTGCCAACGGCTAGCGCGCCCAAAGTTTCGCCGTGATAGCTGTTAGCGAGTGTGACGAAGCGCGCCTTTCCGGCACGGCCGACGTTTTGCCAGTAGTGAAAACTCATCTTCACCGCGACCTCGATTGAGGCCGAGCCGCTATCGGCAAAGAAACAACGAGTGAGTCCTGCGGGTGCCAGCGCCGTGAGTTCCGCAGCGAGGCGTGCAGCCGATTCGTGGGTGAAGCCGGCAAACATCACGTGCGGCAGTCGGTGCAATTGCTCCTGCACCGCTGCGTTGATTCGCGGATGGGCATGTCCCCATAAATTGACCCACCACGAACTGATGGCATCGAGGTAACGATGCCCGTCGTGATCTTCGAGCCAGACGCCGGCAGCCGAGCGGATGGGCACGAGCGGCATCGTCGACTCGTGATCCTTCATTTGAGTGCAGGGGTGCCAAACGTGCGCGAGATCGAGTGCGCGCAGGCCGGCATTCGAGTAGGGGCTCATGACCCGCATTTTCGCACGATCGCAGCGCTGGCGAGGGTGTGCCGTGTATCATGAATCGCTGGGGTCGATTGCAGGGGGCGCACGTACCATGGACCAGCATACTGTCGGGCGCGAAGCGCCCAAATACTACCCGTGGGCCGTGGCCGTCATGGGCATGCTCGCGCTTTTTTTGTCGAATGGCATGACCGCCACCGGCATCACCATCTTCGATCCGTCGCTGCTCGATGAATTTGGCTGGTCACGCGGCGATTTCAAATTTCGCGACTTTCTGAATTTTGCGCTGACGGCAACCATTTCGCCCTTCGTCGGTATACTAATCGATCGGGTCAATCCGCGTTATTTATTGATGACCGGTTGCGGTCTGCTGACGCTTGGCTATGTCGGCTACAGTATGATTGCCAACGGCGGCCCGGTGCCCGTAATCGAAGCTATTGCCGTAGTCACGGCGCTGGGTTTGGCGAGCGTCATCGTGGTGGCGCTCGGTTCGCTCGCGCCTGGGCTTGGACGCACGGCTGCCATGCTCATTGCGCTCGCGCTAGCCGCGCTCGGCCTTTGGCTCTACGTCGAGAACTGGATGGGCGTCGCCCTCAAGCAGGTTTACCTAATTCATTTGATGTTCTCGCTCGCCCTGTCGACGGCGGGCTCGATGACTGTGATTTATCTCGTTTCGAGCTGGTTTGTGAGATACCGCGGGCTGGCGATCGGCATCGCACTTGTCGGTACCAGCCTCGGTAGCGCTGTGCTGCCCTTCGTCAACCCGTACCTGATCGAGGCCTTCGGCTGGCGACAGGCCTATCTCTACAACGCGCTGATGCCGATTATCCTGCTGGCGTTGATCGTGCTCGTCATTCGCGGTACGCCCGCTCAGGCAGGCTATAAAGCCGTCGGTCAAAACGAAGCGCTGGGCGATCTCAAGCAGCACGGCCTAACTTTTCAGCAGGCGATCCGCACGCGGACGTTCTGGGCGATCGGCTTGTCCGGATTCCTGAGTTACTACGCGATCTTCTCGTTTGTGCAGCACTATGTGCTGCATCTCAACAAGGGGTTCGGCTTCACGCTCAAAGAAGCGGGACTGCAGTTATTTCTATTCAGCCTCGTGGCGATGGTCGCCAAGCTGGCTAACGGTGCGATCGCCGATCGTATTGATCGACATAAAGTATTCATGACCTGTCTCGTGATCATGTTCGTCGGTCTCGTCGGTCTCGCGAGCATGAAGCGCGAATGGGTGGTGATCTCGGCAGTGGTGATCGGCCTCGGCTGGGGTGGCCTATTCACGCTCTACAACATGCTGGCGGTCAATAATTTCGGTTTGCGCGAGGTCGGACGCATCAATGGTTCGATAAGCTTCATGGAGTCGATCGGCGTGGGTCTTGGCAGTTGGATCACCGGCAAGTTATTCGACGCCTACGGCAGCTACCAGGTGCCGTTCATCGGTCTGGCGTGTGCGCTCTTGCTGTCGATTTTGATCGGTACGCAGATCCGCGGTGAGGTCGACGAGCGCGCGCTCGCCAGCAAAGATTGAGTCAGGATGCGCTGCGCCGATCGCGATCCCAGACCACCTCACTGCCATTTTCGTGGCGCGCCAGTACACGCGCGATCACGAATAGGAGGTCGGAAAGCCGGTTAAGATAACGGGCGGCGTCCCTGCTCAGCGCGGCTTCCGTCGACAGCGCCCACACGCGCCGCTCGGCGCGCCTGACTATGGTGCGTGCGAGATGACAGGCGGCTGCAGCCGGTCCTCCGCCCGGCAGGATGAATTCCTTGAGCGGCGGCAGCGAATCATTGAAGCCATCGAGTTGCGCCTCGAGTCGCTCGATCTGCTCCGGCTGGATGAGCGTCATGCCCGGAATACAGAGCTCACCGCCGAGATCGAACAGATCGTGCTGAACCGCGATCAAACACTCGGCGATCGCTGCGGGCACCCCTGGGACCGCGAGAATCATGCCTACAGCGCTGTTTGCCTCGTCCACTGTGCCATAGGCCTCGACGCGGGCATCGGCCTTGCGCACGCGGCTGCCATCGCCCAGCCCCGTGGAGCCATCGTCGCCGGTTCTCGTATAGATCTTGCTAAGCCTGTTTCCCATGCCGTTTAAGATACCACTACGACATCACTGATCCCGAGGGCAATTCGTGCCATCCGCCGAACTTAAGGCCGCCATCGAAGCCGCCGAAGCCGCAGCCCGCGTGATTCGCGAGCACTATCAACGTAACCTCACGGTCATCACCAAAGCCGACAAATCGCCGGTCACCGAGGCCGACGTGAAAGCCGAGGAAGTCATTCGCGAGGTGTTATCGTGGCATTTTCCTAGCTTTGGTTTTTTCGGTGAGGAAACCGGTCAGCACGCCATGGGTGCCGAGAGCATCTGGCTCGTCGATCCGATCGATGGCACCAAATCTTTCGTGCGCGAATGCCCTTTTTTCTCGACGCAAATTGCCTTGCAGCGCGGCGGTCGAATGGTACTCGGCGTGTCATCGGCACCGGCTTACGGAGAATTTGCGTGGGCAGAGCGGGGCGAGGGCGCGTGGCTTGGCGAGCAGCGTATCCGCGTGAGCGGTATCGATCGTATCGAGGCGGCGATTGTTTCGAGCGGTAATTTGAAAACGCTTGCTTCGGGGCCGCGCTGGGCGCGCTATGGCGAGCTCGTGAGGCGGGTCAATCGCATGCGTGGCTACGGCGATTTCGTGCACTACCACCTGCTAGCGCGTGGCGCGCTCGATGGGGTGATAGAGTCCGACGTCAATATTCTCGATATCGCCGCACTAACAGTCATCGTCGAAGAGGCGGGTGGCCGCTTCACCGACTTGGACGGCGCTGCCGTCAATCTGTTGACCACCACGGTGCTTGCCAGCAACGGCGCCTTGCACGACAAGTTACTTAAGGCACTCGCCTAAGACGACGAGCGAGAAAGACGATCGACGAAGGCCAGTGACCCGCGTGGCTATGGCCGAGCGACGATCAGGGCTGCAGTCGCGTGACCTGCCAAGCGCTGCCGATGCGCGGCGGTTGCGCGGGATCAGTGCTCGCGACCAGCGTGCGCGACCAGCGCGCGCGATCGTGAATGCGCGACTCGCCCTCGACCCACAGTTCGACCGCCTCAGCGTGCACGTGATAGCCACCCCAGTTGAGTGGCCTTGGGATGTGATCGCCGAGTCCCGGTGGGGTGGGCACATCTTCCGGGCCGGGCACCGGCACATCGAAGCGTCGGGCAATGGCGACGACGGCGGCTTCCAACTCAGCGCGCGAGCCGATGGGCGCGCTCTGCGCGCTCGCCCAGGCGCCAACGCGACGCTGCCAGGGTCGGGTATGGAAGTACGCATCACTCTCTGCAGAAGGCGCGCGCACTACGCGGCCCTCGACGCGCAGCTGACGATACAGGTGATCCCAGTGCATGACGATGGCTACGCGCGGGTGCGCCTCGATCTCGCGGCCCTTGCGTGAATCGTAATTGGTGTGGAAGCAGATGTATCCCGGATCGACCACGATTTCCTTGCAAAGCACGACGCGAGCCGACGGTTGGCCGTCGGCGCCGACACTGGCGACGACCATGGCATTGGGATTCGGCTGATCGCGGCGCGATCGAGCAAGTTCGAGCCAAGCGGCGGCAACGGCCAGGGGCTCGACCGGTAGGGGATCAGGCAGAAACTGAACGGGGACAGGCATCCCGTGAAGCTTAACGCATCGGCTTCTGCCGTGCGGTCTGCGGCCTGCGCGACCTGACCCGCACGGCTATAGTACGCAGTTGCGCAGGGCAATGCGCCCGAAACGAGCCTTGGAATATGGCGACTCTGGAAGAACTCCGCAAACATCTCGATGACATCGACCGACAGCTCATTGAGCTGATCGCCGACCGGCAGCACACGAGCGGCGAGATCGCCCGCGTCAAGCGCTCGATCGGGCATCCGACCCGCGACTACGGGCGCGAGCGCGAGGTGATCTTGGGTGCGCGAGCTTTGGCTGAGAGCCGAGGCGTGCCGGCAAATACCGCCGAAGACTTGATGCGCATGCTCATTCGCAGTTCGCTGGCGACACAGGAACGTTCGAGCGTGACCGCACGGGGGCACGGCAGTGGTAATCGGGCGCTCCTCATCGGTGGTGCGGGCAAGCTCGGCGGTTGGTTCGTCGATTTTCTCGCCTCGCAGGGTTTCCAGGTCGAGGTGAGCGACCCGGCGGGTGCGCCTGCGGGGACCCGCGATGTCGACGACTATCGGCAAGACAGCCTGCAGCAGGACTTCATCATCGTCGCCACGCCGCTTGGCCAAACCGACGCCGTCCTGCGCGAGCTCGCGATGCGTAGACCGGGCGGTATAATCTTTGACGTGGGTTCTTTGAAGTCGCCGCTGCGCGGCGGCTTGATGGCGCTCAAGTCGCACGGCTGTCGCGTGACCTCGGTACACCCGATGTTTGGTCCCGACACCGAACTGCTTGCGGGTCGACACGTCATTTTCGTCGATCTCGGTCACGAAGAAGCGCTCGCCAAGGCGCGCGAACTATTTGCGCCAACAATGGTTGAGCAGGTGGTGATGTCGCTCGACGAGCATGATCGCCTGATTGCCTACGTGCTAGGGCTTTCGCACGCACTCAACATTTCTTTTTTCACTGCACTCGCCGAGAGTGGCGAGGCGGCGCCGCGGCTCGCCAAGCTTTCGAGTACTACGTTTGACGCCCAGCTCGATGTGGCGAGCCGCGTCGCCGAGGAAAGCCCCCAGCTCTACTATGAAATCCAGGCGCTCAATGATTACGGTGCCGAATCTTTGGAGGCACTTTCCAAGGCTGTCGAGACTCTGCGACGGACGGTGCTCTCGCGCGATGCCGGCGCTTTCACCGCGCTGATGGAGCGCGGTCGCGAGTATCTAGAGGATCGTAAAACGATGACGGGGCGTCGCGCCTGAGAGCCACACACCGTAATGACCAACCTCATCGATCGTGACGGTTTTCGCGCCAACGTCGGCATCGTGCTGATGCAGGCGGATGGTCGAGTTTTTTTGGGCAAACGCGTGGGCGGGAAAGGCTGGCAGTTTCCGCAGGGCGGCCTGCGTATCGATGAATCGGTGGAGCAGGGCATGTTCCGCGAGCTTGCTGAAGAAATCGGCCTTGCGCCCGACGACGTGCGCATCGTCGGCGTCACCCGGCGCTGGTTGCGTTATCGTTTGCCGGCGCGCTATCAGCGCCGCGATCAGTTGCCGCTCTGCATCGGGCAAAAGCAGCGTTGGTATTTGTTGGAGAGTCTCGCCGCGGAACCGCCGGTGCGCTTCGATCAGACCGACGAACCTGAATTCTGCGGTTGGCGCTGGTCGGACTGGTGGGAGCCTGTCCGGGAGGTCATTCAGTTCAAACGGCCTGTGTATCGCCGAGCGCTGCATGAACTCGGGCAATTTGCGTTCCCCGACGGTTTGCCCCCTTATCCCGTATGGTGGGACGAGATGGCGGGCTCGTGAATACAGATCAGCCCCTCCTGGATCAGACGTTCATCGTCATCCGCGGCATTGGGCCTTCACGCCTACGGGTTTTTTTGGTGCTCGGCACGGTGGTGCTAGTGCTTCTTGGCTGGGGGCTTTTCCAGCTCGGGCGTTCCGGGATCGGAATTGGCGTCACCAATCCGATGAGCAGCATGGCGACCTTGCGCCGCGCGATTAGCGAACGCGATGTGACCATCGGCGATCTGCGCAGGCAGGTTGCCGAGCTCGATATCCTAAAAGTGGCCCAAGATCGTGAGCGGCAAGAATTGGCGCGGAGCATCGGCGAGCTGCAGGCCGAGGTGGCCCGTCAGCGCCAGCAGCTCGAGTTCTACAAAGGCATTGTCGCGACCGCCGAGGCGCCTGCCAATATTGCCATCCGGACCCTGCGCATCGACGACTCGCGGGCCGGCTCGACGCCGTTGCTGCGCCTGTCGATGGTGCAGCCTGGCAATCCCCAGGGGGTGGTTTCGGGCATGGTGACCGTGACCCTTGAGGGTGCCCGCGCTGGACGCGCCGTACGCTACCCGCTGTTCGAAACGGCGTATAGTTTTCGCTACTTCGAGAACGTGGAGCGCGAACTCGTGGTGCCGTCCGGGGTCACCCCCGACCGGCTGACGGTGGAGATTCGTCCGGCTGACAAGGCGATGCGACCCGTGGTTCAATCGGCGCTCTGGCCACCCTGAGGGGAGTCATCATGTTCGGACGCCGCAAGGCCCCGCGTTTGCCGGCCCGCATCGACAGCCTGATCGGTCGCGGGACGCAGTTGCGTGGCGACCTTGAATTCAGCGGCGGCGTGCACGTTGACGGTGCACTGCATGGGCACGTCCACGGCGTCGACGGTTCCATGCCCGCCACGCTGTGGATCGGCGAGCCGGGGCAGATCAAGGGTAACGTCGAGGTCGCGATCGCCGTAATTAATGGCGAGGTGATCGGGAACGTGCGCGGGGCGCAGCGGGTCATTCTCGGTGCCAAGGCCCGCGTCACCGGCGATGTGAGTTATGGTGTGATCGAGATGGCCTTGGGCGCCCGTATTGAGGGGCGGTTAATGCCGCTCGCGACCGGCGCCCCCGCGGCGGCGCTCGCTCCGCCTTCGGCGACCGAGGCACGCGCCGACAACGTGTTGCGTCCCTTTGACCAGCGACAGGGTCGCAATTAGCATGCGCGACCTGCGCACCCCGAATTATTCGAGGAAGCCGTCATGAGTACTGTTGTTGAAGATCTGCCCCTGGATATGCCGCCGGCCTTGGTGTTCACCGAATCGGCGGCGCGCAAGGTGAGTTCTTTGATCGAGGGTGAGGGCAACGCCAGCCTGATGCTGCGCGTATTCGTACAGGGGGGCGGTTGCTCGGGCTTGCAGTATGGCTTCGAATTCGACGAGCAACTGCAAGACGGCGACACCATGGTCGAGAACCTCGGGGTCAAATTATTGGTCGACCCGATGAGTCTGCAATATTTGTCCGGGGCCGAGATCGACTACAAAGAAGGTCTCGACGGCGCGCAGTTCGTTATTCGTAATCCGAACGCGACCACCACCTGTGGTTGCGGCTCCTCGTTCACGGCCTGATCCCGTCCCCGCGCGGGGAGTGAGTCGGGGTAACGGCAGAGCAGTGCCAGAACTGCTCGCGGCGGTCGATCTCGGATCCAACAGTTTTCATATGGTGGTCGCTCGGTACATACACGGGCAGCTGACTGTCATCGATCGACTGCGCGAGAGCGTTCGACTGGGCTCCGGACTTGATGCCGAGGGGCGAATCGACCGTGATATCGCTGCCCGCGCGCTCGCCTGTCTCGAGCGGTTTGGGCAACGTCTGCGCGAAATCCATCCTGACAAATTGCGCGTCGTCGGTACCAACACCCTACGCCGTGCGCACCGTAAGCAAGCGTTTCTCGAAAAAGCGCGGACCGCACTCGGGGCCCCGATCGAAATCGTTTCTGGACTCGAGGAAGCCCGACTCATTTATTCTGGTGTTGCCCATACCTCGCCGCTCGCCGAAGGTCGACGACTCGTGGTCGATATCGGCGGTGGTAGCACCGAGCTCATCATTGGTGAGGCGCTGACCCCGATCCGCCTCGCGAGCACGGAGCTCGGCTGCGTCACCATGAGCGAGCGTTTCTTCGCCGGGGGTCGACTCACTTCAAAACGTCTCGCCCGTGCGCGCGTCGCCGTGCGCAGTGAGCTCAAGCCTATCGAAGACGCCTATCGCAAGATTGGCTGGCAAGGCGCCATTGGCAGTTCGGGCACCGTCAAATCGGTGATCGATGCCATTCGCGAGCTCGATCCGGCGGCGCAGGCCATCATCCCCGAAGGTGTCGAGGGGCTCATCGACGTAACGCTGCGCGCCGAGCACGTGCGCGATATCGGTCTCGAATCTTTGAGTGAAGACCGTCGACTCGTATTTCCCGGCGGTCTCGCCATCCTCGCCGAAATCTTCGAGAGTCTCGGCATCGAACGGATGGAGGTTTCCGACGGCGCGATGCGCGACGGTCTGTTGTACGACCTCGTCGGACGCCTTACCCGCGAGGACGCCCGTGAGCGCACCGTACGTGCGATGCAGGCGCGGTACCACGTCGAAGTCGATCAAGCGATGCGCGTCGAAAGTACCGTTGGTGGCTTTCTTGCCCAGGTTTCGGCAGCCTGGCAGTTCGATGACCCGCTCGCCGAGCAACTGCTCGCTTGGGCAGCTCGCTTGCACGAGATCGGTCTCGATGTGTCGCACTCGCGCTACCACCAGCACGGCGCTTACCTGCTGGAAAATGGCGACATGCCCGGATTCCCCCGCGAGGAGCAGCGCTTGCTTGCGCGCTTAGTCGGCGGACATCGACGCAAGCTGGGTGTCGAAGGATTCGATAAACTTCTGCCACCTTGGGATCGTCGCATCCTGCAGATGATTGTGCTGCTGCGCATCGCCGTATTGCTGCATCGCGCCCGTGGTCGCGCGCCGCTACCAGAGCTTGCGCTCATCCCACGCGCCCGCAACGTGCTCGAGGTACGTTTTCCGGTGCGCTGGTTGCGCGATCATCCGCTGACAGTGGCCGATTTGAGCCAGGAAATCGATCTGCTCAAGGCAGTCGATTTTCGTCTGCGCATTTATTCTTCGAGAGGTCTGCCGGCCGTATAACTGTCGAGCAGGCGGGTTTGCGCGCACACGCCGCCGTCCTTGCCGGGCGATCGGCGCAGGTAGTGCCCGACAGAATTGAGCTCCCAGGCCTGCATGTCGTCGTTGAGATAGATCTCGAGATCTTTGAGGATTCGTCGCTTGTACTTTTCGCGGCGAATCGGAAACGCGATCTCCACGCGACGGAAAAAGTTGCGCTCCATCCAGTCGGCGCTACTGCAGAAAATCTCGGTTTGACCACCATTGGCAAACCAGAACACGCGCGAGTGCTCGAGAAAGCGACCGATGATCGAGCGCACCCGAATATTTTCTGATTGGCCGGGCACTCCCGGACGTAATGCGCAGATGCCGCGAACGATCAGATCTACGCGTACCCCGGCTTGTGACGCGCGATAGAGTGCAACAATCGATTCCCGTTCGACCAAAGAATTTATTTTCAGGATCACTCGGGCAGGTTTTCCGGCCGCAGCGTGCGCGATCTCGCGTTCGAGTTTGGCAAGCATCGCACGGTGCATTTCGAAGGGGGAGTGCAGCAAGCACGATAAGCGCGGGGTGCGCTTCAAACTAGTCAACTGCAGGAAGACTTCATGTACGTCCTGGCCGATCTCTGGATCGCAGGTGAAAAGACCATAGTCGGTGTACGTACACGACGTTTTCGAGTGATAGTTGCCGGTGCCGAGATGGCAGTAACGACGGATGCCGCTGCGCTCGCGACGCACCACCATCGCAAGCTTGGCGTGCGTCTTGTAGCCGACCACGCCGTACATCACATGTGCACCTGCACGCTGCAGCCGGTCTGACAGCTCGATGTTTGCCTCTTCGTCGAACCGGGCGCGCAACTCGATCACCACAGTCACGTCTTTGTCGGCCTGCGCCGCCTTGACGAGGGAATCGACGATCTCCGAATCGGCACCCGTGCGATACAGGGTTTGCTTGATTGCCAATACTTTGGGGTCGGTAGCCGCTTGTCGCAGCAGGTCGATCACGGGCGTAAACGACTGAAAGGGGTGATGCAGCAGCAAGTCGCTTTGCCGGATCGCCGCGAACATGTCCTGCCCTTCGTTACGGCGCCGCGGCAGGCTGGGTCGAAACACCCGATATTTGAGTTCGCTGCGTTTGACCAAATCGTATAGTGCTGATAGTCGGTGTAGATTCACCGGTGAGGGCACCGCATAGATATCCAGGGGCCCAATACCGAACTGCTTGGCAAGAAAATCGACCAGATCTTTCGGGCAGTCCGTTGCGGTCTCGAGTCGTACGGCAGATCCGTAACGACGATGCGCGAGCTCACCCTCGAGAGCCCGGCGTAGATCGTCGGCTTCTTCCTCGTCAATAAATAAATCACTGTTGCGGGTTACACGAAATTGATGACACGCAAGTATCTCCATACCCTCGAAGAGACACGATACGAATTCTTCGATGATGGTCGACAGCAGCACGAAGTGCTGGGCGCCACTGCCATCGGTGGGCAGTGGCACGACGCGTGGCAGCGAGCGCGGCGCTTGCACAATCGCTAGCGTTGCTTCGCGACCGAAGGCATCCTCGCCGTGCAAGCGGACCACGAAGTTCAGGCTCTTGTTCTGAATCCGCGGAAAGGGTCGCGATGGATCGAGCGCCAGCGGTGACAGAACCGGCTCAATTTCCTTTTTAAAATAATCGGCCAGCCAGTCGCGGTTTGCCTTCGGCCATTTGCCGCGCGGCACGAGTACGACGCCGGCCTTGTGTAGTGCCGGCAGCAGTACCTTGCTGAGGCAGGAGTATTGCTCGGCGACCAGACGAGTTGCGCGGTGGTGAATGACGGCGAGTTGGCCAGCAGGCGTCAGACCATCCGCGCTCAGCGCGGCAGGTGAGCTCTCCTGCATTTGCTTGATACCCGCCACCCGGATTTCGAAGAATTCGTCGAGATTGTTCGACGAGATACAAAGAAAACCCAGTCGCTCGAGCAGTGGTACTTGCGGATCGAACGCTTGCGCGAGTACGCGCTGATTGAATTCGAGCAGCGAAAGTTCGCGGTTGATGAACGGCGGCGGGGGCTCGGTTACCTTTGCCAGAGGCGCATCCATGTCGGCTAGTACACCACGACTGGGCCGGCGATTTGTTACAAGCCGCGCGCCCCACCCTGAACCTGAGGCCCCCACTGCGGACCGCCGCCTGCGGCCGCTGAGCTCAGCGCCCGGCGGCGCCGGTGCTGGTCGGGGTGACCGCCGTAGCTAGCAGCGCGGAGCCCACTTGCCCGCTCTCGAGACTCGCCAACAGTGACGCCGCGTGGGTTTTGAAGTCGCCCATGCGGCTCGCCGAGATCGGTCGATCATTGGGCAGAGCGACTTTTTGTGGATCTTTGTGGACGCCGCGCAGTAGATATTCATAGTGCAGGTGTGGCCCGTTAGCGAGCCCCGTCATTCCGACAAAACCGATGATCTCACCCTGCCGAACCCGCTCGCCCTGTCGAAGGCCGCGCGCGAAGCGCGACAGATGACCGTAGAGCGTACGAACTTCATTAGCGTGCTGGATTTCTATGACCTTGCCATAGCCGCCCTTATTGCCGATGAAGCGCACCCGACCCTCGCCGGCCGCCTTGATGGGCGTGCCGATCGGCGCCGCGTAGTCGACCCCCCGGTGCGCGCGAATCCGGTTGAGTACCGGATGGCGCCGAAACATGTTGAACCGCGAACTGATGCGCGTGAACTCGAGCGGTGCGCGGAGGAATGCCTTACGCAGACTCTTGCCATCCGGCGTGTAGTAACCAAAATCACCTTCGTTTAGCAGCGTAGAGCCGCCTTGCATCGCGGTGTCGCCAATGACCTCGCCGTGCGCAAAACGAATCGCGCGATAGACGGTGCCTCGATTGACGAACTCGACCGCGAGCACATTGCCCTCTGTAAATGGTGTTCCATCCTGGCTCAGTTCTTCGTAAACAATGCGAAAACGGTCGCCGGGCTGGACATCGAGAACAAAGTCGATATCCCATCGAAAAATATCGGCGATACGCAGGGCCAGCGAGTCGCTGAGGCCTGCGTCGCCCGCCGCCTGAAACAGTGAATTACGGATGGTTGCCTCGCCGACGCGTACCGTGCGCTCGAGAGGATTGACGATCACCTCCCTTTCAAAACCGTCGGCTTCGCGCGTGACCTGCAGCGTTTCGCTGGGGCTAAGCTGGCGCTCCAGGCTGACGAGCTCGCGGTCGCGAACGCCGAACCTCAGCAGCTCACCCGGATAGAGCCGATCGAGACTGCGGCGCAGATCGGGCAGCGCGCGCAGCGAGGCCAGATCACTCACGGAAAGTTTGAGCTTGCGGAATATGACTTCCAGCGTGTCGTTGGCGCCGACGATCACGTCAACGGTGAGCGGCAACAGAGCGGCTTGCTTGGCGGCCTCCGCTTCTGCGCTGATGCGTTCGACGATGGCGGCTTCGTCGAGTCGGTGCAGATCGCTGAGCCAACCCTCGCCACGCCACCACGTTAGGGCGAGCACAGCTACCGCGGCGCACTGCAGCCAACGGGCCTTGAGCAGCGACATGACGGCATTTTTAGAGCCAATTTCCAACGTCATGGACTACACTTCGCCGCAACGGGAACCGCGAAAAATACCTGCCGCTGAAGGCATGGTCAACCCATCATCTGCTCTCGGGTCGACGACAGGGGTATTGCAGCAATATGGTGAGTATGCAGCAACAACTCGAAGAAATCCGCCGCGGCAGCGTCGAGCTGCTGCTCGAAGCCGAGTTGCATAAAAAATTGGCGCGCGGCAAACCGCTGCGGATCAAGGCGGGTTTCGATCCGACCGCACCCGATTTACACCTCGGGCACACCGTACTCATCAATAAATTGCGCCAGTTCCAACAGTTCGGCCACGAGGTCATTTTTCTCATCGGCGATTTCACCGGTCTCATCGGCGATCCAACGGGGCGTAATGCGACGCGGCCGCGTCTCACTCCCGAAGATGTACAGACCAACGCCCGCACTTATCAAGAACAGATCTTCAAGATCCTCGATCCCTCGCGCACCCTCATCGAATTCAACTCGAGGTGGCTGAGTAACATGCCGCTGCCCAAGTTCGTTGAAGTTGCAGCGCAATACACAGTTGCCCGCATGCTCGAGCGGGACGATTTCGCTAAGCGCTACAAGTCCAATCAGCCAATCTCGGTACACGAATTTTTTTACCCGCTTGCTCAGGGCTACGACTCCGTCGCGCTCAAGGCTGATGTCGAGCTTGGTGGTACCGATCAAAAATTCAATTTGCTGGTCGGTCGTCAGCTGCAAGAATCCTACGGACAAGAACCGCAGTGTGTGCTTACGATGCCGCTGCTCGAGGGGCTCGACGGCGTCAACAAAATGTCTAAGTCCCTCGGCAATTACGTCGGCATTGCTGAGGCGCCAGACGCTCAGTTCGGTAAGATTATGTCGATCAGCGACGAGCTCATGTGGCGCTACTTCGAGCTACTGTCGTTCCGTTCGCTCGGCGATATCGCGGTGTTGCGGGCCGCCATCGCCGACGGCCGCAACCCGCGCGACGTCAAATTCGAACTGGCGCGCGAGTTGGTCGGGCGATTTCATGGGGCTGCGGCGGCTGAGCAGGCCCAGGCCGAATTCATTGCTCGGTTCTCGCAGAAATCTTTGCCCACAGACCTGCCGCTGCAGGTCCTGGCGGCGGTCGACGCCGGCGGCGAAGGTTTGGTGGCCGCCTTGAAGGCGACCGGGTTAGCCGCCAGCAACTCCGAGGCGGTCCGCAAGCTTGCCGAGGGGGCCGTACGGATCGATGGCGAGAAGGTTCAGGACCGCGCTCGCCGCCTATCGGTAGGGTCCGAGCACACCCTGCAGATCGGGGCCCGGCGTTTTGCCCGCGTTAAGATCGTTAAGATCGAAAAACCAAGGTAATTCAGTAGCTTGAGGGCTTTCTATAGCAATTGGTTCAGTCCGTTGACAGGGCGCAGCCCCCGCCTACAATAGAGCCTCCTAATTCACGAGCGCTCCTCGCAATAATCGGCAGCGCCGCACGGCTGAAATTCAGGTTGACGGGGAAGGCCACGTGGCTATACTTCCCGCCCCTTCGTTGTCCCCGCGACACAAGCGCTTTTTAACAATTTGGCAGGTAATTTGTGTGGGGACTCGCGTCGATGTATCCATTGGGTGCAAAAGACCGAGTAACTAAATTCTTGTCCAGCAATGGGCCTAATTTGATTACTCTTTATGTTTGAAGCTCAAAATCTTCAAGTGAAGAGTTTGATCCTGGCTCAGATTGAACGCTGGCGGCGTGCTTAACACATGCAAGTCGAGCGGCAGCGCGGGAGCAATCCTGGCGGCGAGCGGCGAACGG
>VGTW01000045.1 GCA_016874555.1 Gammaproteobacteria bacterium | reverse complement strand
CGGAAGCCTGCTCGTAGACCGCAGGGCGAAATCCGAATTGCTGCAGTGCACGCGCGGCAACGAGTCCGGCGATACCCGCACCGACGATTGCGATATGCAGCTCTCTCATAACTGCGACGTTGCATGGCTTCACGGCCGAGGGCACGGAATAGAGGTCGGGCAATCCGCGTCGTGGCCGTAACTAGTTCCGCTGGTTGGTCATTTGCCTAAGCGCGACTACAGAGTGGAGACGGACAATGAAATCAGGGCTTCCAGCGCGTTTTGGCATTTATCTGCATAGCCGACTCCGTCAGGGAATTCGGCTGCTGCTGCAGGAAGGCATTCGGCGGGTATTTGCCTTGATAGGCCTGCCATACGCGATCGTAAAGTTCTTTATGCATGACAGGTTGACGTATTTTTTCGCGGTGCGCAGCGATCGGAATTTCGATGCTGAGCACTTGCTCGGTCGGATCTTTGGTCTGCGCGACCAGATTGCCCTGCGGATCGATCACCGTGGAGAGCACGGTAGTGGTATCGGCGATCGGTTTCGTCCAATCGCCGTCTCTCCAGTAGCGTCGTAGGCCTTGCGGATCGTCGGGCAGATACGCGTTGTTGACCATTGCCGACCAATAACCGTTGTGCAGCGAGGCGCCCTGAACATCAGCGAGTCGGTAACGTCCCGTGGCTGTGCGCAGTACGATCTCGGCACCCTTCATGCCGAAAGCGCGATAGAGCTCAGGCTCGAGTTGCACGGTTGAGGTCGCAATATTGCCGAGCGGCGTGCGCGCCACCGGAATCACTCGATCCCAACCATACATTTCGACATAGCGATCGAGTACGTTGAAGATGGTAGTGGTCATGAGCTCGTTGTTGCCGAAGGCGCCCATAATATTGCGCGCTTTCCATTGACTGTCGACGATGTTGCCATCGGGGCCAATAATCGTGGTCGCTGACATAAAGTGATTGGGCCAATCTTTGTCGACGATATAGGCACCAAAGATTATGTAGCAGTCGTACTGCTTGGCCTTGCCGGCAATGGCCTCAGTCTCAGGGCCCGGGATCTCGATACAGCCCTTGAGCACCATAGGTCGCGACCAGGAGAACGACAGGCCGGTCAAGGGTAATTCATGGAACAAGAGTGCGTCGTGTCGACGCTCGGACTGCGCACGGTCGATCCACTCGAGCATGTAGTTGAGGTTTTCCTTCCGGATGCGTTCGATGGCATCGGCTTCGAGCATGCGGATGCGGGTTTGCACCAAGCCGAGCCGCACGATCGGCTGAGCGAGCGGGACCGTCGGGTAGCGGCCGTCAGCGCCGATGACCGCCGCAGCAACACCAGGCGAGGTCGCAGCAGGTGTAGCACAGGCCACAGAGGCGAGCCCGGCAGCCCCGGAAAGCCCGACGGCGCCGCCCAACAGATCGCGGCGAGTCAATCCGTTCGAGTCGTTGTGATGATCGACAGGTTGGCTCATGGTGTCTCCCCCGGTTGCAAGGCTGTTCCCGCGAGCCTAACAAAAAGCTACGATGGAGCCTCCCCCGGCAGCCTCTCCCACTTCACTCATGCGCGATTCCGGCCATGAGGCGATCGTCGTTCGCGGCGCTCGCCAAAACAATCTGAAAAATCTCGATCTCGAGATTCCGACCGGCGAGCTCGTGGTGGTCACTGGCGTCTCGGGGTCGGGGAAATCTTCGCTGGTGTTCGACACGCTTTACGCCGAGGGTCAGCGGCGTTACGTCGAGACCTTCTCGCCCTACGCACGTCAGTTCCTCGATCGAATGGATAAACCTGCGGTCGATCGTATCGAGGGTATTCCGCCAGCCATCGCCATCGATCAGACGAATCCGGTACGGACCTCGCGTTCGACTGTGGGTACGATGACCGAGCTCAACGATCATCTGAAGCTGCTGTTTGCGCGTGGTGCGCATCTGCATTGTCAACGCTGCGGAGATTTGGTACGCCGGGACTCATCCGAGAGCATTCGCAGCGACCTGCTGCGCCGCGCTGCTGCCGCAGCTGACCCGCGCGTGCTGATTTGCTTCGAAGTCAAGATCCCGAAGAGTTTCGAGGATACCGAAGTTTTAGACCTGCTCGAGAAGCAGGGCTATACGCGCTTTCGTGCGCGCAGCAAGCAGTCGATCGAAGTCGTGCAAGATCGTCTGCGCCTCGGCACTGCCGATCCGGCGCGCATCGCCGAGTCGCTGGAAGCAGCGCTGCGCGTCGGTCGCGGTCATTTGCATGTCCACGCCCTCGGTAGTGCGACCGAAGATGAGCCCGTAGACACCTGGCGCTATTCCAGCGAACTGCACTGTGCGCGATGCGATATCGGCTATCGCGAAGCCACGCCTAGCAGCTTCTCGTTCAATTCTCCGGTGGGCGCCTGCGAGGCTTGTCGCGGCTTTGGTCGCATCATTGGTGTCGATTATGGGCTCGTCATTCCCGATCACTCCAAAACTTTAGAGGATGGGGCAATCCGTCCGTGGCAAACCGAGGCCTACAGCGAGTGTCAGGACGATCTCGAGCGCATGGCGCGCAAGCGCGGTATTCCGCTGAATGTACCTTGGCGCGCACTAACCGAGACACAGCGCGAGTGGGTGATCGAAGGCGAAGGCAAGTGGGCAAAAAATGTCTGGTATGGCGTCAAGCGATTCTTTACCTGGCTTGAGACCAAAGCCTACAAAATGCACATCCGCGTGCTGCTCTCGAAATATCGCGCTTATACACCCTGCACCACCTGCGACGGCGCGAGACTCGCGCCCGAATCGTTGTTGTGGCGGCTAGGTAATTACGAGCTCGCCTGCTCGGCACTCGGCAATCGCGAGCGATTTTTACCCTGCGGAACCGAGTGGACTCGACCGACGCTCAACGATCTCCCCGGGCTGTGTATACACGATCTGATGCTGCTACCAATCGAGCATGGTCGGAAATTCTTTGATGCGCTGCGGTTACCAGGTACGCTGGACGAGGCCACGGAGCTGTTGCTTGCGGAGATTCGCGGGCGTTATCGCTATCTTTGTGAAGTCGGACTCGGCTATCTCACGCTCGACAGACAGTCACGCACTCTCTCTGGTGGCGAGGTACAGCGCATCAACCTCACGACGGCGCTCGGCACTTCCTTGGTGAATACCTTATTCGTGCTCGATGAGCCGTCTATCGGGCTGCATCCGCGCGACATGCAGCGGGTGATCAGCGTAATGCATCGTCTGCGCGATGCCGGCAACTCGCTGCTCGTGGTCGAACATGATCCGCAGATCATGCTGCAGGCCGATCGACTGCTCGATATGGGTCCGGGCGCCGGCGAGCACGGTGGAAATATTGTCGCCTGGGGTACGCCTAGCGCCGTATGTGCGACTACAGAATCTTTGACGGGTACTTATCTCAGTGGTCGGCGGCGCGTCGCATTATCCCCGCCAAGGCCCGCCGAAACTGTGAAAACTACGGACAGCAAAGCGGCTGACAATTTTCTGGAGTTGCTGGGCGCCACGCAGCACAACCTCAAAAACATCGATGTCCGCTTTCCTCTGCAACGACTGGTATGCGTGACGGGCGTGTCAGGCTCTGGTAAGTCGACACTAATACAAGATGTGCTGCACCCGGCGCTGCTTAAACGTCTCGGTCGGCCAACCGAAGCCGCCGGCGCACATGCCGGAATGCGCGGCGCAGAGCGCATCAGCGAGGTCATGTTCGTCGACCAGACACCGATCGGTCGCTCGGCACGCTCGAATCCCGCGAGCTATGTCGGTGCCTTCGATGTCGTTCGCGAGCGCTTCGCAAAGCTCGCCGAATCGCGCGAGCGCGGATATACCGCAGGAACTTTCAGCTTCAACTCGGGCACTGGACGTTGTCCGTCCTGCACGGGCAGTGGCTTCGAACACGTCGAGATGCAGTTTCTTTCTGACGTTTATCTGCGCTGCGGCGACTGTAACGGTTCGCGCTATCGCAGCGAAACCCTGGAGGTGAGGCACCCGGGCCCTGCTGGTCGGACGGCGAGTATTGCCGATGTGCTCGAGATGACGGTCACGGAGGCGCTTATTTTTTTTGCAGAGATACCCGAACTCGCGGCCCGCCTCGCGCCCCTTGCAGATGTGGGGCTCGATTATCTCCGGCTCGGCCAGCCGGTACCCACGCTCTCCGGCGGCGAGGCACAGCGCCTCAAACTCGCCGGACACCTCGCAGAGTCGGCCAAATCAGGAAGTAACAGCAAGCTGTTTTTATTCGATGAACCCACCACCGGCCTACACTTCGAAGATATCGCGAAGCTGCTGACAGCGTTTCGCAAGCTGCTCGATGCAGGTCATTCGTTGATCGTCATTGAGCATAACCTCGATGTGATCCGCTCCGCGGAATGGATTATCGATCTCGGGCCAGAGGGCGGCGATCGCGGCGGCTCGATCATTGCTTGCGGCACGCCGACGGATATTGCTCGTGAGCCGCGCTCGCATACGGGTGCAGCGATACGCGAAGCAGCAACACTGATGGCCAAAAGCAGCGCTACAGCGGCAGTTCGCGTTCGCGAGCCCGCCGTCCGCGCCAGTCATGACATCGTAGTTCGCAACGCCCGCGAGCACAATCTGCGCAATATCGACGTCGATATTCCGCGTAATGCCTTTACGGTCTTGACCGGAGTTTCGGGTTCAGGCAAGTCGACGCTTGCCTTCGACATTATTTTCAATGAGGGTCAGCGGCGTTATCTCGAGTCGCTGAACGCCTATGCGCGGCAATTCGTGCAACCGGCGGCGCGTCCGGAGGTCGACTCGATACGGGGTATTCCGCCGACTGTGGCCATCGAGCAGCGTACGAGTCGGGGTGGTCGCAAAAGTACGGTCGCCACGCTGACCGAGATCTACCACTTTTTGCGGCTGCTGTACGTGAAGCTCGGTACGCAGCACTGCCCGCAGTGTGCAGTTGCGATCGAACCGCAATCGGCAGACGCCATCGCCGCGCGCATCATTCGCGACTTCAGAGGCAAGACGATCGATCTGTTGGCACCGCTCGTGGTTGCGCGTAAGGGGCTTTATACCGATCTCGCCAAATGGGCGGCGGCCAAGGGCTATCGCGAATTGCGCGTCGATGGCGAGCGCTTACCGGTAAAACCCTGGCCACGGCTCGATCGCTTCAAGGAACACGATATCGAGCTGCCGGTCGCCCGCCTCGGAATTTCGGCGCGCGGCGAAGCAGACCTGCGCATAAAACTGGCTGAAGCCTTGCAGTACGGCAAGGGTCTCGTTCAAGTGCTACCGGTCGGCACAAAGAAATCGATAGTGTTCTCAATTAAGCGGGCCTGCCCAGTCTGCGGGACGAGTTTTGCCGAACTCGACCCGCGACTATTTTCGTTCAACAGCAAGCAGGGTTGGTGTGCTGGTTGCTATGGTACGGGTCTTGAGCTCTCGGGTTTTGATGAAGAGCAGACCGGCGAAGAGGCTGCATGGAACGAATGGCATGACGGCGAGGCCGGTCGTTGCAGTCAATGCGATGGGGAGCGTCTTAATCCGGTGGCGCGTAACGTACTCTTTAGGGGGCGCTCGATAGGTGACTTCACCTGTGCACCGATTGCCGAGGCCCGGGCTGCGCTCGAGGGACTGAAGCTCGACAAGCGCGAACGCTTGATTGCGCGTGATCTAATTGATGAAATCCGTACCCGACTCAGTTTTCTGGAGCGCGTCGGCTTGGGTTATCTCGGCCTCGATCGGGCGGCCCCGACCCTCTCGGGCGGTGAGGCGCAACGTATTCGGCTCGCAGCCCAGCTCGGCTCCAACTTGCGTGGCGTCTGTTATGTACTCGACGAACCCACCATCGGCCTGCATCCACGCGACAACCGTATTTTGCTCGATGCATTGAGTGATCTCGCGGCGAATCACAATACGCTGGTCGTCGTCGAGCATGACGAGGACACCATTCGCCGCGCCGACCATATCATCGATCTCGGGCCGGGTGCCGGTGTGCGCGGCGGGCAGGTCGTCGGCCGTGGTCGCGTTGCCGATTTGCTCGCCAACCCGGACTCGATCACCGGTCGCTATTTACGCGAGCCGCTGAAACACGCCCGCGAGCCGCGCCGTTCTGTTAATGCCAAAACGGCTGCGCTCGTCATCGAACAGGCCAATTTGCACAATCTCGCAGGTATCGATGCGCGGATTCCGCTCGGTCGACTGGTCGTCGTGACCGGCGTATCGGGCTCCGGAAAGTCGACCCTGGCACGTGATGTGCTGCACACCAGTGCCCATGCGCTCGTGAGTAAGCAGGGTCCGGCGGTTGGCTGCCGAGCCATTCGCGGTATCGAGGCCGTAGATCGCGTACTCGAAGTCGACCAGACACCGATCGGTAAGACGCCGCGTTCATGCCCGGCGACCTATATCGGTATTTGGGACGAGATTCGCAAAATCTTTGCCGGTACCAGTGAGTCGCGTTTGCGCGGCTATGGACCTGGCCGATTTTCCTTCAACACCTCGGGCGGTCGCTGTGAATCCTGCGAAGGTCAAGGCGTGCAGACAGTGGAGATGAGTTTTTTACCGGATGTGAAAATAACCTGTGATGCTTGCCGCGGCAGCCGCTTCAACACCGAAACGCTCGCGGTGACCTGGCGTGATATCAGCGTCGGTGACGTACTCACCATGAATATCGAAGACGCTAAAAAATTCTTTGAACCGCATGCCACGCTGCACCATGTGTTGACACTTCTCTGCGATGTGGGCCTCGGCTATCTGACGCTAGGGCAGCCGAGCCCCACGCTCTCGGGTGGCGAAGCCCAGCGAATCAAACTCGTCACCGAACTCGCCAAGGTCCGAGTCGATCTGCGTGCACCGCTGCGCAATCGCGCCAAACACACTTTGTACGTGCTCGACGAACCCACGGTAGGGCTGCACATGGCGGATGTCGAAAAACTCATTCACGTATTGCATCGGCTGGTGGATGCCGGAAACACGGTCGTGCTCGTCGAGCATAATCTGGATGTGATTGCTCAGGCCGACTGGGTACTCGATCTCGGACCGGAGGCCGGGGCAGGCGGCGGTAAGTTGGTGGCTGCGGGGCCACCGCAGACGCTCGCGCGGCGCCCCGGGCGCTCGCATACGGGTAAAGCACTGCGTGAGTTTCTGGCGGATCGACCTGCGACCCGTTAGCCTCTTACTCATGGCCAACGATCTCAGTTGCTGGAAGTGCGGCGCCTCGCTCGCAGCTCTGTCGTTGCCGCTGCGGCGTCTTGATGAGTGTCCGCAGTGCCGCGCCGAGCTGCATGCCTGCAAACTTTGCGTCGACTACGAACCGAAGCTCGCCAAGCATTGTCGCGAGCCGACGGCCGAAGAGGTACGCGATAAAGAGCACGCTAACTTCTGTGACCATTTCAAGCCACGGGCCGGTGCCTGGAAGCCCGCCGATCGCGCAGCCATTGATACCGCGCGCGCGGAACTCGAACGTCTGTTCGGCGGGAGGTGACGCCGTCAGGCCATACTTCCTTGCGTCTCGGACCACAGAATCTTGCGGTACGCCGAGTGTCGCTGTAGTTGCTCGACGCTTGGGCGGCCTTGATCGTGAGCTCATCGTCCTATCCCTTCGAAGGGGATCTGCTTTGTTTGTTAGACGCTGTCATCGCCGGTTTGCCGAAGCTGCGCGAGTAGCGCGACCCGTCGCAACGCGATGCCATGGTGAATCTACTGCTTTACATGCCGTTTGGCCTGCTGGGATCCTAAGCGCTCGAAAAAGCCACCGGATTTTTTTGGGCGTGTTCTTTGACTAGTGATCAGTGCCGGGCCACGAACCGAGCCTTGCCAATTGGGTGCTCAATATCTTCAGTACTGCAGTCAGTACCTTGATCGCTGCGATTTATTCAGCTCTGCCCGTACGCTCATTCTCTCGTCAATTACAGCGTCTCGCCATCGACCCTGCGCCTACGTTACTCATCGCGCGGTGGTTGATCGCGTACCTCGCGCCCTTTGTGTCCCGGCTGCGCCCAGGTCGTATCGAAGCGGCCTTTCAGGAAAGCCTAGCGATGGGGCTGTCACCCGGCCTACTGATCACCTAATCTGGATGTTATTACTTGCTGGGTGCGCTGCTCGACGCGCTGCTGCGCAGACCTTATTTTTGGTCAGCTCTGCTATTGCTGTTCGCCGTCTCGGTCGTAGCGCGAGTGCTATTCGTCGGCCAACACCTGACCCCCGCCGACGCATTGGGCCTTGCTTGCGCTGACCATAATCGCAGCACTTCGCCGCCCTGGCCCGCGGCGCTGGGGGAGTCGACGATATTCCTGCTGGCCTGCCTCGCCTTGCTGATGAGCAGCATGTGGCCGTCGCCGGAAGCGACTGAATCCGCTACTGCAGCACGCTTTGTTTGGCTGCCCTTTGCCGAGCTAGCGGGCGGTACCGTCGATCCGGATACGCTACCCCTGCTCGAACGGCTGTTCCTCGGTATTGGGCTCGCATGGCTCGCTTTGCATTAGGGCACCCGCCACATCCCGCCCCTGCCCCTGCCCCTCGCATTGCTGGTCGCCATCGTCGCCGAGTTCCTGCAACAATGGGTCCCGGGACGTCAGCCCGACACCACGGACATCGCGGCCTTGCTGATCGGCGCTTCGCTAGCCCAAGGCACGGCGCGCATCGACCTGCGCACCTGAACCGTCGGAGAGTTCTATGAACAAGACCGTTCTACAGATCCTGTTCGGTTTCATTTTGGTTTCGCTGTTTTGCTACACCACCTTTGCCAGCTTGCAGCAGTCGGTGCTCGATTGGCAGGGTCTGGTCCGTCAACCCGATAACTGGTGGACCATCGCCACCCTGATCGATGCCTATTACGGTTTCCTGACGTTTTACGTCTGGGTGTTCTACAAAGAGCCTCGTTTGTTGTCGCGGGTAGTCTGGTTCGTCGCGATCATGCTGCTTGGCAATATGGCGATGGCGGCCTATGTATTGATCCAGTTGTCGCGCTTGAATCGTGACCAACCTGTTGCGTCGATCCTGCTGCGCCGCCCCGCCTGATCCGCCCTCGCCGTGCTGGCACTCGTCCGACGCCATATCGTCGATCCGATACTCGCGCTATTGCAGCAGGGGCTCGCGCCGCGCCAACTTGCCCTGTGTCTTGCGCTGGGAGCAGGGATCGGCATGTTCCCGGTACTCGGGGTGTCGACGCCGGTGCTGACGCTGCTCGCGCTGTGGTTGCGGCTGAATTTGGCGGCCATTCAGCTCGTCAGCTGGCTGATCGGCCCGCTGCAACTGGCCATGATCATCCCCTTCATGCGGCTCGGCGAGTGGCTGGTCGGCGCAGACGCACAGCCCCTGACAATCGAAGCCGGCATGCAAATCATTGCTCAAGGAGTGCTCCAAGCCATCGTCACGCTGTGGGGCGCGATCATCCACGCGTCGATCGGCTGGATGCTTATCGGCCCGGCTGCAATTTATGTACTCTATCGGCTGCTGATTCCCGTCCTCGAGCGCGCACTGCAGCGCCTCAAAACTGTGCGACCAACTTAAAGCTGCCACCATGACCGATATCGTTCCGTTACCTCTCGAAATGCGTCTGCTCGAAGAAGATCGCATTCCGGACTGGCTGATCCGCCGACGCATACGGGCGCTGCTCGCGCAGCGTCTGCGCGAAGAGGACAAAGGCGATCCGGAAACGCAGCAGGCACATCTCATGGATGTGGTGCGGCACTTGCGCGAAAGCCCCATCGCCATTCACACCGCTGAAGCCAATCAACAGCACTACGAAGTGCCCGCCGCGTTTTATTTGCAGACGCTTGGCAAGCATCTGAAATACAGCAGCTGCTACTACGACGACTTCAACATTGAACAGGCCGCCGCCAATCTCGATGCGGCCGAGGCCCGCATGCTCGGGCTCACTTGCGAGCGCGCTCGGCTGCGCAACGGCGAGCACATCCTCGAGCTCGGCTGCGGCTGGGGTTCGCTGTCATTGTGGATGGCCGAGCACTATCCCGAATCGCGCGTCACCGCGATCTCTAACTCGCGTACGCAGAAGCTCTTCATCGATGCTCGCGCCAAAGAGCATGGTCTCAAAAATCTCGAGATCATCACCTGCGATGTCAATCAGCTGCAGTTTGATCCCGAGATCCGTTTTGACCGGGTCGTATCGGTCGAAATGTTCGAGCACATGCGCAACTACGAGTCGCTGCTGGCGCGAATCGCCGGTTGGATGACGCCGGAAGCCACGCTGTTCGTACATATTTTCACCCATCATCGGTTCGCTTATACCTTCGAAGTGCGCGACGATACCGACTGGATGGCCAAATACTTTTTCACTGGCGGCATCATGCCGAGCGACGATTTGCTGCATTACTTCCAGCGTCATTTGCGTCTGGCAGATCACTGGCAGGTCGACGGTCGGCATTACCAACTCACCTCCGAGGCTTGGTTACAAAATATGGACGCGCGCCGCGAAGAACTCACGCCCGTGCTGGGTCAAGCCTACGGCGACGATCAAGCGCTCAAATGGCGGGTTTACTGGCGAATTTTCTTCATGTCGTGCTCGGAACTCTTTGGTTATCGAGGCGGACGCGAATGGCTAGTATCTCACTACCTCTTCGAGCGGCGCTGACCCTCATCGCTCTCGGCAGTTGCCCGAGCGCTGTGCCGGCTGCCGATACTGCGCCCAGCGAGCCGCTGCAAATCTTTGCTAGATTCAAATCGGCGCTAGAGGCCAACGATCTGTCGACGGCCGGCCAGTACGCCGAGCAACTTATCACGCTCACCGAGGCGCAACATGGCAAAGATTCACGCGAGCTCGTTAACCCCCTCACCAATCTTGGCACCCTACAGTTCCGCCGCGGTAATTTCGCCGCCGCCGAAGCGTACTACCAAAAAGCGATCGCGCTCATCGAAGGCCAAGTCTCGGGGGCCGATCGACTGTTGATCCGCCCGCTGCAAGGTCTCGGCGAGACCTGGCTTGTCACCAATCGCCCGGCTGATGCAGCTACGGCGCTGAAGCGCGCGGTCGATCTGTCGCGCAACCTCGATGGGCTCTACAACGCCGAGCAACTCGATGCCGTTGATGCGCTGATCGAAGCCTACGAAAATATCGGCGCTAAGGCCGAGGCCGAGCGCGAACACCAGTACGCATTCCGGATCGCCGAAACGAGCTATGGTAAACGCGACCTGCGGCTAGTCGAGCCCCTCGATCGTTACGCGCATTTCTTTGAATCGGTAGGTCGCTATGCCACGGCGCGTGGTCTGCATGCGCGGGCGCTGCAGCTCGTCGAGGAGCTATCAGCAGAAAAACCTATGGTTGGCGTACCAGCGCTGCGCGGTCTCGCGCGAACTTGGCTGCTCGAGGCCATCTACGGTCCTGAAGTCGAAGCCCAACCCGCCTTCGAACTCAATGATGGCGGTGATCCCTCCCTCAATAATGCCAATCAGACACGGCTTAACTCGGAGGGCTTGCGTGTTCTCACCTTTGCGGTCGACATAGTCAATCGCAGCAAGCCGGTCGATCAACGTCAGCTCGGCGAACTGCATGCACAGATCGGTGATTGGTACTTGGTCAGCGGCAATCTCGGACGGGCCTACGCCTCCTATACCGATAGTTGGAAAGCGCTATCAAACGCAGCCACGGCGAGCGGTACGCCGCAACTGCGCGCCTTGCTGGAATCGCCCCGTGTGCTCGTCTACCGCGCGCCTTCAAGCTCGGTGTCACGCATGAAGGTGCAGAATTCTGACGATTATGCGATTAAAGATATCGAGATGCGACTGAAGGTCGGCAAGGACGGCAAAGTGCAGGATGTGGTCGTCGCCAACACGGCGGCGCCGGAGAACAGCACCAAGGCGGCCGTGCTTGCCGCACGCAAGACCCGCTTCGCGCCGCGCATCGTCGAGGGGGAACCCGTCGAGACCGAAGGCGTGGTGCTACGCGAGCAACTGATGATCAGAATCCAGCGCTCGCCCCAGGCTTCCAGTTCGGATCCACCCGTCGCGAAACCCTGATCGGCAGCGCCTCAATGCGCAGCCCGCTCGCCGCGAGTGCCCGCATGGCGTCTGCGGTACTGACCTCGAGTCGCTGGCCACTGGCCAACACCTTGGCGGTTTCGGTAGCAGGAAACTGCACCAGAAAACGCGATGCCGCATCGCGCATGGCAGCCTTGGTAGCTTCGTCCATCGGTGCGCTGGTGCTAAGACCATCAGCAAGCGCGGTACCATAGCCCGTCAGCGTCAAAGAATCGTACCGCTCGCCATTGGGCGAAAACACATTGATACGGTAGCGAATCGTGACCGCGACATAGGCGCCGCCTGTTTCTTGGGCGGTCGCGAACGAATACTGCTCAATCTTGGGTTCGAACACGGCCTGCAGGCCCGATGTAACACGCGCCGCATCGAGATCCGTAAATTCGTTAACTTCGCGAAATGTGGCGCCGAGCACGGTACGTGCAAGCTCCTGCTGCGCAGCGCCGAGTTCGACGATCCACGATACCCCACTGCGGGTTTCGGAATGGGTGTAGTTACGCTGCTCGGCGGTCAGTACCAAGCCAATCTTTGCCGGTACCGACTCGACGAGAGCCTTGGGTAGATCAGGGTCTGGCGCAATCTGTACGCCGCCGCAACCGGCGAGGGACGCCAATCCGAGCACGAAGCTGACTAATTTCCACCGACGCATGTCGTGATGCCTCCGACGTTCATGCTGAAGGCGCAGCTCCTGGTATTCGTCAGGCCGACGAATGTTCCATCGTTGCGCTCACAAATCGCCCTCATTAAGGCCGAGAAACGGATATTTGTAAACGGTGTCATACCGGGCGCCTCTGGGAAGCCGACGGCGTGGATACGGACCCGCCGGCGCCCGCTCGCGTCGGGTCGATTGATACGATCGACAGCATCGAGCGCCTCTTGAATCGACTCGCCAGTAAACTCGTCACCGAGCACGTAGACACTGATTCTTTTGTCGTTCGACCAATAGTTCTTGATCGCGAGCTCGATCCCGTCAGCCGGGCTTGAATCGCTGAACGATCGCCAATTGCGCATGCGCTGTACGATATCGGTACGCAGACCCGGCGAATCGGTCAGCCACCGGCCCCGTGTGCCTCCGAACAGCTCGCGGCCGTTGTCATCGACGATCTGTACCCCCTTGAGACGCGGGTAGATATCAAGGGTTTCGCGCATCACTTCGATGGCGGTTTCCCAGTGGGCACCTTGCATGCTACCTGAGGTATCGATGAGGAAGATCACGTAGTCGCTATCGACCGGAATACCACCGACCGCCTGGGTGGTGATGCGTTTGCGGGTTCGCGAGACGAGTATCAACTTCTTGTTCTCCGCCTCGAGTTCCTGATAGGCCGAGAGTAATTCGTTTTCGAGAATATTGCTGACGGCTGCATCCTGTCGTGAGGCATCGAACTGACCGCGGATGCTAGAAAAATCTCCGGCGACTTTGGCAAGATTGCGCCGCTCGCGGACCAATACATTGAGGCGTCCCTTGAGCTCGCGCTCGATACGTTCACCGTCGCCGCGGATGACGAACAGCTCCTCCTGCAGCTTCTTGATCTGCGATTCGAGATCTTGTCGAGAGCGTTCGATCACGATCGGTTGACCGAATTCGGATAACACGAGCAGCAGAATGATCGCTCCGAAACCACAGCAAATGATGTCGAGAAACGACAGGCTGAACATTTCGGTGTCGCGTCGCTTCAGCTTCATGGCCAGTCCGGTGACGGCATGACGAACGCACCCTTGGTGAGTCGCGCGAGACCCCAGAATCGGTGTGGCGCAGGCACGTCACCTTTCATGGGTAGCAAAACGACGTCGACTGGAACGTTTTTATTAAGACCACGAATGGCCTCATCAAAAAGTTTAGCGCGATCGGCCGCATCAACGAAGCGACGCAGCGCTGGCGCCGTCGCGCCCTGCGTCGGCAATCCGTCAGTAATCAGGATCACCTGGTCGGGAGGGACCTTCATGTCGCGGATGGCAACGAACGCGTTGAGGAGACTGGTGCCACCCGCCGGCGCAAGCTGCGCTATCGCGTCCAGAAGTTTTGCACGTCGCACTTGATCGTCGCCGCGAATCCACTCGCCCGCCGAGCCCTCGAGCAAGGCAGCGGCCGACGTGTTGAACGCATAGACTTGAAACTGCGCATCGTCCGAGATTTCATTGACAATCCAACTGGCGATATCGGTCGCACGTCGCCACTTCTCGGCGCCCTGCTGCACCGCCGGCAGCGAATTCCGTAAGCGGATAATATTGACTAGATCTTCATCGAGCATGCTGGCCGAGCGATCAAACAGAACGAGAATACGTCGACCCTTCAGTGTGAGACCCGTGATATAGCGACGGCTCGCACGCGATTTGCCTGTACCGATCAGCTCGCTACGCGGTGTCGCGACCTTAGCGCTCGCCTCGAGTCGGCGGCTGCTTTCCTCGAGCGCCTTGACGTCCGCCTTGAGCTTTTCGATCCGCTCGCGCTTGGCGAGCGTTTCGGCGTCATAGATGAAACTTTCTTCGCGCTTACGCTGTAGTTCTTCGATGAGTTGAGTGGCCCGCGACGAAGCGAAGGCCGTCTCGCTCTCACTCTTTTTTAGTGTGTTGCGTAAGATCACCAGATTTTTAGCACCGGTAATGACTTGTTCTTCGAGCTTGGACACTTGCGCACTCAGATCTTCGGCCTTGCGAGCACGCTCGATGCCGCTCTGTGCGCTGATGATGGTGTAAAAAAGAATGACGGCGCCGAAGCCGCAGCAGATCACATCAAGAAAAGAAAGGCTGAAAACCTCAACGTTACGTCGTGCCATGGACTGATCCGCCGACCGCAATGAGTTCGATCGAGACACCGGGTGTACCGAGGCGCAGTCGGTCCCCGGACTGCACGCGGACTCGGCCACGTACGCGTTCGTCGTTGAGCCAAGTGTCTTGCGCACTGTGCGGGATCAGCGTGACCGTGCCACCCTCCGCACGCAGCGCGCAATGCAGGCGCGACACGCCCGCATAGCCCTCACCCAAGCGGATGCCGCTCAACGCAGGGTCGCGGCCGATCTCCAAGGCGCCGCTCTGCGGCAACGCAAAGGCCCGACCTTCCCACAACGCATGCGTGGGTGCGGTATCGACG
>VGTW01000044.1 GCA_016874555.1 Gammaproteobacteria bacterium | reverse complement strand
TAGTTCCTGCGAGGGCCGCCTCGACGAGTTGAATAGCAACTTGCGTGGCGCCGCCGCTAAAGCCGCCGCTGACGAAATGCAGTACGCGAACCTTGCGGGCAAGGTCAGGCGATCGTGTCGCCCCATCCTCAGCGCTTGCCATCACGCAGAATTTCCCGCGCTGCGTTCATACCGGGCATGCCGGTGACGCCACCGCCCGGGTGTGCGCCGGAGCCACAAAGATAAAGTCCGCCTACGGGCGTGCGGTAGTCGCCGTAACCGAGCGCAGGTCGCGCCGCCCACAGCTGATCGAGACCGAGCGCGCCGTGAAAGATATCTCCGCCGGCCAAGCCGAGCTTTTCTTCAAGATCGAGCGGCGAGAGCGCCGAGCGGCCGACGACGCTGGCGCAGAAATTCGGCGCGTAATCATTGACCGCATCGATGATAAAGTCGGCAGTCGCCTCGCGTATGCCCGGCGTGTTCCAGCTGCGCTCGGGTACATCGGGCCGCGCGAGATCGTAGTCGAAGTGTTGGCAGAAGAGACTTGCGACGTGCGCGCCCTTAGGCGCGAGCGTGTCATCGAGGGTCGACGGAATCAGCATCTCGATGATGGGTTCGCGCGAGATACCCTGCAGCCGCGCCGAAGAGAAGGCGCGATCCATGTAGCCAAGCGAGGGGGCCATGATGATACCTGCACCGAGATGCGACTCGTCGGCGCGCGAGCGTCGCGCGCTGAACTTTGGCAGTTCGCTCAGCGCAACGTTCATGCGGAATGTGGCCGAGCCCACGCGCCAGCGTTCGATATGACTGCGGAAATCTTCGGGCAGGTCCTCGGCGGCAAGCAAAGATAAAAACAGCGGCTTCGGACCGAGATTACCGATGATACGCGGTGCGCCGAAGACTCGACCGTCGACGAGTTTGGTGCCGCTGGCGCGCACGGCGTTACGCGCATCGCGTGTCGCACGCTCGCGCGTCGTGATGATGTTTGCGACCGGCGCATCGCACTCGATATATACGCCGAGCCGACGCGCTTCGGCGGCGAGCGCTTGGGTAATCGCGCCCATACCGCCGACGGCATGTCCCCAGACTCCCGACTTACCATTCACTTCACCGAAAGCGTGGTGCAGCAGCACGTAGGCGCTGCCTGGCGTATAGGGGCTCGCATAGCTTCCGACTACCGAATCAAAACCGAACAGTGCCTTGAGGGGTTCGCTCTCGAACCAGTGATCAAGGATTTCGCCGGCGCTGCGCGTGAAGAAATCATGCAGCTCGCGCTGTGCCGCGAGCGGTATGGCACGAAACTCGCGACCGAAGCGCAACACCTCCCAAAGATCACGCAGGCGACGCAGGTCGGTGGGCGGCGTGCGCTGCAACAGGGCGCGTAGCAAATCGACGGCACGGCCGAGTAGGGCATGAAAATCCGGCAGGCGGGCGGCATCACGCGTGCTGTAGCGACGGATTTCTTCGAGCGTAGCCGCCGAGTCGGGACCGGCACTGAACGAATCGCCATCGGGCAGTGGCAGGAAATTCTGCATCGGCCGCTCGAGGATGCGCAGCCCATGTTCGGCGAGGCGCAATTCGCGGATCACCTTCGGCTCTAGCAGGCTGACGGTATAGCTCGCCGTCGAATTACGGAAGCCCGGCGCGAATTCCTCGGTAACGGCGGCACCGCCGACGATGCCACGGCGCTCGAAAACGCCCACCCGCAAGCCCGCCTTGGCCAAATAACAAGCGCAGACGAGGCCGTTATGGCCGGCGCCGATGACGAGCGCATCGAAATCGGTGGAAGGGGGGTTGCGACTGGATGAATTCACAGGTACTGTGTATGTCAACACTGCATAGATAAACAGGGGTGTCCCGTGTCAGATCTCACGCCACGACAAACCGAAATTCTCCGTTTGATCCAAAGAGCTATTGCCGAAACCGGCATACCGCCCACGCGGGCAGAAATCGCGCAAG
Source organism: Gammaproteobacteria bacterium (assembly GCA_016874555.1). Taxonomy (GTDB): domain Bacteria; phylum Pseudomonadota; class Gammaproteobacteria; order Steroidobacterales; family Steroidobacteraceae; genus UBA964. The sequence goes on along the minus strand of VGTW01000044.1, from coordinate 13,179 downwards.
AGCTCGGGTTCAAGTCCGCCAACGCCGCCGAGGAGCATCTGCGCGCACTCGCCCGTAAGGGTGTCATTGCGCTCGTGCCGGGTACCTCGCGAGGCATCCAACTCAAGGACATCCTGCGCGAGCAGCTCGGTCTGCCGCTTATCGGCCGCGTTGCCGCCGGCAAGCCCATTCTCGCAGAAGAGAACATCGAAGCGCGCTTCAACATCGATCCCAACATTTTTTCGCCCCGTCCTCACTACCTTCTTAAGATTACCGGCATGTCCATGAAAGACGCCGGCATCCTCGACGGCGATCTGGTAGCGGTATATCGTACCCCCGAGGTGCGTAATCGCCAGATCATCGTCGCGCGTCTCGAGAACGAGGTCACCGTCAAGCGTTACAAGCAGGAAGGTCCCACAGTCTGGTTGCTCCCCGAGAACCCCGACTTCGAACCCATCCGCGTCAACCTGCGTGAAGAGCCACTCATCATCGAAGGCGTGGTGGTCGGTGTGCTGCGGCGTGGTGCCACGGGTGGTAAGGCTGCCTCTGCGGGTCTGATGTAAGCGACCAAGAAGTCATCACCTCTCCGAGGTTCATCATGAAAAATTTTGAGCTGCGCCTCTCGCCAGGCGCCACGGATGTACTTGGCCGCGAAAAAGCTCTACCCAAGCGTGCGTGCCGTCAAAATTTCAGTTGCCCTTGGAGTTGCGATCGCAGCCGCTCGTGTACACAACCGCACTCTTTACGAATCTCGGTGTTCGCAAAGCCACCGTCTGATTTGCCGGCGTGAGACATCGCCGATCGTGCCGCGCACGCTGCCATCGTGGGTCAGGTCACTCCAGACAGCCCGTCCGAGCCTACGCTAGAGCGCTTGCTCGAGCATCCGGCCATTTGGCGCGGTCGCAGCGCTGCACGCACCGCTACGCTTGGTACGGGGTGTCGTCGACTCGATGACGCTTTGCCGGGTGGTGGCTGGCCCGCAGCCGGACTCACCGAGATCCTCACCGCGCGTAGCGGTCTTGGCGAGCTACGCTTGCTGATTCCCTTGCTCGCCACGCTCGGATGCGAGCTGCCCGCGCGTTGGGCTGCCTGGATATCGCCCCCCTTCGAACCCTACGCCCCTGCACTCATCGCGGCAGGTGTGCCGCTCGAGCGTCAGCTCGTGGTGCGTACGACTGATCCCGCCTGGGCTATCGAGCAGACACTCAACTCGGGCGGCTGCGCGATCGTGCTCGCGTGGTTCGCTGCGACAGCGCATAGCAGCAAGTCAACGCAGCTCAGCGCCTTACGTCGTTTGCAACTGGCGACGCAGCGCAGCCAAGTACCGGCTTTTCTGTTTCGCCCGCTCGATGAGGCGGCGCAATCCTCACCTGCAGAGCTTCGTATTTTCTTTGAGCCATCACTTGAGGGTGGGCGTTTGAAACTTTTGAAGAGCCGTGGAGGTGAGCGTCGCCCGCTTGATATTCTTTGGAGCGAATGGCGTAAGCTGAACCGGTACGAATCGAAACAGGGTAAGCCGGCGCGAGATATCCATGATCAGACGTGAGCGCGCCTCGTCCGTGACCCGCGCGTTTCGTGCGCCGCGGCGCCCCCAGCCGTCGCAGCGACTGCAATCGTTACCAATACCTCAGCCAACGCAGAGACCCGAGCCGCTGCTGCTCGAGTCCTTGTTCGACAGTGCACCTGAGTCCTGGATCGCTTTGCTGTCTCAGCCTTCTCTATCGCAGCACTTACCGCAGGGCGAGGTCGAGGTTGTTGATTCAGTATTGCTTCAACGCCTGGCCTCGATTGCCGGCGGCTTCACCTCGCGCGTGAGTCTCGAGCCGCCTGATGCGCTGCTGCTCGAAGTGCGCGGTAGTTTCCAGTTGTTCGGTGGCGCACAGTCGTTGTGTCTGCAGTTGCTCGAGCGTTGCCGACAAGCAGGCGTCGAACTGCGTTGGTCGCTGGCACCCACGCCGCTCGCGGCGCTCGCGCTCGCCCGCGCCGGAGGCGAGATCATTGTACTCGCTCGAGATCGTCTCGCCGGTGTGCTTGCACCCTTGTCGCTCAAAGTATTGGGCTGGCCCGCGCATACCGTGGCCCGGCTCGATGCTGTGGGCGTACGTACTTTGGGTGCTGCGCTACGCCTGCCACGTGCGGGTTTTGTCCAGCGCTTTGGTCAGCAGACCTTGCTTGCACTCGATCGGCTCACGGGTGCAGCACCAGAGCCGCGCCGCATGTTCGTCACCCGTGAGCACTTTCGCGCAAAGCACGAGCCCGGATTCGAACTCTACGCACAGACGATGGTGCTGCAATGTCTCGAGCCGCTTTTGCTCGAGCTCGAAGATTTCTTGCGGACTCGCCAATCGGGTATCGATCTTCTGATGCTGCGATTACAGCATCGTAATCGTCCGCCAACTCGCATCGACTTGCATCTTGCGAGTTCTGAATTGCTGGCCAAACAGTTCCGCGAGTTGTTGGCGTTACGTTTGTCGCAACTCGAGTTACTGGCTCCGGTGCAGCGTATCGAACTGCGATCTGGTCCGTTGCAGCCCTTGGTGACCTGCAGCGAGTCGATCTGGCGACCGGGTGAGCATGGTGGCGCTGTAGGGCGCGAGTCACCGGCGCTGATCGAGCGTCTGCGTGCACGACTCGGCAGCGCTGCCGTCTATGGTCTTTGCCTCATACCCGAGCATCGACCCGAGAATGCCTGGGGTATTGCCGAGCCTGGGGTGGGCAGGACCTCTGTACCCAAGTTGACATCGAGTGCGATGTCGCGGCGACCGTTATGGCTGCTGCACAAGCCCGAGGCATTGCCCTCGGCGCTGCAGGATCTGCAGATCGTCGAGGGTCCGGAGCGTATTGAGACGGGATGGTGGGATGGCCGAGAGGTCGCCCGCGACTATTACATCGCACGCGATGAGGCAGGGGCGGAACTTTGGGTCTATCGCGAGCGCATGCCGCCACACGCGTGGTATCTGCATGGGGTTTTTGGCTGAAGCCGACCTTAGCGCCCGGTGAATTTGGCGCTGCGTCTTGCTGCAAAGACGGCGAAGCCCTCGGGGCTGTTGCCGGTGTTCCCGGCGAGCGAGGTGCCGAGATCGCACGTCTTGGTTTCGAGTTCGAAGTCGGATACGACCATGGTGACAAGCCCGGAATTCTTTGCTTCGGCAGCGCCCAGTACAGGGTTGAGTGACATTAATTCTTTGGCACGAGTCGGGCCGACGATGCGCGGCAGGTGAAAGCTGGCACCTCCATCCGCCGACATGTCGATGCGCGTGTAGGCGAGGGTGGGTTTGGCCGACTCGGCGGCGAGGACGACATCGCCGCTGATGGCGAGGCTGAAACCCGCGCCTGCCGCTGTCCCGCTGATTGCGGTAATGAGTGGCGCCGACATGCGCGAGAAACAGCCGATGGCAGCATGCAGCGGACTGATGATGCGATTGAGCAAACCCGCTACCTCGTCTCCTGCCGCCACGAAGCTCTGCACATTGCGGCCGCCACTGAAGAAGCGCCCTTTACCGGTGAGTACCACGACACGAATCATAGGGTCTGTTTCGCGACGCGTCGCCGCTCACGGCTGTGTGTTTTGCGTTCGATGAGTTCGCCGGTGACGTATTTGTGCAGGATGCTGCTGATCAGCGACTGGTAAGGCAAGCCCTCTTCGATCGCCTTGGCTTGCAGACTCTGCAGATCGGCGGTTGTCAGACGGATGTTGATGCGCTGATCTTTAAAAGGCAGTACGTCTAGTCGCCTAAATACTGTATAAATAAACAGTACTATGAGTCTAGCTACGAGAGTCCCCAATTTGCCCGGGTATGCCGAGTTGCATTGCCTGAGCAGTTTCAGTTTCCTGCGAAGCGCTTCGCAGCCCGATGAGCTGGCGGCGCGCGCGCTCGAGCTCGGCTATGCGGCGCTCGCCATCACCGATGAGTGTTCGGTGGCGGGGGTGGTGCGCGCGCATGCAGCACTCAAGGGCACGACGACCCGCCTCATCGTGGGCGCCGAGTTCCGCCTCGACTGCGACACGCCGCTGATCGTGCTTGCGACCGACCGTCAGGGTTACGGTCAGCTATGTCGCTTGATCACTCGCGGGCGGCGCGCAGCTCCCAAAGGTGAATATCGACTGAGCCGTACCGATGTCGCGGCCCTAATCGAGCCGCGGCACTGCCTTGTGCTGTGGGCGCCGCGTCCTGCAGATCTTGCGCGGCAGCCTTTAATCGCCGCTTGGCTGCAGCAGCGCTATGCCGGATCCGTATGGATTGCGGTCGAGCTGCTGCGCGATGGTACCGAGCGCGCGCATCTGGCCGCCTTGCGTACACTCTCTGCCGAGGCGGGTTTACCGCTGGTGGCTGCGGGCGATGTACGCATGCATGTGCGCGAGCGACGTCGCCTGCACGATGCGATTACCGCGATCCGCCTCAACACTCGAGTGGATGAGGCGGGCTTTGCGTTGCTGCCTAGCGGCGAGCGTCACCTGCGCACACGCCAGCGTCTGGCAAAGCTTTACCCGCCCGACCTGCTCGCCGAAACGCTCGCAATCGCTGCGCGCTGTCGTTTTTCGCTCGATGAATTACGCTACGAATATCCGCGCGAGATTGTTCCTGCAGGGCAAACCCCGGCTTCCTGGCTGCGTGCGTTGGTTGAGCGCGGCGCCGAGCGGCGCTGGTGCGGGATACCTCCGCCGGCGAGCGGTCCGTCTGCAGCCATGCATCCGGCACGCGATGTCATGCCACCCTATGTGCGTACGCTGGTCGAACACGAACTGGCGCTGATCGCCGAGCTTGCCTACGAGCCGTACTTTCTCACTGTATACGACATTGTCGAGTTTGCACGCAGTCGCGGAATTCTTTGTCAGGGACGCGGCTCGGCCGCTAACTCCGCCGTCTGCTATTGCCTCGGGATCACCGAGGTCGATCCCTCTCGCATGTCGATTCTGTTCGAGCGTTTCATTTCGCGCGAGCGTAACGAGCCGCCGGATATTGACGTCGATTTTGAGCATGAGCGGCGCGAAGAGGTCATCCAATATGTCTATCAAAAATATGGCAGACATCGGGCCGCCCTGGCCGCTACTGTTATCAGCTATCGCCCGCGCAGCGTGCTGCGCGATTTGGGCAAGGCGCTGGGTTTGCCACCGTTGGCAGTCGAAAAAATCGCTACGGGCGTCAGTCGCTGGGATCGCAGTATCGGCAGTGCGTGTGGTACTAGCAGTACGGGCAGCCTCGACAAAAACGTCCCGCTCGCGGCTTTTCTCGAGCGGCTCGCTGAGGCGGGCTTCGACCCTGAGGATCCTGCGCTGCAGCGGCGTCTGACGATACTGCTTGAGCTTGCGCCGCAGTTACTCGGTTTTCCGCGACATCTTTCGCAGCATGTCGGGGGCTTCGTGATCGCGCGCGATTGTCTCGAAGAGCTCGTGCCAATTGAGAACGCAAGCATGGCGGATCGCACGGTCATCCAGTGGGATAAAGACGATCTTGATGCGCTCGGTTTGCTCAAGGTTGATCTGCTGGCGCTTGGCATACTGACGGCGATTCGTCGTGCGCTCGTCATGATCTCGGCGTGGCGGGCGCGCGAAGGTGGCGCGCCGCTCACGCTTGCGGGTGTGCCACCCGAGGATCCGCGCGTCTACGACATGCTGTGCCGCGCCGATTCGGTGGGCGTGTTCCAGATCGAGTCGCGGGCACAGATGGCGATGTTGCCAAGACTGCGACCGCGCAATTTCTATGATCTTGTGATCGAAGTGGCCATCGTGCGACCAGGGCCGATTCAGGGTGACATGGTGCACCCTTATTTGCGGCGTCGGAGTGGCGCGGAGCCTGTCAGCTATCCGAGCGACGCCGTGAAGGGCGTATTACAACGTACCCTTGGCGTACCGATTTTCCAAGAGCAGGTGATGCAGCTTGCCATCGTTGCCGCCGGCTTCACGCCGGGCGAGGCTGATCAGCTGCGTCGTGCGATGGCCGCCTGGAAGCGTCACGGCGGACTTGGGCACTTCGGCGAGCGACTCATCCGCGGCATGCATGAGCGGGGTTACAGCGAAGATTTCGCCACCCGAATCTTTGGTCAGATCCAGGGCTTTGGTGAATACGGTTTTCCGGAGTCGCACGCGGCGAGCTTTGCACTGCTCGTCTATGTGTCGGCCTGGCTCAAATATCACGAGCCCGCCGCGTTCACGGCAGCGCTGCTCAACAGTCAACCGATGGGCTTTTATTCATCCTCGCAACTGGTGCGCGATGCGCACGAGCATGGCGTCGAGGTAAGACCCGTCGATGTCTGCGTGAGTGACTGGGACTCCACACTGGAGCCGACGCCGGGCGGTCGTCCTGCTATCCGACTCGGTTTGCGACTCGTCCACTCTTTGAAGCGGGCTGCCGCTGAGCGCATCGTTACCGCTCGAAATTCAAACTCTGTGCAGACTGACGCCGACACGCTGCCCTTCGCCGATCTGCAGCAGCTTGCTGAGCGTGCGGCACTCGATCGCAGTGATCTTGAGGCGCTTGCAGCCGCCGGGGCTTGCACCATGCTTACCGGTAATCGACACCGAGCTTTTTGGGCGGTGGCGGGAATCGAGCTCCCGCTGCCGCTTACGCCGCCTGCACGCGAGGAGGCCGCACCGATGCTCACCGTACCCACCGAGGGCGAGAATCTTATCGCCGACTATCGGCATCTCGGTTTGACGCTCGGTCGGCATCCGCTCGCATTGTTGCGCGCACCGTTCGAACGGCAGGGCGTATTGCAGGCAAGGCAGCTCGCGAGCGTGGCTGATGGCGCGCAGGTGACCGTGGCTGGACTCGTTACCACTCGCCAACGTCCATCAACGGCGAGTGGCGTCACTTTTGTCACGCTCGAAGATGACACCGGCAATATCAATTTGATCGTCTGGAAAAACATTGGCGCGGCGCATCGGCGCGCGCTGTTCGAGTCGCGTTTGATGCAGGCGCAGGGACGACTGCAACGCGAGGGTCTCGTGACCCACGTTGTGGTCGAGCACCTCCATGACCGGTCGAGATGGCTCGGCCGGCTACTTACGCGCTCGCGCGACTTTCGTTGACGGATAAACTAGCGTTGGCTGGCGCGCTTGCTGCGAGCACCGCCTACACCTTAGAGACCGATTTCATAATCGTCGAAATCGCTGATGAGGTCAGCGGTGTGCTTCTCTTCGCGCAGTCGCTCAAGGCGGCGCCAGGCAGGATCACCGCTCGGTTTCGGCGCGCCGCGACGGCGCGAGGTATCGAAGTCAAGAATGCCCTGATCGACATCTTCTCCCGAGTTGAGATCAGCCTCCTCGCTGTAGTCTTCCTGTTCTGGTCTCTCGTTCATACCCCAGATTTCATGGGGAAGGTGCCATTAACCTCCAGACGTGCGAAATTTATTTCGCCGTACGCCATCTTACAAAGGGGTGTCAGGAAAATTCACGAATGAATGTTACGCGCAAGCGTCAGCGCACGAGGGCGTTCATTTCAAAGATCGGCATCAGCATCGCAAACACGATGATGAGCACGAACAGTCCCATGCCGACGATCAGCAGCGGGCCAAGCAGACCGACCAGCGCGGTGAGCAGACCATCGAGTTCGCGTTCCTGGTTGGCGGCAGCCCGTTCAAGCATTTCTTCGAGACGACCGCTAGCCTCGCCACTCGAGATGAGATGCACGGTCATCGGCGGAAAGAGTCGACTCGCGGCGAGCGAGCGACCGATGGGTGCACCCTCGCGTACTCGCTCGGTAGCGGTGGTCACGGCGTCACGCATCGGCAGATTATTGATGACCCCGCCCGCAATGTGCAGCGCTTCGAGCACCGGTACCGCGCTACCCGTGAGAATGCTGAGCGTCCGCGTAAAACGCGCAATGTTGAAGCCGCGTACCAGCCGGCCGATCAGAGGCAGGCGTAGCAGCAAGGCATCGACTTTCCGCTGCGCCTCGGGCGCGCGCGCCCAGCGAAAGAAACCGATCATCCCGAGTACGATCGCAAGCAACAGCCAGGGGCCAAGATCCTGCAGAAAATCGCTGGTTGCGAGCAGCATGCGCGTAAGTAGCGGTAGCACGGTTTTGCCCGACTCGAAGACCTCGACAACCTTTGGCATTACATAAGTGAGCAGCCCGACGATGATGAGCACGCACATCACGGTAAGTACGATTGGGTAGAGCAGCGCACCGAGGACTCGCTGACGCAACTGATCACGATTCTCGGTGTATTCGGCGAGTCGCTCGAGCACAGTGTCGAGCCTGCCCGACTGCTCGCCTGCAGCAACGGTCGCTCGATAGATTTCGGGAAAGACTTGCGGAAAATCGCCGAGCGCATGAGCGAGCGGTTCGCCCTCGACGACGCGAGCCCGAACTGCCGCGACGACGCGTTGCACGGCGGGTTTTTCTGATTGTTGCGAAACGGTAAGCAGCGCCTCTTCGAGGGGTAGGGCAGCGCGCACCAAGGTCGCGAGCTGACGCGTCATCAGCGCCGCATCGGCGCTGCCTACCCGCGTGCCACGTCGCGGCAGCCAATTGAGCCAGCCCTCGCCGTGGCGACGTTGCAGCGTCTCGCGGAGCGGTTCGACACTGACCGGCAGCAACTGGCGCTCGCGCAGCAGCTGGCGGACTTGGCGCGGGCTGTCGCCCTCAAGCACGCCACGTTGCTCGCGACCTGCCGTATCGAGCGCCACGTAATCATAGGCGGCCAAAGATCAGTCCTCGCGGGTGACGCGCAGCACTTCCTCGAGCGTCGTCGCACCGCGCAGTACTTTGGTAATACCGTCGTCGCGAATCGAGCGCGTCGATCGTCGCGCGTGACGCTCGAGTTCGGCCTCCGAGGCGCCATCATGAATGAGCGTCCGCAGCGTCTCGTCGACCATCACGAGTTCATAGATACCGGTGCGTCCACGATAACCCGCCCCGTTGGCGCCTGGTCGAAAGAGTGTCGGTGCAGGAGCGCCTGTGGCGATCCCTAGCTGACGCCGCTCGAGCGCACCCGCCACGAAGCTCTCGCGCGAGTTTTGATCAAGTGTACGCACGAGACGTTGCGCGACGATGCCGATCAGGCTCGAGGCGAGCAAGAAGGGTTCGATCCCCATATCGCGCAATCTCGTGATCGCACCGACCGCCGTGTTGGTGTGCAGCGTCGAGAGCACGAGATGCCCGGTGAGCGAAGCCTGCACCGCAATCTGCGCGGTTTCGAGGTCGCGGATTTCGCCGACCATCACGATGTCCGGATCCTGACGCAGGATCGCCCGAAGCCCGCGGGCGAAGCTCATGTCGACTTTAGTGTTGACCTGCGTCTGACCGATGCCGTCGAGGTAATACTCGATCGGATCCTCGACGGTCATGATGTTACGCGTCGCATCATTGAGCCGCGATAGCGCCGCATACAGCGTGGTCGTCTTACCCGAGCCGGTGGGACCGGTAACGAGCAGGATGCCATTCGGTTTGTGGATCAGGCGATCGAGCAGGCCTTCGACTTCGGGCTCCATGCCGAGCTCGCTAAGATCGAGCCGACCCGCCTGCTTGTCGAGCAGACGCAGCACCACGCGCTCGCCATGGCCCGAGGGAATGGTCGAGACGCGAACATCGACCGCGCGCCCCCCGACGCGCAAGCTTATCCGACCATCTTGCGGCAAGCGTTTCTCGGCGATGTCGAGTTTGGACATGACCTTGATGCGCGAGACCACCGCATTGGCGACCGCCCTGCGTGTCTGCAGCACTTTGCGCAGCACGCCATCGACGCGCAGCCGCACGACGAGGCGATTCTCGAAGGGTTCGATGTGGATATCCGAGGCGTTATCTTTGATCGCCTGTGTGAGTAGAGCATTGATGAGACGGATGATCGGTGCATCGTCTTCACTGTCGAGCAGATCGGCTTGCTCGGGCAACTCTTGCGCGAGCAAACTCAGATCTGTGGTTTCTTCGAGCCCACCGGCGGCAGCCCGCGCATCGGTACCGGCCTCGTAGGCCTGGCGCAGCAACTCTTCAAAGCGCTCAGAGCTCACGCGCTCGAGCGCGAGCGGGTGACGCAGATGTCGGCGTGCTTCCGACACAGCCAGCGCCGTTGCATCGGGTCGCAGGGCAACGGTGGCAACGCTCGCACTTACGCCACGCAGCAGCACGCCGTGGCGGCGTGCAAAGGCGAGCGGCAGGTCGGGTGTCGGGGCGGCGATCGCGCCCGACTCGGCGTTCATTTGGGCGGCTCCACGGTGGGCGCTGCGGGGGTAGTTGCGACCGACGAGGTTACCGCAGATGCCGCGGGCGACTCGGTCGGCGTTGCCGGGATGGCCGGCAAGATCGAGCGGCGCTCGCCTGGCAGCAGCGGCAGCACCTCGCGCTGCGGGCCGAGTCTCAGCTGCTGATCGCGAATATAGTTATATTTTTGATTGGTTTCGATGGTGGCATCGATGCCATCGCGCAGGATGCGCGGCTGGATGAATACCATCAGATTAGTCTTTGTTTTCTTCGCACTGCGAGTGCGGAAGACCTCACCCACGAGCGGAATACGACCGAGGAAGGGCACGCGCTGCTCACCGCCCGTCTGTGAATCTTGAATCAGGCCGCCAAGCACCACCGTACCCCCATCCTCGATGAGCACAGTGGTGCTGATGGTGCGCTTGTTAGTGACAAGATCTACGGCGCCGCTGCTGGTGGCCGCGATGCTCGAGCTTTCCTGCTCGATCTTGAGCATCACCGCATCGCCTTCGTTGATCTGCGGCGTGATCTTCAGGATCGTGCCGACTTCCTGACGCTGAATGGTCTGGAAGGGATTGAGATTATTGCTAACGTTGCCGCCCGAGTTTGTGTACTGACCGGTGACGAAGGGGACTTCTTGGGCGACCTTGATCTCGGCCGCCTGGTTATCCATGGTCACGATCGAGGGCGTGGCGATTATATTGGTCGTTGAGTCGCCGCGCAGTGCGCGCAGCACCGCGGCAAAGTTCACGCCGTTGCTGGCTAGACGACCGACGCCGAACGTAGTGCCGCGCGGCACGTTGGTAAGCGTCGCCGGCTCGCGCGCCGCGCGCGCAAGGTCGACGATGCTGGTACCGCCGATCGGTTCGATGAAGCCACCAACGGCTTGATCACTGTTTGAGCCATCGACCAGCCAATTGACGCCGAGCTCGGCTGATTTGTCGGCAGAGACCTCGACAATGATCGCCTCGACGATGACCTGCGCGCGACGAATATCGAGCTTGTCGATTACCGCCATCAAAGAGTTCATGGTCTTGGCGGGCGCCGTGACCACGAGTGCGTTGGTTTCGGGCTCCGCCCAAATTGTGGCGCCGTCACTGATGGTCGTGGTGTTGGCCGCCGCTGCGCCGGGGGCGCTCGCCACCGTTGCCGCACCGCCGAGTTGTTCTTTCAATTTGACAGCGATTTTCTCGGCATCGGCGTACCGCAAATAGCGTACCCGCGTGTCGCCACCGGTTGCTAGTGGGGTGTCGAGGTAAGCGATCAGCGTGCGTGCACGCAGTCGTTGGGTCTTGTCACCGGCAAGCAAAATACTGTTCGAGCGTTCATCGGCCACCACGCGTAGCGGTGCCATGCCGCCTTCGGCCTGTACCTGCGCAGGGTTGAGCGCGGTCATCGTCCGCACCACTTCCGAGGCTGAGGCGTTCTGCATGGCTACCACTTCGACATCAGCATCGCTCGCCTGATCGATGCGCCGAATGATGCGCACCATACGGTTCACGTTACTGGCGCGATCGGCAAGGATCAAAGTATTCGAGGCGGGATAGGCCGCCAAATGCGCGTTCTGCGGCATCAGCGGTCGTAAGATGGCCACGAGCTGGGCCGCACTCACGTTGGTAACGGCCACGACCTGGGTGACGAGTTCGTCCGAGGTATCGCTAACGCTGTCAGGCAGATCGTTACCTGGCATGGTGCGTGAGTTGGCATCAGGAATAATCTTTAGCACGTTGCCCGAGGGCACGGCGACGAACCCATAGACCTGTAGCAACGCGAGGAAGGCCTCGTAAAAGGCATCGGGCGTCATCGCCGTCGAGGAGAGCATCGTGACCTGAGCGCGCACCCGCGGGTCGACGATGATGCTGCGACCGGTCGCAGCGGCGACAGCCTCGATCACCTGTGTGATCTCGGCGTCTTTGAAGTTGGGCGTGATGCGCTGACCCGAGGCGGGTTGTGCAACCAGCGATGACCCGGATGCCCCAATCAGCACGGCCGCAAGCAGCAGCGCCAGCGATGACGCCATTCGATGCGGTGATTTGCGAGACACTGATTTTTGAGCTCTCGACATGCGCACTTTCGAGTGTATCGGATTGCCATGTCCCGGTTGTGAAGGCTCAGCGTTCAAGGTTAGTTCAGACCCGGGTGTTGCAACGGTTACGGCGACCCGCCCGCGATGGCGGTTAGGTCCAAGGTAAGCGATTCGGTCTGGCCGTTGCGTTCAACAGTGAGACGCGCCTGCGGGGTGCCGCTTAATGAGCGGATGAACTGTTCGCTGTTGGCCTGATCGGCGAGCGGCGAATCATTGATCGCGAGCACGAGATCGCCGGGGCGCAGGCCGAGCTGAGTAAACAGTTGGGCATTGGCGCCCGGATAGACGCGAATCCCGGAGGGTCGATCGGTACGTATGACCGCCTGCCAGCGGATAACGTTGGTGATGTCTTCGGTCGATGGGGTCCCCGACGCGGTAAGCGGCGGCGGAGCGCCCGCAGGCATGGCGACCGAGCCGACCGCACCACTTACCGGTGTGCCTCCCTGGCGCGGCAGCGGCAGGGTTTCGAAGCTACCCCCGCGATCAAGCAGCACATAGTCGGCGTGCACCTCAGCCACCCGCGACCCTCCCGGCAGCGTGGCGCCTACGGCATAGACGCGGGTCCCGGTGCCCGTCTCGCCAATGATGGCACGACCTGCGCGCGGGTCGCTGGTGGCGAGCACACCCACCAGAATGAGACCTTGCGTGGTGATGGGCAGCGCTGCAGGCGCGGCGGCCGTCGACTCGTCCACCGCGTAACCAAAGAAGCGCGCCACCTTGATGCTGTCGAGAGGATCCAGCCCCGCGGTCGGCAACGCCGCGGTTCCGCCGTCAAGCCCGCCCCGGTCGCGGGCGCCGAGGACGCCGGTCACGGTCCACGCGAGTTGCAGACCGAGTGCCAGTGCGAGCACACCGATCGCGATGACAGCGGGGTCAAGAGCCCTGGAACGCATGCCCACAATGATACCTAGCCGCCTGCCGGCCCACACTTGAGTTTGCCACGGTCCACCCCTATAACAAGAAAATGTCTGT
>VGTW01000043.1 GCA_016874555.1 Gammaproteobacteria bacterium | reverse complement strand
GCCCTCGCTCAACATGCTCACGGTCAACGCGCTGGTGGCCGCCAACAGTGTGCTCGTGCCGATGCAGTGCGAGTATTACGCGCTTGAGGGTTTGACGGCGCTGATGTCGACCATCGAGCAGATCCGCGAGGCCGTGAATCCCGGGCTGCAGGTTGAGGGCGTGCTGCGCACCATGTTCGATCCGCGTAACAACCTTGCCAACGAAGTGAGCGCACAGTTGCTCGAATATTTTGGCAACAAAGTTTTTCGCACCATCGTGCCGCGCAATGTGCGCCTTGCCGAGGCGCCCTCGTTCGGTAAGCCGGCGTTGCTGTACGACAAAGATTCGCGTGGCGCCCTCGCCTATTTGGCGCTGGCTGGTGAAATGATCGGTCGTGGCGACGTGCCCGCAGCACCGGTCGCTGAATCTGCCGCCTGACGCAGCCGTGCGTGACGGCGTGCGATTTGCCAACCGACCGCAGTGCGTCGTGCCACGTCACGATCGGTGACACTGCCGACGCGATCTTTGCGGCCGACGCCCAGGCCCTTGAAAGCACTTGTGCCCTGTTGCCGTTGGCTTCGGCGCTGACCACGATGTCCGTGGCATGGTGGGCGAGCGGATGCAGATCATCGCTATCGCGCCATAGTCGCAGCACAACGTCCGTGCCCTGCAGGGCATCGAGACCAGTCCCGCTCATCGATGACGATACCGTAGAGCCCCATGAGCTCGTGAACGGCCAGACGATCCGCGGTGTCGATCGTGGTGGGGGAGTGTGCAATGATCGAGCGGCTTTCACAGTATTTCTTTTACTATTCAGGATACACTTTTGATCGAACCACAGACCGTCAGCCGTGGCGCCGTGCGACGCTGGTCGTGGCAGGCGCTTGACCTGCTGTGGCGGGGTTTCGGTTTTTGGTCGTCGCTGACTTTGCTCATGTGCCTGTGGGTGTTCGTCGGCCATCACCTACCGTTGTTGAGCGGCGTCCTCGCGGTGTCGGCCTTGCTCGCCTGCATGCTGATTGCCGCCAGACTCGATCGCAGTGGGCGGATCGTGCTCGCCGACGTGCTCGAATTACTGCGCCGTCATGCGCAGGTGCTGCTCACCCTCTCGGCACTCATCACGATGGTCGGCGCCCTGGTCTGGGTGCTGCTGCTCGCCAAACCCGGCGTCGCCTGGTGGAATATCCTTTATACCGACCGTAACTCCGTCGATGTGTTATCGACCGACTGGTTCGTCGCGCTGCGCCAGGTGTTCGTCTTCTCCGCGTTTGCACTCGGTCTTTGTTATTTCGGCCTGAACATTCCGGGGCTCACGTCTTTTTTCCAGTTTCTTTGCATGGCGCTGCTCGGACTCACCTATCGCGACGCCTGGCGAGTGGCTGCTGCCGGGCAAATTCGCAACCTTGGAGCGATGCTCGGGGTCGCGCTGCTGTTCATGATTTTGCCGGCCACCTGCGCCCTGCTACTGCCGCCTTTAGTCCCGCTGCTCTATTGCTTCCTCGGCGCCCTCGGCTATGTTGCCTTTCGCGAGATCTTTCTCGGCATCGGTGAAAACCAGCCGCGCGCCAGCGCCGCGGCCTTGCAGCCGACTCCGTTATCATCACGGGCATGAACCAGAAGAAGCCCGTTCTCGGCCGCGGTCTCGATGCCCTGCTAGGGCAGATGAGCGTGAGCCGGACGGCTGCGCAGGCGACGAGTCCGGCGGCAGCTCCGGTGCTGCCGGGCGACGAACTCGCCAAGTTGCCGCTCGATGTGTTGCAGCGCGGCCGTTATCAGCCGCGCGTCGACATGCGGCAGGAATCGCTTGAAGAGCTGGCGAATTCCATCCGCGCCCAAGGCGTGGTGCAACCGATTGTAGTACGCCCGATTGAGATGCCGGGTGCCCTGCCTGGGGCAGTACCCTCGCGCTACGAAATCATTGCCGGCGAGCGGCGTTGGCGAGCGGCCGAGATGGCGGGTCTCGATAGCATCCCGGCGGTCATCCGCCGCGTGCCCGACGAGAGCGCCATCGCCATGGCTCTCATCGAGAACATCCAGCGCGAGAATCTCAATCCGCTCGAAGAGGCGCGGGCGCTCGATCGACTGATCCGCGAATTTGAGGTCACCCACCAACAGGCTGCCGATGCCGTGGGGCGCTCGCGCGCCGCCGTCAGCAATCTGCTGCGTCTTCTCGAGCTGCCACCGGAGATCGCCGAATTCGTCGATCGACGCGAACTCGAGATGGGCCATGCGCGTGCCCTGCTCGGTTTGACGCAAAAGCGCCAGCAGGTCGAGGTAGGCCGATTAGTTGCGAAAAAAGGCTTATCCGTCCGAGAAACGGAGGCATTGGTTCGCCGACTAATCAATCCGCCCGGCAAAGATTATGTACTCGATCAGGGTTTTAGAGCCGGGTCGTCTGGTGGTGATTGGGATGTCAATGTCCGAGAACTCGAAACCCGGCTCTCCGAAACGCTCGGAGCACAAGTCAAAATCGAGTCGGTGGGCAAAGGCGGGAAGGGTCGCCTGATCATCACCTATCATTCGCTCGACGAGCTGGATGGCATTGTTTTACGTGTAGCGGCACCGACACCCCGGATCTAGTTCCGTTTGGGTCTAGGGGCTGACGGTTGACGACCGACTGATTCCTGTGTGTGCCCGTGCGCGGCAGAGATCCGTCAAATTCCTTGATCGCCGCGTTCTTGCTAAGGTGTTCAGGTTTGCTTGAGTCGACCTTTACAGCTCCGAATTAAGACCAGTTGTCGCGCGCTTTGGACGTAATCGCAGCGTCGGCTGACCGCTAGTTTGTCTGACCCGGCTTCCTCCGCTTGAGTCACGACGATCAGAGTAGCACTGTGCCCAATCCCTGAAATTTTTTGCTCAAAAAAACCGAATAAGATTGTATATGGCCGTGAGCGTCGGGCGGGAGGGTTGTTGCGGTGCTACAATTACTCTTTAATATATGTCTACAGATGTAGTTTTTCGACCTTTTAAAATACTTCTGTGAGTTTTTCTAGAGTAGCCTCTCAAGATTAACCTGAGCGCTGTTGAAACGCAGTGTTTCGATCAGTACCGCTACCAGCGCCCCAAAGCATCGTCAACCCTCCGTTAGCTGGGACGCATCGGTAATTTTGCAGACATTGGAGAACTCCCGAGAAAAGGGTCAGAGTGATGTTTGGAAAACGCGAGCTGGCGCGAATCGTCGGGTGGCAACTTGGATGCACAGGGGTAGCCACGATTATTTTTGCGCTCACCGTCGGGATCGCCGGGGCAGCAGCTTCGGCGGCGGGTGGAGTTATTGCAATGGTGGCGAATATTACTATGGCGCTAATTGCTTTATCCGGCGGTTCGGCCGCTCCCCGGGCGGTGATGTATCGATTTTATGTCGCAGAGGCGAGTAAACTTTTTGTTATTATGGCGTCGTTGGGCGTCGCTTTTAAACTATTCAACCCGCCGGCAGCACCACTGTTGGTAACTTTCGCACTCGCTTTGTTGGCCCACTGGGGTGCAGTGGCGTATGTTCGACGTCCGTCGCTAACGACTGGCGGCGCTACAGTGAATCGCGACACCGATCGATGTCAGGAGTGAATGTTGGCAGCCTCGGATCTCAGTGACCAAACCGCTACGAGTTATATCGTCCACCATTTGCAAAATCTCTCTTATGGTGGAGATGGATTTTGGTCGGTTCATCTGGACAGTCTTTTTTTCTCAGTCTTCCTGGCGCTTCTTTTCGGCGGCTCTTTTTACGCCGCGGCTCGTAACGCAGTTCGACAAGGAGGGTCGGGCCCGCCCACTCGATTCCAGAGTTTTGTAGAGCTCGTTGTCGAGTTCGTTGATTCTCAGGTTAAGGAAACTTTTCGTGGCGAGAGTCGCTTAATTGCTCCGCTGGCGCTAACAATCTTTTGTTGGGTATTTTTGTTCAATGCGATGGATGTGGTACCCGTCGATTTACTGCCGGCGATCGGTGAAGGTGTTCTCGGATTGCATGCGCTGAAGGTGGTTCCCAGCACCGACCTGAATATCACCTTCGGAATGTCGTTGACCGTTTTCGTACTTTGTATCTATTTTAGCGTAAAGATCAAAGGGTTTTCCGGTTTTATCGCCGAGCTGACGCTGCAACCTTTCTCAAGCCCAAGCAAACCCGTACAGGTGTTGCTGGTCCCGATCAACTTTCTGCTTGAGTCGATTACCTTTTTGGCTCGTCCCGTATCGCTTGCGCTTCGTCTCTACGGCAACCTTTACGCGGGAGAGATGATTTTTCTGCTGATCGCCGTCATGACGCTGAATCTCGGTTTAGCAGAATTACTGTCATTTGGTGGGATTCTGGCTGGCATCGCGCAGTTTTTAGCCGGTCTGGTGTGGGCCCTATTCCATTTATTGGTTATCACTCTTCAAGCCTTTATTTTTATGATGCTGACTATCGTCTACATGTCGATGGCGCACGAACATCACTGAGAACATCGACTTTTAAATTTAATAGGAGATATGAAATGGAAGGAAATATTGCGCTGATTCAAGCCATGACTGTT
Source organism: Gammaproteobacteria bacterium (assembly GCA_016874555.1). Taxonomy (GTDB): domain Bacteria; phylum Pseudomonadota; class Gammaproteobacteria; order Steroidobacterales; family Steroidobacteraceae; genus UBA964. The sequence continues at coordinate 10,922 of VGTW01000043.1, read as the reverse complement.
TTGTCGGTCGGCATTATTTTTGGTATGGGTGCGCTGGGTACAGCCATCGGCTTCGGTCTTCTTGGAGGACGCTTTCTTGAGGGTGCTGCACGACAACCTGAGTTAACGCCGCAACTCCAGGTGAAAATGTTCATCGTTGCAGGCCTGCTCGATGCGGTCGCGATGATCGGTATCGGATTCGCTCTGTTTTTCACGTTCGCCAATCCATTTCTTGGCGCGGTGACATCGGCTACTAACTGATTTGGGGCACTAAAAAAATCTGACGACCGTTCTGCGGGAGCGACATGTGAATATCAACTTGACCCTAGTCATCCAGATGATTGTCTTTGCTTTGCTAATTTGGTTCACGATGCAATTTGTCTGGCCGTTGATACTGGGTGCGATGCAAGAGCGCGAGAAGAAGATCGCTGACGGGCTGGCTGCGGGTGATCAAGGACGGCGGCTTTTGTCGAGTGCACAGACCCAGATCGAGCAAATGCTGCTTGAGGCGAAGGACCGAGTCCGTCAGATCGAGGATCAGGCGGCACGTCGTTCAAACCAAGTAATCGAAGCCGCCAAGCAGGCGGCGCAGGACGAGGGAGCCCGCATCGTCGCAGCAGCGCGAGTCGAGATCGCGACTGAAACCAATCGCGCTCGCGACCAGCTGCGCAGTCAGTTCGGTTCGATGGTAGTGGTGGGCGCATCCCGTCTGCTCGAGCGAGAAGTTGACGCCAAGACGCATGCCCAATTGCTCGACCGTCTGGCAGAGGAGATTGCTCGTGGCTGAAGAGGCGACCATCGCCCGTCCGTACGCTCGCGCGGCGTTTGAGCATGCGTATGCTAGCGGGCAACTCGCCGCGTGGAGCGAGCTGCTCGAGCGTGCCAGCATCGTGGTACAGGATGAACGGGTGCGCCCGCTAGTGGGCAACCCGCACGTGTCGCGTGCCGATATGCGTGCTTTCGTTTCCGAGTTGGCGGGCGCCGTCGGTAACGACAAAGCGATCAATCTTTTCCATCTGCTTGACGACAACGGTCGGCTGTCGCTGCTGCCGCAGATCGCGGCGCAGTACGCCGCGTTGCGAGCCGACGTCGAGAATACCGTCGAGGTGACCGTTATCTCGGCACAGCCGCTCTCGGCCGAACAATCGGAGAAATTGACTCAGGCGCTGTCTCGCCGCCTGCGTCGCACCGTACGTCTTTCGGCCACGGTTGATCGTTCGCTGATTGGCGGCGCGATCGTGCGTACGGGTGACTTCGTCGTCGACGGCTCGCTGCGCGGGCGCATCGAGCGGCTCGGTAACGTTATGGCAGGCGCCTAAGACGTCGGTCACCGCAGATTTTTTGAGGATCCAACATGTCCATTAAAGCATCCGAGATTTCAGACCTCATCAAGCAGCGCATCGACAAATTCCAGTCGGCTGCTGAGGCTCGCAACGTCGGCTCGATCGTTACGGTCACCGACGGCATCTGCCGTATCCACGGCCTCGCTGACGTTCGCTACGGCGAAATGATCGAATTTCCGGGGAACCTCTTCGGTCTTGCGCTCAACCTCGAGCAGGATTCCGTTGGGGCGGTCGTCCTCGGCGACTACAAAACGCTGAAGGAAGGCGACACCGTCAAAACCACGGGACGTATCCTTGAAGTGCCGGTGGGTCAGGAACTGCTTGGCCGCGTGGTCGATGCGCTCGGCAACCCGATCGACGGCAAGGGTCCGATCAGGGCGAGTCGCACTGCGCCGATTGAGCGCGTGGCGCCAGGAGTGATTTACCGCAAGTCTGTGAGCCAGCCGGTACAGACCGGTTACAAAGCCGTCGACTCGATGGTACCGGTGGGGCGCGGGCAGCGCGAGCTCATAATCGGCGACCGCCAGACCGGCAAGACGGCACTCGCGGTCGATACGATCATCAACCAGAGGTCCTCGGGCATCAAATGCATCTACGTCGCGATTGGTCAAAAGCAGTCGTCGATCGCGAACGTGGTACGCAAGCTCCAGGAAAACGGCGCCTTGGATCACACCATCGTGGTGGCGGCCTCGGCCTCGACGCCAGCGGCGATGCAGTACCTCGCCGCTTACTCCGGCGTGACCATGGGCGAGTACTTCATGGATAACGGCCAGGACGCGCTGATCATTTACGACGATCTCTCCAAGCAAGCCGTTGCCTATCGGCAGATCTCGCTGCTGCTGCGCCGCCCGCCGGGCCGCGAGGCGTTTCCCGGCGATGTGTTCTACCTCCACTCGCGGCTGCTCGAGCGCAGCGCGCGCGTCAACGAAGAATATGTCGAGATGTTCACCAAGGGTGTCGTGAAGGGTAAAACTGGCTCGTTGACCGGTTTGCCCATCATCGAAACGCAGGCCGGTGACGTGACCGCATTTGTACCGACGAATGTGATTTCGATCACCGACGGACAGATCTTCCTCGAGACCGACCTCTTCAATGCCGGCACGCGCCCAGCAATGAACGCCGGCATTTCAGTGTCGCGCGTGGGTGGCGCGGCGCAGACCGATATCATCAAGAAGCTGGGCGGCGGTATCCGTCTCGCCTTGGCGCAGTATCGCGAACTCGCGGCGTTCGCACAGTTTGCCTCGGACCTCGACGATGCCACGCGCAAGCAACTGGAGCGCGGTGTACGTGTTACTGAGGTCATGAAGCAGAAGCAGTATGCGCCTATGTCAGTAGCCGAGATGGCACTGTCGATTTATGCGGTCAATAACGGTTACATGGATAAGGTCGAACGTAAGAAGGTGGTCGATTTCGAAACCGCGCTGCAGGCGTTTGCAAACTCGCAACACAAAGCTGTGCTCGATGCGATCAATGCCGAGCCTATACTCAAGAAGCACGAAGCGATGCTGAAGAAGATCTGCGACGACTTTGTCGCAACCGGTACGCATTGACTCCAGCCCGCGAGCGACCCGCGAAATGCCCGGTACTAAGGAAATCCGTACGAAGATCGCGAGTGTGAAGAGCACTCAGAAGATCACCAAGGCCATGGAAATGGTTGCAGCGAGTAAGATGCGTCGCGCTCAGGAGCGCATGCGTCTGGCGCGGCCCTATGCCGAGAAGATCCGCGTCGTAATCGGACACCTCCATGAGGCTCATCCTGACTACAAGCATCCGTTTCTAGTCGAGCGTGAACCCAAGTCGATCGGCGTCATCGTCATTTCGACCGATCGCGGGCTGTGCGGCGCTCTCAATACCAACGTGTTTAAGAGTACGCTGATGCTGCTGCGTGAGTGGCAGGGCAAAGGCGCAAAGCTCAATTTTTGTCTGCTTGGAACCAAGTCGGTGGGTTTTTTCCGCCGGCTTGGGGTACCGATCCTCGCCAGTATGACCGGTCTTGGTGACCGCCCGCACGTCAAAGCTTTGCTGGGCTCAGTCAAAGTAATGCTCGATGCCTACCGCGACGGTACGATTGATCGGCTGTTCATTGTCAATGCCGAGTTCGTCAACACGATGACGCAGAAGCCTACAGTCACGCAGTTACTGCCGGTACAGACGCTCGATAGTCAAGATCTGCAGGAGCGTTGGGATTACATCTACGAGCCGAATGCAAGCGAAATTCTCGATGGCGTATTGATGCGCTACATCGAGTCTCAGGTCTACCACGGTGTGGTCGAGAGTGTCGCGTGCGAAATGTCGGCGCGTATGGTGGCGATGAAGGCTGCCTCCGACAATGCGGGCAAACTCATCGGTGATCTGCAGCTCGTCTACAACAAGGCGCGTCAAGCGGCGATCACTAAGGAGCTGGCGGAAATTGTCGGCGGTGCAGCGGCGGTCTGAGTGTAATACGACTTTATAATATTCAACGATCAATGAATCACGGCACAGGGTAACGACATGGCAACGGGCAAGATTACGCAGATCATTGGCGCAGTCATCGACGTGGAGTTCCCGCGCGATTACATTCCTAAGGTCTACGAGGCGCTGCGTCTCAAGGACGCCGACCTCACGCTCGAAGTACAGCAGCAGCTAGGCGATGGTGTGGTTCGCACCATCGCGATGGGCATCTCGGAAGGCTTGCGCCGCGGGCTTACCGTCGAGTCCACCGGCGCGCCGATTTCTGTACCGGTCGGCAAGGCGACCCTAGGCCGCATCATGGACGTGCTCGGCACCCCGCAGGACAACCGCGGTCCCGTCGCCTCCAAAGAGCATTGGTCGATCCATCGCGCGGCGCCGTCTTACGACGAGCAGGCCGGCGGGCGTGATCTTTTGGTAACCGGCATCAAGGTCATCGATCTGCTCGCGCCGTTCGCTAAGGGCGGCAAGGTCGGCCTGTTCGGCGGCGCCGGCGTCGGCAAGACCGTGAACATGCTCGAGCTCATCAACAACATCGCCAAGCAGTACAGTGGTCTGTCGGTATTCGCCGGCGTCGGCGAGCGTACCCGTGAAGGTAACGACTTCTATCACGAGATGGCCGAGTCAGGCGTTATCGATCTGGAGAAGCTCGAGAACTCGAAGGTGGCGATGGTTTATGGTCAGATGAACGAGCCGCCGGGCAATCGCCTGCGTGTTGCTCTCACCGGCCTAACCATGGCCGAGTATTTCCGTGACGAAGTCCGTGAAGACGGCGTCAAGGGTCGCGACGTACTGTTCTTTGTCGATAACATCTACCGGTATACGCTTGCAGGTACTGAAGTGTCGGCGCTACTCGGACGCATGCCCTCGGCGGTGGGCTACCAGCCCACGCTCGCTGAAGAAATGGGCGTGCTTCAGGAGCGCATCACCTCCACTAAGACGGGCTCGATCACTTCGATACAGGCTGTGTACGTGCCCGCCGACGACCTCACCGACCCGTCACCCGCAACAACGTTCGCGCACCTCGACGCCACCGTCGTGTTGTCGCGCCAGATTGCTGCACTCGGTATCTATCCGGCGGTTGACCCGCTCGATTCCACTAGCCGTCAGCTCGATCCGCTGGTGGTCGGCGAGGAGCATTACAACGTCGCCCGTAGCGTGCAGGGTGTGCTTCAACGCTACAAGGAATTGCAGGACATCATTGCAATCCTCGGCATGGATGAGCTCTCCGAGGAGGACAAACTCACCGTGTTCCGAGCCCGTAAGATCCAGCGCTTTCTGTCGCAGCCCTTCAACGTCGCTAAGGTGTTTACCGGGCAGGACGGTAAAATCGTCTCGCTCAAGGATACGATCCGCGGTTTCAAGGGCATTCTCTCCGGCGAATACGACGGCCTGCCCGAGCAGGCGTTCTACATGGTCGGTGCGATCGACGAAGTGATCGAAAAAGCGAAGACGCTGCAGTAAGGGGCGGATCTCATGGCCGCCGACAGCACCATCCACTGCGACATCGTCAGCGCCGAGGGCGAGATCTTCTCGGGCCTCGCAAAAATGATTTTTGTGCCGGCGATCCAGGGCGAGATCGGCATTGCGCCGCGTCATGCGCCGCTGCTGACGATGATTAAGTCTGGCGAAGTACGTGTGCAGACCCTCGACGGTACGGAACAGTCGTTCTTCGTCGGCGGCGGGGCACTCGAAATCCAGCCTAAGAAGGTCACGGTGCTTGCCGATACGGCGATCCGCGCCAAGGACCTGGACGAAGCCGCCGCTCTCGAGGCCAAGCAACACGCTGAAGAGGTGCTAAAGGGCAACATCGACAAGATTGAGCAGGCTGAGGCACTCGCTGAGCTTGTGCGTGCAGCTGCTCAGCTGAAGATGATTCAGAAGCTGCGCAGGATCAAAAGCTGACGCGGCACCGTGCAGGTAGCCCACTGAGCGTCTCGATCGTCATTCTTGCGGCTGGGCAGGGTAAGCGGATGAAGTCCGACCTGCCTAAAGTATTACAGCCGCTGGCCGGCAAACCCTTGCTCGGCTATGTCATCGATACCGCCGCGAAACTCACACCAAAATCTTTGCATGTGGTCTTCGGCCACGGCGGTGAGCAGGTATGTACCGCGCTCAGCGTTGCACTCGCCGCAGCCGCGCCGCAGCATTCCTGGGTACTGCAAGCCGAGCAGCTCGGTACGGGGCACGCCGTGCAGCAGGCTCTGCCTGCGCTCGATGACGACGAACTCGCTCTTGTACTCTATGGCGATGTGCCGCTGATTAGTGCGACCACCCTGTGCAAATTGGTCGCGCTCGCCAGCACCGATGCCATGAGCCTACTTACCGTGATGCTCGAAGACCCGACCGGGTATGGACGGATCATTCGCGATACTGCTGGGCGTGTGCTCGGCATCGTCGAACAAAAGGATGCGAGCTCCGAACAGCTGCGTATTCGCGAAGGTAATACCGGGGTCATGGCGGTACCGGTCGTGCATTTGCGGCGCTGGCTCGCTCGGCTCCGCAACGCCAACGCACAGGGCGAGTATTATTTGACCGACATCATCGCCATGGCGGTCGATGACGGTGTCAAGGTGTCACCGCTCGTGGCACCGACAATCGCAGAGGTGCTCGGGGTGAACGACAAACTGCAATTGGCCGAACTCGAAGCCGAGATACGTAAGAGCCGCGCCCGCGAGCTCATGCTCGCTGGCGTCACGCTGGTCGATCCGGCGCGTATCGACGTGCGCGGCACGCTCACCACTGGCCGTGACGTTTTTATCGATGTGAATGCCGTATTCGAGGGCCAAGTTAGCTTAGGCCATCGTGTGCGTATAGGTCCGAACTGCGTGCTACGTGGCTGTCAGATCGCTGACGATGTGCAGATAAAGGCCAACTGCGTGATCGAAGAAGCGAGTGTTGGTGCGCACTCGATCATCGGTCCTTTTGCCAGACTGCGTCCCGGTACCAAGCTCGCCGAGGATGTACATATTGGTAATTTCGTCGAAGTGAAGAATTCTTCGATGGACTCGGGCGCGAAGGCAAATCATCTCGCTTACGTGGGCGACGCCACCGTCGGCGCACGCGTGAATATCGGTGCCGGCACCATCATTGCTAATTATGACGGTGTAAACAAACACCACACCACAATCGGTGCCGACGCGCACACCGGTTCCAATTCCGTGCTGGTCGCGCCTCTAACCGTCGGCGAGGGTGCCACCATCGGCGCCGGCTCCACGGTCAGCAAAGATGTACCCGCTGGCAAGCTCACCGTCGCCCGCCCTAAACAGATCACGTTCGAAGGCTGGAGACGACCGCAGAAGAAGCGATGAAAGTCTGCTGCGTTTCGGGTGGGTGTTCAGTCGCCCGAAAAGGGGCAAAATAAGCTCCGTTGTGACCAGGGTCGTGGCACTCGGGGAGGCGATTCAAAATATGTGCGGAATTGTCGGTGCGATTGCGCAGCGGGATGTCGTCCCCATCCTGGTCGAGGGCCTGCGGCGGCTCGAGTACCGTGGCTACGATTCAGCGGGTGTCGCCGTGCTCAATGGTTCGGGCGCACTCAAGCGCGTACGCACCGTGGGTAAGGTGCAGATGCTGCAGGAAGCCATCGACGTTTCCCCGACTCACGGCCCTATTGGCATCGCGCACACTCGCTGGGCGACCCACGGCATGCCTTCCGAGCGCAATGCGCATCCGCATATTTCGGCGGACGGGCTCGCGATCGTGCACAACGGCATCATCGAAAACTACGAAATCCTACGCGCTGAGTTGCGCGCCGCGGGTTATTCCTTTACCTCGGATACCGACACCGAAGTCATCGCACATCGCATTCACCATCATCTCAAGAGCGGCGTGACGCTGCTGGCTGCAGTTGGTGCTACGGTCAAAGAACTCGCGGGCGCCTATGCGCTTGCGGTGCTTAGTGAGTCTGATCCCGAATGTATCATCCTCGCTCGCGAGGGCTGCCCGGTGGTCATCGGACTGGGTAAGGGTGAGAACTTCGTCGCTTCCGATATGGCAGCGCTGCTGCCGCAAACCCGTAGTTTTATATTTCTTGAAGAAGGCGATGTCGCCGAGGTGACGTGCAGCAGTGTGCGCATTACCGATCGTTCGGGCAGTGCCATCGAGCGTCAGGTTCATCAGAGCGAAGTGTCGGCGGATGCCGCTGACAAAGGCCAGTATGCGCACTTCATGCTCAAAGAAATTTATGAGCAGCCACGCGCCGTCGCTGATACTTTGCAACAGCGTGTTGCCAATGGCCGTCTGCTCGAAGCAGCCTTCGGCCCGACCGCCAATGAGGTTTTTCGTTGTACTGAGGCCGTGCACATCATTGCTTGCGGCACAAGCTTTCACGCCGGTTCGGTCGCCCGTTACCTCATCGAGCAACTCGTCAATGTACCCTGCAGTGTCGAGATTGCCAGCGAGTTTCGCTATCGTAGTCCGGTCATACCGCGCAACACGCTATTTGTCACCATCTCGCAGTCAGGTGAAACCGCCGATACCTTGGCGGCGCTACGTCTCGCTAAACAGGCGGGTTATCTGTCGTCGCTGGCGATCTGCAATGTTCCGGAAAGCTCGCTGGTGCGCGAATCCGAACTCGTGATGCTGACGCGGGCAGGTCCTGAGATCGGCGTGGCGTCGACCAAGGCTTTTACCACGCAGCTCGCGGCCCTCGGTCTGTTGGTGGTGGCACTCGCTAAAGCGCGCGGCGCGACCGCCGAACAGGAAAAAATGCTGGTCACGCGACTCGTTGAGCTACCCGGTATGATCGAAAAGACTTTGATGCTCAATCCCGTGATTCAGGAATTGGCGCAGCGTTTCGTGCCGAAGCACCACGCGCTTTTCCTTGGTCGTGGCACCATGTACCCGATCGCTATGGAGGGCTCGCTCAAACTCAAAGAAATTTCCTATATCCACGCCGAGGCGTATGCGGCGGGTGAGCTCAAGCATGGCCCACTAGCGTTGGTCGACGCCGACATGCCGGTGGTTGCCGTAGCTCCGAACACCGATTTGCTAGAAAAGCTTAAATCGAATCTGATGGAAGTCCGCGCGCGTGGCGGCGAGTTGATCGTTTTTGCCGACCCGGAGTCGGGCATACAGCCTTCCGATGGTGTTACTGTGATCACTATGCCGAAGCAAGTGAGTTACATTCAGGCCCCCGTGGTCTATACGGTGCCGCTGCAGCTTTTGTCGTACCATGTGGCTACCGCCCGTGGCACCGATGTCGACAAACCGCGCAACCTCGCTAAGTCGGTGACGGTGGAGTAGGCGCTGGCACAGGCTTGCGGGTGTTTACTAAACCGGCAAAGCTTCCAAGTCGTAATTATCCGCAGCCCTGATCTTCACAGTGGCAAATTCACCTACGGCGAGCTTGCCGCCGCGATTGACGCGTACGATGCCGTCGATTTCCGGGGCATCACCGCGCGAGCGGGCGGTGGCAACATTGCCCTCGACGGCATCGACCAGCACCTGTTCGGTGCGCCCCACACGTGCCGCGAGCCTTGCGGCGCTGATGCGCTGAGCCATCTCCATGAAGCGCGCGAGTCGCTCTTCCTGAATCTCGGCGGCGACATGTGGCGCGACATCATTGGCCCGCGCACCCTCGACGGGCGAATATTTGAAAGCCCCGACGCGATCGAGTTCAGCGGCTTCGAGCCAATCGAGTAATTCTTCGAACTCGGCTTCGGTTTCGCCGGGAAAGCCGACGATGAACGTGCTGCGCAGCGTGAGCTCCGGGCAGGCGCGCCGCCAAGCGCGGATGCGATCAAGTGTGTTCTCGGCGTGGGCCGGACGCTTCATGCGCTTGAGCACGCTCGGGCTGCCGTGCTGGAAAGGAATATCGAGGTAGGGCAGAACACGGCCCTCGGCCATCAGCGACATCACTTCATCAACATGCGGATAGGGGTATACGTAGTGCATGCGCACCCAGATCCCAAGACTGCCGAGGCCGCGCGCAAGCTCGATGAAACGCGTTTCGATTTCGAGACCGCCCCAGTTGGCTTTGGCGTAACCCAGATCCGAGCCATAGGCGCTGGTGTCCTGCGAAATCACGAGCAGCTCGCGCACACCGGCTTTCACGAGGCGTTCGGCCTCACGCAGCACGTCATCGACACGCCGACTCGCGAGCTTACCGCGTAAATTGGGAATGACGCAGAAACTGCACTTATTATTACAGCCTTCGGAAATTTTGAGATACGCGTAATGCCGCGGCGTGAGCCGGATGCCCTGCGGCGGCACCAGATCGACGAAGGGATCATGCTTGGGCGGCAGATGCTGGTGCACGGCCGTGAGGACATCGTCGTAGGCGTGTGGTCCCGTGACTTTGAGCACGCGCGGGTGTCGGTCGAGAATGCGCTGCGGATTCGCCCCGAGACAGCCGGTGACGATCACCTTGCCGTTCTGCTCGATCGCTTCGCCGATGGCATCGAGTGATTCGTCAATGGCCGAATCGATGAAGCCACAGGTATTGACGACCACAACGTCGGCCGAGTCGTAGTCGGGGGCGACCGTATAGCCTTCGGCGCGCAGCTGCGTGAGGATGCGTTCGGAGTCGACCAGCGCTTTGGGGCAGCCCAGGCTGACGAAACCGACTTTGGGGTTCTTGCGGGACACACGTCATTTTACCTGCGTAGGGTTGGCCTTGTCCGCAGTCTGGACGATGGGCCTGCGATGCTTTGACGACGCATTGCGCTCAGGCTGAATAGTCATCGTGAAATCACTGAACATCGGCATCATCGGCGCCGGCATCGGCGGCCTCGCCGCAGCGCTGTCGCTGCAGCGAGCAGGTTTTCGGCCGCGCGTACTCGAGCAGGCACACGTGCTTGCCGAAGTGGGCGCGGGCATTTCGCTCAGTCCATCGGCGGCACATGCGCTCAACTACCTCGGGCTCGCTGAAACGCTGCGCACCAAGGCCTACCACCCCGAAGATCAATGCGTGCGGCATTATCAGGACGCGCGGCCGCTGAGCTGGATCAACCGTGGCCAGTCGCTGATCGACAAATACGGCGAGCGTTACTACCTCATCCATCGCGCCGATTTGCACGATGCCTTGGCGGCCGCCGTTCGCGCCAACGACCCGACGGCCATCGAACTCAATTGGCGCTGCCGTCATGTCCATCAAAACAGCGACGGTCGAAACAGCAGCGGCGTCGATGTCGAGTTTGCCGACGG
>VGTW01000042.1 GCA_016874555.1 Gammaproteobacteria bacterium | reverse complement strand
CCCGTCACCGACCATGAGGAGCCAGCCCGAAGCCTTGTGGCGGTGGCGCTCATGGGTGTGAGCCGTCTCGACCGCCTCAGTGTGGCAGTGCCGCCAGAGCAGGAATTTTTCGAGTACGAAAAAAAGTCCGATGCCGGCAAGCAACGCGACGCCGATCTGGTGCAAGTGCAACGGGCCTGCGCCCTCCATGGCGTGCGGGATCAGCGCGAGCAAGGCGGTGGCAAGCAGCGTGCCCGTGGCGAAACTAACCGAGTGCGGCAGCATGCGGTCGCGGGTCGCCTGCGGCAGCAACAGACTCAGGCCGGCGATCAGTACCGGGAGCACCCCGCCGAAAGCCGTGAAGAGGACGATATTGGCGAGCACCACGGACTCCGGGGTCAAAAAGCGTTATATCTTAACACCAGATCAGTGCCGCCATCCGACCCGTCCGCTGATCGCGGCGGTGGGAAAAAAAGCGGACCGGGTCGGCCGCAGTGCACCACTCGCCGCCGGCAACCTGCGTGATCCCAAGCGCCCGCAGACGCGCGCGGGCGAGCTGCAGCAGGTCGCATTGCCAGCGGCCTTGAGCGTTGGCCTCGAAGGCCGCAGCCGCCGCCGAGTCTACTGCCAAGAAGGCCGCGCGTACCTCGTCGCCCACCTCGAAGTGAGCCGGGCCGATACAGGGTCCTAGCCAGGCGACGAGCTGCGATGGCGGCACTTGCATCGCCCCGACCGTGGCCTCGATGACACCGGCGGCAAGACCCCGCCAGCCGGCGTGAGCTGCGCCGAGTACGGGCCCGGCGCTCGCGAGCAATACCGGTAGACAATCGGCGCCCTGTACGGCGAGCACGACACCGCGCTCACGGGTGACAGCAGCATCGGCGCGGGGCCGCGCGCCATGTGGGGACTCGTAACCACGTTGCCTTCCATTCGCTGAGTCGATGTGGACGACCGCAGTGCCGTGCACCTGATCGAGCCAGATCGGCTCGCGCGGCAGATCAAGGGTGTGGCGCAGGCGACGCCGATTCTCGGCGACCGCGGCCGAATCATCACCCACATGCACACCGAGATTAAGACTGTCCCAGGGCGGCGTACTGGTTCCGCCGCTACGCAAAGAAAAAGCTGCGCGCACGCCGCTCGGCGCGGCCCATTGCGGCTCGAGGATGGGCACGCTCACGCAGTAACCGCCTCAGCGGCGAGAATCTTGAGCAAGGCAGCGAAATCTTTGGGTAGCGGCGCCTCAAAGGCGAGCGGACGACCCGATACCGGATGCGCAAATTCGAGCCGCGTCGCATGCAACGCCTGACGCTGGAAAGCCGAGAGTGCCGCGAGCACGGCTAGACTCGCGGCCGCCGGCGAGCGTTTTCGTCCACCGTATACCGGGTCGCCGACGATCGGATATCCCGCGTGCCTGAGATGTACACGGATTTGGTGCGTCCGACCCGTCTCGAGTTGCACGCGCGCAAGCGTGTGTGCGCGGAAACGGCGTTCGATACGGTAGTGGGTCACGGCCTCGCGACCATCGGCACGTACCGCCATGCGCTTGCGTTGCGTGCGGTGCCGACCGATAGGCTCGGCGATGGTTCCGCCACCCGTCATTAGACCGTGACAAAGTGCGAGGTACTCGCGTCCAAGCTCGCGCGCGGCTAGCGCCCGCACCAACGCCGCGTGCGCCACGGGTGTGCGCGCGACTGCCAGCAAGCCTGAAGTGTCTTTGTCGAGCCGGTGCACGATACCCGCGCGCGGCACTTTGGCCAACTGCGGATCGAGCGCAAGCAGCGCATTTTGCAGAGTGCCCGAAGGCACGCCCGCGCCAGGATGTACGACGAGCCCCGGCGGCTTGTGGATGACATAGATCACAGCGTCGCGATACAGCACTCGAAAAGGCACCGCCGGCTTACCGGCCTGCACGCGTTCATCGGCAATGAACTCAGCGTCGATGCGCGCCTGCTGCGCCTCGCGGACCAGCACCCGACGTGCGGGCACCACGCCATCGACCAACACCCGTCTCTCTTCGATCCAGCGTTGCAAGCGGGCGCGCGAGTACTGCGGCAGCCGCCGGGCCAACACCACGTCGAGGCGCTCACCAGCGTCATCAGCCGAGAACGTCAACTCGTGTCGTTCCACCGCCGGCGCGTGGACCGCTGGCTTGGTTTTTGCCTTTTTTCCAAGGGGCGACATGGGGGTGGGTATAATGCCGTGATTGTCTACAGCAAATCCAACCATGACCATGCCATCGGGCAACCGGCTACTCGGCCTGCGTCGCGCCCATTTGCTGCTGTTTTTCCTGGCGCTTGCACTGTTGCAGCTGCTCGCGGGCTGCGCCTCCACCCGCGAAGATGTCGATCTCGCGCGCGGCGGCGCCGGTGTCGTCTACGAACGCGCACGCAAAGCGCTCGACAATCAGGACTATGAAAATGCCATCCGCCTCTACGAGGCGCTGGTCGCGCGCTATCCCTTCGGCGCCGAAGCGCGTCAGGCGCGGCTCGATCTCATCTACGCCTACTACAAAGGCCGCGAAAGCGAGTCGGCCCTCGATCAGGCCGATACCTTCATGCGCGAAAATCCGATCCATCCGCGGCTCGACTACGCCTGGTACCTGAAGGGTTTGGTCGATTTCGAACGCTCCGTTAACTTTCTCGAGCGCTGGCTCGACGTCGATCTGGATGCACGACCGCCACAAACGGCGCAGCGGGCCTTCAATAACTTCCGCAAAGTGGTCGAAGATTTTCCGAAGAGCGAGTACGCCTACGATTCGCGGCGGCGCATGATCCATCTGCGTAACCGCCTTGCCGACTACGACCTCTACGTCGCCCAGTATTACGTCAAGCGTGGTGCCTGGGTGGCCGCAGCGCGCCGTGCCAAAGAAATCATCGAGCAATACGACGGTGCGCCTGCGGTGCGCGAATCGCTGGTAATTCTCATCGAGTCCTACGAACAGCTCGGCATGAAAGAACTCGCGGCACAGGGGCGAGAAATATACGCCGCCAATTATGGCGGTACGGCCGACAAAGTCGCGCCGGTGAGCAAGCCTTGGTGGCGCATCTGGGGCTAATAGGCTCGCGCACTCAGCGCCGATACCCACTCGTGATCGGATAGCGCCAATCGCGGCCGAAGGCGCGGCGACTGACGCGCACGCCGGGCGGTGCCTGACGGCGCTTGTATTCATTACGCTTGACGAGATCGAGCACTCGACTAACAGTCACTCTATCAAAGCCCCGTGCGACGATTTCTTCGACTGACTGGTCGTACTCTATAAAGGCCTCGAGTATCGGATCTAGAATTTCATACGGCGGCAGCGAATCGACGTCTTTTTGATCGGGACGCAGCTCTGCCGAGGGTGCGCGCTCGATGACCCGCGCCGGAATGATCGCAGTCTCGCCTGCCGCGAGCGTAGCCGCATTTAGCCACTCGGCGAGTCGATAGACAAGCAGCTTGCTACAGTCTTTGATGGGCGCGAAGCCACCCGCCATGTCGCCATAGAGCGTGGCATAGCCGACCGCCACCTCGCTTTTGTTACCAGTGGTCAGCAGCATCCGCCCGGTTTTGTTCGAGAGCCCCATCAGCAATTGCATGCGACAACGCGACTGGATATTTTCTTCGGTGGCGTCAATCGGTCGATCGGCAAACTCCTCGGCGAGTGCGGCAAGTGTGGCCGCGAACATGCCCTCGATGGGAATCACCGAATACTTAACGCCGAGCCGCCCGGCTTGCAGAGCGGCATCGTCGAGACTCATCTGCGAGGTGTATCGCGAGGGCATCATCACCGCCTGCACGCACTCGGCACCGAGTGCATCGACCGCGATGGCGAGGGTCAGCGCCGAGTCGATACCGCCCGAAAGCCCGAGTACCACGCCCGGAAAGCGATGCTTGCCAACGTAGTCGCTCACACCCCGCACTAAAGCGCGATAAACTTCTTCGGCCTCGGCCAGCGGTGCCGCGATCGCCTTTGCCGCCCACTGTGGCACCGCGCGACCGTCAGCGTCGCGCCTGAACTCAATCGTGGCGAGCGCTTCGACAAAGGCGGCAGCACGCGATACCACGCTGCCGTATCGATCGACCACTACGCTTTGACCATCAAAGACCAGTTCGTCTTGCGCGCCGACCAAATTGACATAGACGATCGGCAAACCGGTTTCGATGGCACGCTCGCGCAGCATAGCCTCGCGCGAAGCTTGTTTACCCTGCTCATAGGGCGAAGCATTGGTAACGAGCAACAGCTCGGCCCCGGCGGCAACTGTCGCCTGCGCGGGCGCACGCTGCCAGATATCCTCGCAGATCAGCAGGCCGAGACGAAAACCGCGCAGATCGACTACAACGGGTGCGCTACCGCGCGCAAAATATCTTTGTTCGTCAAAGACGCCGTAATTCGGCAGACAGGCCTTACGATAACGCGCGCGTTCAACACCCGCTGCCACCAGCGCGACCGTGTTGTAAATGCCAGCGTCGGTATACTCGGGAAAGCCGAGCAACATCGCCGGCAGATCGGTCGCGCTCGTGCAGCGCGTCAGTGCGCGTTCGATCTGGTCCCGAAAGCCGCGATGAAAGAGCAGATCTTCCGGCGGATAGCCGGCGAGCGTGAGCTCCGGGAAGACGACGAGGTCAGCCGCGCCGCTCTGCGCCGCAGTGCCGAGCACGCGTGCGGCGTTGCCGTCGATATCGCCGACGAGCAGATCAAGCTGCGCGAGGGCGATCTTCAGGCTGCCGGCGGTCAAGCCTTTCGGCGCTTGCGCAACTGCTCTTCGATCGCCCAGCCGAGTTCGGCCGGTGATCGAACGGTGCGCACACCCGCCGCCTCGAGAGCGCGGAACTTATCGGCGGCCGTGCCCTTGCCACCGGCGATCACGGCGCCGGCATGACCCATACGCTTCCCCGGCGGTGCGGTGACGCCAGCGATATAGGCCACCACCGGCTTGGTCACATGTTGGCGAATGAACTCGGCGCCCGCTTCTTCGTCGCTGCCGCCGATCTCACCCACCATGAGGATGCCTTCGGTTTTCGGATCGTCCTGAAACAGTGCGAGCACATCAATGAAATTCATGCCGCGCACCGGATCGCCACCGATACCAACGCAGGTACTTTGCCCGAGCCCGTTGTTAGTAGTTTGGAACACGGTCTCGTAGGTCAGCGTGCCTGAGCGCGATACGATACCGATGCAACCCGGCTTGTGAATTACGCCCGGCATGATGCCGATCTTGCATTCGTCCGGCGTGATGATGCCCGGGCAGTTGGGGCCGATCAGTCGCGACCGGGTGCCGGCAAGTGCGGTTTTCACACGCACCATGTCGTTCACCGGAATGCCTTCAGTGATACAGACGATGAGTTCGATGCCAGCATCTGCCGCTTCGAGAATTGCATCGGCAGCAAAACCTGCGGGTACATAAATCATTGACGCGTTGGCGCCGGTTACTGCCACCGCATCGTGCACGGTGTCGAATATCGGGCGACCGAGGTGGGTGTTACCGCCGCGGCCCGGCGTGACGCCGCCCACGACCTGGGTACCATAGGCGATGCACTGTTCGGAATGGAACGTGCCCTGCTTACCAGTAAAGCCCTGGCAGATCACTTTGGTGTTCTTGTCTACGAGAATGCTCATGGGTCGAATCCTTGCAGCTTGTAGTGGCGCGGGTGACGCGCGATGTGCGTCAGCGCGCCGCGGCCACGACTTTTTGCGCGGCGTCAGTGAGATCTTTGGCGGCGATAACCTTAAGGCCACTCGCATCCAGCATCTCGCGGGCTTTTTCGGCATTAGTGCCCTCGAGGCGCACCACCACCGGCACCTTGACGCCGACGTTTTTGACTGCCGTGATTATGCCTTCGGCGATCAAATCGCAGCGCACGATACCCCCAAAGATGTTGACCAGAATCGCCTTGACTTTGGGGTTGGAGAGAATGAGTTTGAAGGCGACGGTGACTCGCTCGGCCGTGGCGCCACCACCCACGTCGAGGAAGTTCGCGGGCGTGCCGCCGTGCAGCTTGATGAGATCCATCGTGGCCATCGCCAGGCCCGCGCCGTTCACCATACAGGCAATGTCGCCGTCGAGCGACACGTAGTTGAGATCGTGCTGGCTTGCCTGCAGCTCCATTGGATCTTCTTGCGCGGTGTCGTGCATGGCGGCGAGCGCTTTTTGCCGATAGGTGGCGTTGGCGTCGATGTTGATCTTGGCGTCGAGGGCAACGAGATCACCCGCCTTGGTAACGATGAGCGGGTTGACTTCGAGCAGGCTCGCGTCTTTGTCGAGATAGAGCTGGTAGAGCGCCAGCGCAATTTTTTGAAACTGCGCAATCTGCTCGGCCTTTAAGCCAAGTGCAAAGGCCATACGGCGGCACTGGTTGGGCTGCAATCCGCAAGCCGGATGAATGTTCACCGTGGTGATCCGCTCGGGCGAGTGCTCGGCAACTTCTTCGATATCCATGCCACCCGCGGCCGAACCCACCATCGCGATGCGTCCCTTCTCCCGATTGAGCGTAAGCGAGAGATAAATCTCGCACTCGATCGCCGAACCGGTTTCGACGTAAATGCGATCGACCGGCAAACCCTCGGGTCCCGTCTGCTTAGTGGCGAGCCGAGCGCCGAGCATGGCCTTGGCTGCATCGCGCACCGCCGCGGTGTCACGCGCGAGTTTGACGCCGCCTGCCTTGCCGCGGCCGCCGGCATGAACCTGCGCCTTTACGACCCAGCTCGAGCCGCCAAGAGCCTCGGCCGCAGCCACCGCTTCATCAGGCGTAGCCGCCACGCGGCCAGCCGGCACGGGGATCCCGTATGCGGCGAAGACCTCTTTGGCTTGATATTCGTGAAGATTCATCGAGACCCCCGTAATCACTGGACTACACTCATATTTTGGGCGAAACGGGCACTTTAGGGAACGGCAAATGGCGGGGGATTTTGGATGACGGAGGTCGGCGGGTGGATTCTCGAGTCGTGGTTGCGGGCGCTCGCGCTGTCTGGTGTGTTGCCGGCCGTCGCCGCGCTTGCGGGTCTGCTCGTCGGTAGCTTTCTCAATACCGTGATCCACCGCTTGCCACGCATACTCGAGCGCGACTGGCGCGCGCAGTGCGCAGAGCTGGCGGGCGAGCCCGAACCGCCCCGCGCCGCCCGATACGATTTGGTCACGCCGCGTTCACATTGCCCCGCGTGTGGAACGCCGATCCGTGCGCTGCATCTGGTGCCGGTGCTCAGCTGGCTTCTGTTACGCGGCCGATGCGCCGCCTGCGGCACGACGATCTCGCCACGCTATCCGCTGGTTGAACTAGCGAGCGGTTGCGCTTTTGTCGCGGTTGCCGTGCGCTTCGGCCCGACGGTCGAGTGCGTCGCCGCACTCATAATCACAGGCTTTTTACTTGCACTCGCCGTTATTGACCTCGACACGCACTTTCTGCCGGACCAGTTGACGCTGCCACTGCTGTGGTTGGGTCTTGCCGCAAGCCTTGCGGGCGATATTCGCAGCGCCGTCATGGGCGCGATCATCGGCTATCTTGTGCTTTGGTCGGTATACCAGGCGTTTAAGCTAGCCACCGGCAAAGAAGGCATGGGCTACGGCGATTTCAAACTGCTCGCGGCACTCGGCGCCTGGCTGGGTCCGGCCGCGCTGCTGCCGATCGTGCTCGCGTCCTCCGTGGCCGGCGCAGCGATCGGTCTGGTGCTGATTTTTTTCTTTGGTCGGGCTCGCGAGCAACCCCTCGCCTTCGGTCCGTATCTCGCCGCGGCGGGTTGGCTCGTAATGATGGCGGGTGATGCCCTGCCCGGCGGCCTTCTGCTCGGCCCGCCGCCAGCCCTCTCGTCGCTGGATCCGTAGAGAGACTAGCGGCCATGTTCAAAGTCGGGCTCACCGGCGGTATCGCCAGCGGCAAAACCCGGGTTACTGAATTCTTTGCCGCGCGTGGCATCACGGTGATCGACAGCGACCAGATTGCGCGAGAGATCGTGGTCCCCGGTGCGCCGGCGATCGCCGCCATTCGCGAACGCTTCGGCGATAGGGTGCTTTCGGCCGATGGCAGCCTCGATCGGCGGGCACTGCGGGCAGTGGTGTTTGCGGACCCGGCCGCGCGGCGTGCTCTCGAAGCCATTACCCATCCAGCGATCCGCGCCCGCATGGCTGAACTCAACGCTCAGGCTCAGGGCCCGTACGTTATCAATGCAATTCCATTGCTGATCGAGGGCGGTGGTCGCCGCGACCTCGATCGCGTACTGGTGGTGGATTGCTCCGAGGATCTGCAGATTCGGCGGTTGATGGCCCGCGACCAAGTGGACGAGGCCGGGGCGCGCGCGGTGCTCGCCGCCCAAGCGAGTCGGGCTACGCGACTCGCCATTGCCGACGATGTCATCGTCAACGACGGCGATCTTGCTGCGCTCCAAGACCAAGTTGTGACCGTACACGATCGCTATATTTGGCTCGCGTGCGGACTCTAGCCGATACTCGAAGGTAGTAGTGGCGGTCCCGTATCCGGTATAACAGAATATCGCCGTGTCCGAGGTGCCTGCAGACGAAGCGGCCCTGGCGCCTGCGGGCAACGGGGGGACGCTGGTTTTCGAGCAACCGCTGAACGAGCGGATGCGTGCCTATTTGCGCATCGATTTTCTGTATAACCAGGCACTCTTTCATGCGCACTCGCGCTCGCCGTGGGGCAGCCGCGCCGCCATCGCCAGCCTGCTCGACATTCTCGCCATCATCACTCGCAGCGATACCCGCGCCGATGTGCTCAAAGAACTCGAGCGGCAGATCGCGGCGTACACCGAGTTCCAGCGTCATCCGAATATCGATGTCGATCGTCTGCAAGCACTGGTGACCAACCTCGGTCGCTTGCGCACCGAGTTGCTGAGCGCCGATGCAGGATGGATGCAGCCATTGCGCGATTCGACTTTTCTGGCGGCGATCCGTCATCGCAGCACCATCCCCGGCGGCACGTGCGATTTCGATTTGCCGGATTTTTCTTTTTGGCTGAGTCAAGCGGATGCAGTACGCGAGCAATCGCTGGCCGAGTGGCTGGGTTTGCTGCGACCGCTTAACGATTCGATCGCCGAATTACTTTGGCTGGCCAGACAAAATGGACGCGCCCGCAGCGAGACCGCAGCGAACGGCATCTTTAACATCACTTTTGATCGCGGTAGCGCGGTACAACTACTGCGTGTGGCAGTAGCAGCAGAGCTCAAACTTTTTCCCGAGATCAGCGGCAGTCATTACCGCGCGAGCGTGCGCTTCGTCAGTTGGCAAGGGCTGAACGAGCGAGCACGGCAGTTCGAAGCTGACGTGCCCTTCGAGCTCATCTGCTGTTACTGATGAAACTGTACGATAACGACTTCGCGCCAAGTCCGCGCCGCGTGCGCATGTTCATTGCCGAAAAAGGTCTGGAAGCGCAGGGCGTGCGCATCACGCGAGTTCCCGTGGATATCGCCGCCAACGAAACCCAATCGGCGGCGTTTCTCGAACTGAATCCGCTCGGCGAAGTGCCGGTGCTCGAGCTCGACGATGGCGCGCGACTGCAAGAATCACTCGCCATTTGCCGCTACCTCGAGTCGCTGCATCCGGAGCCCTGCCTGTTCGGTGCGACCCCACTCGCCCGCGCGCGTATTGAGGCGATGACTCTCGGTTTGATGTTCCGCGTTTATGTGCCGACGACGCATGCATTTCGGCACACCCATCGCTTTTGGCAGGGCCGAGTCACGCAGGTTGCCGAATATGGCGCGCTCGCTCGTGAGCAAGTGCTGGCCGAGTGGCAACGTATCGACGGTCTGCTCGCGGCTCGCCCCTTTGTCGCCGGCGACAGTTTCAGCTTCGCCGACATTGTGGCCTTCACCACGCTCGAGTTCGGCAAACCCTCGGGGATTCGTCTGCAGCCTACGCAGCAACATCTGTCGCGCTGGTACGCAGCGATCGCAGCGCGGCCAAGCTCCAAGGCCTGAGCTCAGCCGCTAGCGCTCAGCGAGCGCCGGGTGTCGTGACGCCAAGCATGGCGGCGGCGAATGCCCATTGATCGGCGAAATCTTCGATCTGCATCCAGATCGGCTTACCCGCACCATGGCCGGCACGGGTCTCGATCCGCAGCAAAATCGGCGCTGCACAGCCCTGCCCGTGCTGCAGCGCAGCGGCAAACTTGTAACTGTGCCAGGGTACGACTCGATCATCGCGATCGGCGGTGGTGATCAGCGTCGGCGGATAGCAGCTACCAGGCTTCACGTTGTGCACCGGCGAGTAGGCGCGCAGCGCGGCGAATTCTGCGGGGTTCTCGGCAAGTCCGTAATCGGAAGACCACTGTCGCGCGTTAGCACTCGCGGTCTGATAGCGAAGCATGTCGAATACGCCGACACCCGGCAAGGCGGCAGCGAAAAGATCGGGTCGCTGCAGCAAGGTCGCACCGACCAAGAGCCCTCCGTTGCTGCGTCCGGAGATCGCCAGATGCTTGGGCGAGGTGTAGCCTTCGCGGATCAAAAATTCGGCAGCAGTAATGAAATCATCAAAGACATTTTGCTTGTGCGTCTTGGTCCCTGCCTCGTGCCAAGACTCACCGTACTCGCCACCCCCACGCAGGTTGGCCTCGACGTAAATGCCACCCATCTCGAGCCAAGTGATTACGGTAGGCCGAAAGTTCGGCGTCACCGACACATTGAAACCACCATAGCCATAAAGCAGGGTCGGCGTCTTACCATCGGGCGTGAAGTCGCGACGATGAGTGATGAACATCGGCACGCGGGCGCCATCGCGACTCGGGTAAAAGAATTGCTTGGTCACGTAGCGCGAGGTGTCGGCGGCAAATTTCGGGGTGCGCCACGCTGACACCGAGTTATCGAGCAGATCGAGGCGCATCACCTGCCCCGGACTCAGATAGTCCGCATAGGCGAAGAACGTTTCTTTGTCGGTCGACTTACCACCGAATCCGGCAATGGTGCCGAGACCGGGCACGGCCACTTCGCCCTGCGCGCGACCCTCGCGATCGAACATGCGGGCAAGGCCGTGCGCATCGCGCACATAACGCACGATGATACGACTGCCGACAAAACTCGCCTCATCAAGTGCAAGGCTGTCTTGGGGCACGAGCTCGCGCCACTTTGCGGGTGCCGGATCCGTGGCATTGACCGCAATCACACGGCCGCGCGGTGCATTATTGGTGGTCACGACGTACAGCGTGTCACCCTCGCTGCCGATCACCTTGTAGCGCGCATCCCAGGCGCCGAACAGCGTTCGTACGCCCGCAGCCGGTTTGCGTAAATCGATCAGCTCAACACCGTTCGTGCGATACCCGTCGGCCAAGCTGATGAACAACCAGCGGCCATCGTCCGAGACACTCGCTGAGGGGGCACGCGTCGGATGATTTCTGACGCGGTAGACTACGGTATCGCGATCTTGCGACTCGCCGAGGCGATGAAAAAAGACCGCCGGCTGCCCTTGATCGTCACCACGCACCGCATCGTATGCACGCTGCGGATAACGGCTGTAGTAAACGCCCGAGCCATCGGGCGCCCAAGAGAGCTCCCAAAATTTGGTGAAGCGCAGTTCGTCCGGCAAATCGACGCTGTCTGCCACCCGACGAAATCTCCAGATCTCCCAATCAGTACCGCCATCGGAGAGTGAATAGGCGATGATCTTGCCGTCCGGTGAAGGCTCGTAGCGCGTAAGCGCCACCGTCGCATCGCGACTCGCGGTATTCGGGTCGAATAGCACGCGCGGCGCAGCCCGCAAGGTGTCGGCGACATACAGCACGCTTTGGTTCTGGGTACCATCGTTCCGCATAAAGAAATATTTGCCACCTTTAAGGCGAGGTACGCCGACGCGCTCGTAGTTCCAGAGCTCGGTGAGACGCTGGCGAATCCAGGGGCGCTGCGGCAACGCCTCGAGCCAGGGCTGCGCCAGCCCATTTTGCGCACGCACGAATTCGCGAGTGGGCGCGGCGGCAGACTCCTCAAGCCAACGATACGGGTCGGCAACAGCGACGCCGTGATAGTTATCGACGACCTCACCACGTGCTGCCAAGGGATAGGCAAGCGTTAGCGCGCTGGGAGTAGTCGCCTGATTTTTGGCGGTGGCGTCTTTGGTGGGCATAGCAAGACAAGCACTTAGGGTGGCGACGAGTAATAAAGCCAAAAGGACAGCGCGAACAGACGCTACCTCAAAGGGTCTCACCCGACTCGGGTGGCGATGGCGCATGTTCCTCTCTACACTTCGATGGGATATTCGCAGATAGTACTGGACGGGCAGCGATCATGGGCAGCACTTTCAATCGTCGGTTGAATGCTCCGGCTTCGGTCGTGGCGACCCTCGCCGCGCTCCAAGCGGTAATCGCCGCAGGCGTAGCGCTGGCCGAACCTTCCAAACTCACCATCGACAGACTGTTTGCTACGCCCGACCTATCCGGCCCCACGCCGCGTGGCACGCGCTTCTCACCCGACGGCAAATGGGTGACCTACCTGCAGGGCAAAGCTGACGCGAAAGATCGTCTCGATGTCTGGGCCTATGACACCACCACCAAACAGAATCGGCTGTTGGTCGATTCGGCAGCGCTGGTCGCCGATGAAGGCAAGCTCTCGCCCGAGGAAGAAGCCCGTCGCGAGCGCGCCCGGACCTCCTCGCTCGCCGGTGTCGTCGATTACGAATTTTCAGCAAATTCGCGTTTTCTGCTGCTGCCGCTCGCCGGCGATTTGTTTTTGTACGACTTGCGCGCAAGTGCGGGTAGCTTGCCAGTGCGTCGGCTAACCACCACCGCCGCCGCCGAAACCGACGCTCGTTTTTCGCCGCGTGGTCGCTATGTGAGTTTCGTCCGCGAAAAAAATTTGTACGTGATCGACTTGCAGTCGGGGCGGGAGAAGGCGATCACCCGCAGTGGCGGCGGTCTCGTCTCCTTCGGTGTAGCCGAGTTTATCGCCCAGGAAGAGATGGACCGCAGCACCGGCTATTGGTGGTCGCCCGACGAGCGGCGTATCGCGTACACCCGCGTCGACGAGTCAACCGTCGATGAAGTCGAGCGATTCGAGATTTACGCCGAAACGGTCAAAGTAATTCGCCAAAGATATCCGGTAGCGGGACGATCGAATGCGCGCGTCGATCTGCGGCTGCACGAGCTTGGTAACAGCATCGATCGCGAATTGCCCGCTGCGACCGCGGGCGAGGGTTATCTGGCGCGGGTCAGTTGGTTCCCTGACTCCACAGCGCTAGCCGTGCAGCGTCAACCGCGCGATCAAAAATCGCTGCAGCTGCTGCGTGTCGAGGTGGCCACCGGTGAGGCACGAGTGCTGCTCGAGGAGCGCAGCGATACTTGGGTTGACCTGAACGACGAACTGACCTTTTTGCCGAAGCGTCGCGCATTCATCTGGTTGTCGGCACGCAGCGGCCACGACCATCTTTACCTGTATGAATACAGCGGCAAGCTGCTGCGTCCGCTCACCGCAGGCGCGTGGATGGTCACCGGCAGCGGCCGCGAGCGCGCGATCGAGGCCGTCGATGAAGCGCGCGGCCTGGTCTATTTCACCGCGAATCGCGACACCCCGATCGAGCGACATCTCTACGTCGCGCCGCTAAACGGACCGACGGATCCGCAACGCATCGAGGCCAATATCCGCCGACTCAGCGCGAGTGCGGGCTGGCATGAAAACGCCATGTCGGCTGATGCACGTCTTTGGCTCGACACGTTCTCGACGCCCGACGAACCGCCCTCACTCAGCCTGCGCCGCGCCGATGGCAGTCTGATCGATGTACTGGTCGCGAACCGACTCGATGATGCCCACCCTTATTTGCCCTACCGCGCGTCTCATCAGGTCACCACCTTCGGTACGCTGACCGCAAGTGATGGGCAGGTGCTACACTACCAACTCACCAAACCGCAGGGACTCGAAGCTGGCAAAAGATATCCGGTGATCGTCGAGGTTTACGGCGGCCCGGGCGCACAGCAGGTGCGACGCGCCTGGGGTGGTCTATTTCGGCAATTTTTGGCGCAGCAAGGCTATGTGGTCTTCACCATCGATAATCGCGGCTCAGGTTTTCGTGGTCGTGCGTTCGAGGGTGCGCTCTACCGCCGCATAGGCTCGATCGAGGTCGAAGATCAAAAGCTCGGCGTCGACTTTCTACGCACGCTGCCGTATGTCGATGGCATGCGCATCGGCGTATGGGGCTGGAGCTACGGTGGCTACATGGCGCTGATGTGCATGATGCGCGCGCCGGGGCATTTCACGGCCGGTGTTTCCGGTGCGCCGGTGACAGACTGGCGGCTCTACGACACGCACTACACTGAGCGCTTCATGAGTACGCCAGCCGATAACCTCGCGGGTTATCGCGATGGCATGGTCATGACGCACGCCGCCAATCTCGGCGGACCGTTGCTCGTCATACATGGCATGGCCGATGACAACGTGCTCTTCACCCATAGTACGGCGCTCTTCAAAAAATTACAGGATCTGCGCAAGCCTTTCGAGGTCATGCCCTACCCCGGTAGCAAGCACGGGCTGCTGCGCTTCGGTGCCACCGGCCCACACGCCTACGATATGGTCGCGCTTTTCTTTGCGCGGACGCTGCGCCCCGATCGCCCTAAACTCGATCGATCCAGCCGCGAACCGATCGCCGCACACTGATCCAACGCCGGAGCACGCCCCATTGCGCAGCCTCAAACCCCTGTTCGATCGCAACAAGATCTGGTCTGCAGAAAAATCTGCAGAGGACCCGGAATTTTTTACCAAACTCGTCAGCCAGCAATCACCGGATTATCTTTGGATAGGCTGCGCCGACAGTCGCGTGCCGGCTAACGAAATTGTCGGGCTGCCGCCCGGCGAACTCTTTGTACACCGTAACGTCGCCAACGTGGTGGTGCATACTGACCTCAACTGCCTGTCCGTGCTGCAGTATGCAGTCGATGTGCTCGACGTCGAGCACGTGATCGTCTGCGGCCACTATGGCTGTGGTGGCGTACAGGCGGCACTCAACAATTCACGCCTTGGTCTCATCGACAACTGGTTACGTCACGTGCAAGACGTGATGAAAAAACACCGTACTCGGCTCGACGAACTGCCCGATGCAGCCAGCCGACTGCACCGACTCTGCGAACTCAATGTGATGGAACAAGTACTCAACGTCGGCCAGACTACGATCGTGCAAAGCGCTTGGGAACGCGGTAAAGCGCTCGAGATCCACGGCTGGATCTACGACCTGCACGACGGCCTACTCAAGGATCTCGCGGTTTGCGTGAAGTCAGCCGCCGAGTTCGCAGAGGTCTATCAACAGGTCGCCGAGTCGGCTTGATCGCGAGCGCGTACGGTCTCAGGGCAGTTTGATCTTGCTTGCGAGAGACTGACCGAGCGCGGCGCCCCCTTCGGGCACGACGATGCGCGAACCGGCCTCGCGACGCATCTTCTGCGCCTCTTCGATGGCATCTTCGACCGCCTTGTGCACCGCATTCGGAAATTTTTCGATGGCCTCAGTGAGCGTTGCCGCCTCGATCTCGAAGCCGAGCGGCAGCACGCCGCCCGGGGTCATCAGCTGGGTCTGCCCCAGCCAAAGCACGGGACGAACCGCATCGGGTGTACCGTCTGCAGTAACGGGCAGCAGGCGACGCAGCGTGCCCGCACGGCGATCGGTGAAAACCTCTTCGCGGTAGAGGCTGGTGGCATCGATCTTGATGTCCGGCAGACTCAGGTCCTGGGTACTCATGATTTTTTTCCTGTGCTGAGATTCGATTCGGCGATGTTCGCCATGGTAGCCGGTTGTCCGTGCTGGCGGATAAGCACCTTGCGACGGAAAAAGCGAGTGTAACCCGCCGCACCCATGCGCGAACCACCCATACCGGAGAGCTTGAAGGAATGCTTCTCCATTTCGTGGCACATCGCGGTGAGCGAGCCGTCATTGAGAGTGATGCCGCCGGCATCGATACGCCGCCCAATGTTCTCGGCTTCCTCGAGCGTACCCGCGATTACGGCGGCTGAGAGGCCGTAAACCCCTTCATTGGCGAGATCGATCGCTTCGTCGATACTGTCGTAAGCCATCACCGGGATCACCGGACCAAAAGTTTCATGGCGCATGATACGCATATCGTGATTCACATCGACGAGCACGGTAGGTCGCAACCACTTGCCGCCATGATCTTCGATACTGCCGCCGCAAAGCACGCGTGCACCCTTGGCGACGGCCTCGGAAAGCTGCGCGGCGACGATCTCGGCCTGTTTTCCAAAGATGAAGGGGCCGATTGTACCCTGGTGAATATCGGGCCAGTTGGGCTCGACCCGTCGCGCCTTCGCCACCAGCATGGCGATGAAAGGCTCGTATATACGGCGATCAACATAAACGCGCTCGAGGCTCTGACAGGCCTGACCGGTGGCGAGACAAGTTGCGCGCAGCGCCACATCAGTCGCGCGCTCGAGATCGGCGCTTGCGGTAATGATGAGCGGATCGTTGCCGCCCAACTCGAGAAAGGCCGGGATGAAATTACGCGCGGCATTTTCGGCTACGATACGGCCGGTGGCGACGCTGCCGGTGAAGCACACCACATCGACGCCGGTCACGAGCTGCTCGCCGGTCGCGCGGCCACCGGGCTGTACGTGCAGCACTTCGGCGAGTTCCGGGACGGCGGTGATAACATTCATCACCGGTTCGACGAAACGTGGCGTCACTTCACTCGGCTTGATGTACACCGCACAGCCCGCGAGTAGCGCCGGGATTGCGTCAATGAAACACAGCGACACAG
>VGTW01000041.1 GCA_016874555.1 Gammaproteobacteria bacterium | reverse complement strand
GACAGCATAAGGGTGTGGCCAAGTATCGCCGACGCTGCTGCGCGCGAAGCCTAACATTTCGTAAAAGCGCAGCGAGGCTTCAAGGTCAGGTGTGCTGACGCTGATTTCGTGGAATCGGCCTAGATCGAGCTCACTCATTGGCCTGCCAAAGAATGAAGGCGTATTCCTCGGCGATTTCGCGATAGCGCTCGAAGCGACCTGAATTACCACCGTGACCCGCATCCATGTTAGTGCGCAGCAGCAGTGGATTACGATCGGTTTTGAGACTGCGTAGCTTCGCAACCCATTTGGTCGGCTCCCAGTATTGCACCTGACTGTCCCAGAGTCCGCTGGTGACGAGCATGGCCGGATATTTTTGGGCTGTGATCTGATCATAGGGCGAGTAAGAGAGCATATAGTCATACGCCGCCCGATCCTTGCCCGGATTGCCCCACTCGTCGAATTCGTTAGTCGTGAGTGGAATGCTTTGATCGAGCATCGTCGATATGACGTCGACAAAAGGAACATGCGCAACCAGTGCCTTGTAGTCACTGGGCGCCATATTCGAGATTGCCCCCATCAGTAATCCGCCCGCGCTACCACCTACGGCAACCACCCGTCGCGGGTCGGCAACTTTCTCGGCGATCAGGTAGCGAGTGACGTCAATGAAATCGGTGAAGGTATTTTTCTTGTTCAGTAACTTACCTTTTTCATACCACTCGCGACCCATCTCCTGGCCGCCGCGAATATGGGCGATCGCATAAACGAAACCGCGATCGATCAGCGATAAAATCGGCGAGCGGAACGAGGGCTCAGTCGAAAATCCGTATGAACCGTAGGCGTATTGGTAAACCGGTGCCGTGCCATCGAGCGGCGTGCCCCGACGATAAAACAACGTGACTGGAATACGGGTACCGTCACGCGCTGTGGCAAATCGGAACTCTGCGACGTAATTGTCGGCAACGAAGCCACCGAGTACCGGTTCCTGCTTCAGTAACTTTTGCGCGCCGCTCGTCATATCGTAGTCCCAAGTGGTCGACGGCGTGGTTGGAGATGAGTAGGTGTAGCGTAGCAGCGAGGTGTCTTGTTCACTGTTGTTGCCGAGGCTCATGACGTAGGCAGGGTCTGCGGCATCTATCAACGAATTACGCTTCCCATCCCAGGAGCGCACCCGCATTTTCGCGAGCCCCCCACTGCGCTCCGATACTGCAAGGTAATCTTTGAATGTTTCAAAGCTACCAATAAAAGCATCATCACGATGTGCAATCACATCCTGCCACCTACTGCGATCACTCACGGTGGCGATCGGCGCGGCGATGATGCGGAAGTTTTTGGCCTCCCAGTTGGTACGAATAATGAACTGATCACCGAGATCCTCGAGTTGATACTCGTGATTACGCTCCCGCGGGATCGCTACCCTGAACTCGAGGTGTGCAGCGCTGGCATCGGCGTAACGGTATTCAGTCGATACCGTGCTTTGCGCAGCGATGAAGATGAACCGATCGGACTTCGATTTCGCGACACTGAGGTAAAAGCTATCGTCATCCAGTTCATAGACAAGCGCGTCGTTCTCGATATCGCTGCCGCGCCCATGTCGATAGATCTTATTACCAAGCAAGGTCTGCGGATCTTTGCGGATGTAGACAAGAGTATGCCCATCATTAGTCCAGGCAAGATCAGGTTCGACATTGGTCAGGATCTGCGGCAAAAACTCGCCCGTACGTAAATTTTTAATCCGCACGTCATATTGACGTCGGCCAACGGTATCTTCGGCTATCGCAGCCCATTCGCCATCGACGGTGACCTCGAGCGCAGCCAGTTGATAGAAGTCGTGGCCACGGGCACGCTCGTTACCATCGATCAGAATTTCTTCGGGGGCTTCAAGGGTACCTTTACGACGCGCGTAGATCGGATATTGTTTGCCGGTTTCGAAGCGCGAGTAATACCAATAGCCGTTGCGTCGTTGCGGTACACTTGCATCGTCTTGCTTCAGACGGGCGATGATCTCGTCATAAATTTTTTGTTCGAGCACTCGATGCGGTGCCATGACCGCATTGAGATAAGCATTTTCGGCCTCAAGATAGGCGATCATCTCCGGGTTCTTGCGTTCATCGTCGCGCAGCCAGTGCCAGGGATCCTCGCGTTTTCCGAAAGGCGAGGTGATGGTATGCATCCGCTGCGCCGCCTTGGGCGGCGTTGGTTCGGCAGCAGTCACGTTCAAGGTGCTCGAAAAAGCGGCAAGCATTGCGAGTGCTGCCGCAGCAACGCCAGGAAACGTGTTGGCAATAAACATGATTTCACCTTCAATCCTCGTTACGCCAGGGCGATGATTCTTCCACGGGCGGGGCCGCGGCACCAAACTTCGGCTGTGAGCGCTCTAGACTTGCGCGACCACGGTTTCCATATTAGCGACGGTTTTATCGAAGTTATCGGTAATACCGATCATCAGCGTCGTCACCGTCGATGCTTTCCAGGCAGCTAGTCGGCGGCGAATATTCTCGGCTGAGCCTGTGACCGACAATGTGTCGGCCAGTTCATCGGGGACAGCCATTACCGCCTCTTGCTGGCGGCCGGACAACCAGAGCTCCTGCAGACGCTGGGCGAGCTCGACGTAGCCCGCGCGCTCGATGACCCGCTTGTGGAAATTTTCGTCCTTCGAGCCCATGCCGCCTACATAAAGCGCTAGCATTTTTTTTATGGGTAGCAAGGCGATCGCTGGATCGGTCTCAGTCGAGAAAGCTACGGTTTGTAAAATCTCGAAACCGGGCTTGAGCTGCGACAGCGTATTGCCATAGATGTCGAACCGGTCTGGTGGCAGCATGAACGGAAACCAGCCGTCGAATTTGTCGACGGCTAGCTCAACGTTCTTAGGTCCCTCGGCACCGAGAAATACGGGGATATTTTTACGTAGCGGGTGCGTGATACTCATCAGTGATTTACCCTGTCCAGTCGAGCCTTCACCCGCGTAAGGCAATTGATACTGTGTGCCCTCAAAAGTGACGGGGGCTTCGCGGGCGACGATCTTCCGAAAAATCGCCAGCCATTCGCGAGTGCGCTCTAGTGGTTTTTTGAAGGGTCTGCCATACCAACCCTCGACCACCTGCGGACCCGAGACACCGACGCCAAGACACAAACGTCCGTTAGAGATGTGATCGAGCGTGATCGCTGTCATCGCTGCAGCGGCAGGTGTGCGCGCCGATATCTGCATGATCGCCGTACCGAGACGGATACGCGAGGTGCGTGCGGCAATCGCCGCCAGAGGCGTGAAGGCGTCTGAGCCGTAGGCTTCGGCGGCACAAACGATATCGAAGCCCAGACGCTCGGCGTGCTGTGCGAGTTCAATGAAACGATCGATGGGCTTGGCGCCCCAGTAACCGAGATTGAGACCGAGTTTCATGATTTTTGCTGTTGGTGGATAAGTCGATCGAGCAGGATCATCGCACCAATCGATACTAGCGATAGCACCGCGCAAAAGCCGAGGACGGGCGAGGGATCGCCGGTGGGTACGAAACCCATGGCTTGCACTGCGATGGCGGCACACACCTGCTGCGAGAAACCGATCATGCCCGAGGCCGCACCGGCATAGCCCGGCGCCAAACGCACTGCGGTGGCTGTGATGTGTGGCAGCGACAAACCCTGCGCAAAGGCGAGCGGCAGCATCGGACCAAACCACCACACGGGGTGAGTGAGTCCCATCAACACGAAGCCGAAGGCTGCGCAGGCCGCCGCGGCCTGCAACCAGATCCCGAAACGGGCAACACGCTCGAGATCCGCGTGACCGCGCAGCCGCGAAACATACAAGTTGCCAAGAAAATATCCCGATGACAAAAACAGAATGTAGATACCAAAGTCGGTCGCCGGTCGCCCGAGCATATCGGCGAGCAGATAGGGCGCAACGGTGATGAAGCCGAGATAGAGCGCGTAGATCACACCGGCATCGATCGCGCAACCAAGAAACGCGCGGTTACGAAGCACACCCACTGAGGCTTTACCGACCGCCGCGAGCGACAATGCATCCGTGTGATTTACCCGCGTCTCAGGCAAAGCGCGCCAGGCGAAAATGCCAACGACGCCGGAAAACGCCAGCAAAAAAAGAAAGGGTGCATGCCAGCCACTGGATTCGGTGATCAGACCACCGAGATAGGGTGATACAGACGTTCCGATCATCATGACGAGCGTGAGATTGGCGAGCGCTCGTGTAAGACGCCAGTCCGGATAGATATCACCGAGGACAGCACGCGAGACGGTTGTCGCTGCTGCACAGCCCACCGCCTGGATGGCACGCGCAATCACCACGAGCTCGAGAGTCGGTGCCAGATACGCGAGCAGGGAGCCAATGAAAAAAGTGGCGAGCCCGCCGAGTATCAAGGGTCTGCGGCCGTACCGATCGGACAGAGGTCCGGCGAGCGGAATGCCTGCCGCAAACGTAAACAGAAAAATACTGATGACCGCTTGAGTCGCCGCGGTGCTGGCGACGAACTCGGCGCGGATCGCCGGTAGCGCCGAGATTAGGAGCAGCGTCGATACGGGACCGAGCGCACTACAGGCAGCAAGTAGGGGAAACAACCCCCGCGGCGCACCTGACTCGGCTGCCGTCATCGTGCCGTCCTGCATGGCGGTCACGGGTTCAGGCCGCCGATACAGACGTATTTGAGCTCGGTGTATTCGTCTATGCCGTAGCGCGAGCCTTCGCGGCCGAGCCCGGATTCTTTGACGCCGCCGAAGGGAGCGACTTCTGTCGAGAATAGACCTGTATTCACACTGACAATGCCGTATTCCAGCGCTTCTTGCATGCGCCAGCTGCGTGCGAGGTCACGCGTGTAGAAATATGCGGCCAAACCGAATTCGGTGTCGTTGGCCATGCGCACAACTTCGTCCTCGGTTTCGAAACGGAACAAGGGCGCAACGGGACCAAACGTTTCTTCGCGTGCAACCCGCATTTTTGAGTTTACATCGAGTAGGATTGTCGGCTCGAAGAAATTGCCGCCTAACGCATGCGATTTTCCACCGCAGGCGATTTGAGCGCCTTGATCCACGGCATCGCTGATATGTGCTTTTACCTTGGCGAGTGCCTGTGCATCGATAAGTGGTCCCTGCTCGGTCGGGCCTGCCAGACCATCTCCCACGCGCAGCGTCGCGACTGCCTTGACGAGACGCTTAGCGAATTCATTGTAAATCCCTGCTTGCACATAGAGGCGATTGGCGCAGACACAGGTTTGACCAGTATTACGGTATTTGCTGGCCATCGCGCCCTGTACTGCGGCATCGAGATCGGCGTCGTCAAAGACGATGAAAGGCGCGTTACCACCTAACTCCATCGATACTTTCTTTACGGTTCCTGCACACTGCGCAATCAATTTTTTGCCGACGGCAGTCGAGCCCGTGAAGCTCAGCTTGCGAACCAAAGAATGACGTGTGAGTTCGCCTCCGATGGACTCGGCTTCACCCGGCAAAACATTGAAGAGCCCCGCAGGCAGTCCGGCGCGAGTGGCAAGTTCGGCGAGGGCGAGCGCCGAGAAGGGCGTCTGCGGTGCAGGCTTGCAGACGAAACTGCAGCCGGCTGCCAAGGCAGGGCCGAGCTTACGCGTGATCATGGCCGCCGGAAAGTTCCAGGGCGTGATCGCGGCCGCCACGCCGACCGGCTGACGCAGCACGAGCAGACGCGAATCAGCGCGGAATGTCGGGATAATGTCGCCGTAAGCGCGTTTGCCCTCTTCGGCGAACCACTCGATGAACGAGGCGGCATAACCCACCTCACCCTTGGCCTCAGCGAGTGGTTTTCCCTGCTCGGCAGTCATGATGATTGCCAGATCATCGACATGGGCGATCATCAAATCGGCGAAGCGGCGCAGGATGACCGCGCGCTCCTTCGCAGTCTTGCGTGCCCAGGCGGGCTGAGCGCGTGCAGCGGCTTCGATGACACGGCGCGTCTCGGCGGCACCCAGGACAGGTACTTCACCGACTACCGTACCGTTGGCCGGATTGAGAATCTGAACTTTGGTGCCGTCATCTGCAGTACACCAAGCACCGTCGATGAACGCCGCTTCGCGCAGCAGCTTGGAATCTTTAAGGTTGAGAACGCTGCGGGTCACACTCATGAACGTATCCCGTATTGGGCGCGATAGTCGTGTAAGGCTTGTAGATGCTCGACTGGCAAGGCGCTTGTACCATCCGCCGACGGTGACCCGCTCGCTTGCGACAGCGTGTCGATGAGATCAGCGAGCGTCAGCAGACTCACGCAGCGCAAGCCGAACTCGCTCTCGGCTTCTTGCACGGCCGAGCGCTCCCCTTGTCCGCGTTCCTGCCGATCGAGTGCAAGCAGCACCGCAACCGGTTCGGCTCCTGCAAGACGGATGAGTTCGACCGACTCGCGGATTGCCGTGCCGGCTGTGATCACATCGTCGACGATGACCACACGCCCGGTGAGGGGGCAGCCGACCATCTGACCCCCTTCGCCATGATCCTTTGCCTCTTTACGATTGAACGCCCACGGTACATTGCGACCATGCTGTTCGGCGAGAGCGATCGCAGTGGTGGCGACGAGGGGGATGCCCTTGTAGGCCGGACCAAACAACATGTCGTAGCCGACTCCCGTGGCCTGTAGCGCAGCGGCATAACACTGACCGAGTACAGCGAGTGCCTCGCCGTCGTTAAACAGCCCGACATTGAAGAAATAGGGACTCTCTCGTCCCGACTTGAGCGTGAAGCGACCGAAGCGCAGGGCTGAGCGGGCGAGGGCGAGGTCGATGAATCTGCTTTGGTGGGGCTGCATGCCGCTATCATATCGCGGTGCGCGTGATCACCCTGAATGCGAATGGCATACGTTCGGCCGCCGCGAAGGGTGCCTTCGAGTGGCTGCGCGGGCAGGACGCTGATGTCATCTGTCTGCAAGAAACCAAGGCGCACGAGCCGCAGCTCGCCGGACACGATGTCGAACTTTCAGGCTACCACCGCTTCTTTTTCGATGCAGAACGGCCGGGTTATTCCGGCACGGCGCTCTATTGCCGACAGCAACCCGAAGAGGTCATCCGCGGCTTCGGCGTCGATGAGTTTGATCGCGAGGGCCGTTACCTCCAGGCGCGTTTCGGCACGTTGGCAGTGGTGTCGCTCTATCTGCCCTCCGGTTCCTCGGGGCCTGAACGACAGGCCTCAAAGTTTCGGTTTCTCGATACCTTTATGCCTTTCTTACGGCGGCTGCGGCGTCGTAAGACCGAGTATATTCTGTGCGGCGACTGGAATATCGCTCACAAAGAAATCGATCTACGTAACTGGAAATCTAACCAGAAAAACTCAGGCTTTTTGCCTGAAGAGCGCGCCTGGATGGACGAGCTATTGGGTATTGCTGGTTATGTCGATGCCTTCCGTGAAGTCAACGATCAGCCGGAACAATACACCTGGTGGTCGAATCGAGGTCAGGCCTGGTCAAAGAATGTGGGTTGGCGTATCGACTACCAGATCGTCAGTAAGGGGCTAGCGGGAGCCGTGAATGGCGCGCATATCTATAAGGACAGCCGGTTCTCCGATCATGCGCCACTCATTATCGACTACGACCTGACGCTTGGTCGGGCGAAGAGGAGACCACAGTCATGAGCGGGACCAAAGATTCCGCCAAGCCACGGTTGCGTGAAATTTTGACGAGCCCGCGGCTGGGTGTGGTGGTTGTCATGGGCGTGGCGTCGGGTCTGCCGTTCAACCTCACCGAGGCGACGATGCAGGCTTGGCTCAAAGACGCCGCCGTCTCCAACACCACCATCGGTTGGCTTTCTTTAGTGGGTCTGGCCTATACGCTGAAGCCTTTGTGGGCGCCTTTTCTCGATCGTTTCTCGATGCCGTTTCTCGGCCGTCGTCGCGGCTGGATTCTAATCTTTCAGCTTGCCTTGGCGGCGACGCTTGCCGCGATGGCCATACACGGGCCCGAGCAGGGGCTAGCGTCCTTTGCGGTCCTTGCTGTAGCCGTCGCATTCTTTTCGGCGTCGCAGGACATTGTCATTGATGCCTGGCGCACCGATCTTGTCTCGGCTGCAGAACGCGGACCTGCAGCCACCGCTGCAAATCTCGGTTATCGGCTGGCCGTATGGTTTTCTTTTGCAGGTGCGCTGATCCTTGCCGATCTCGTCGGTTGGAGCAGCACCTACATCGTCATGGCGGGCGGCATGCTGGCGGTGACGCTGGTGACCTTTTTGGCGCCCGACCCAGAGCAGCGTGCGCCACCACCTCGGACTCTGCAAGAGGCAGTCGCCGGTCCGCTGCGACAGCTTTTGGGTGGCGAAGGAATGTTACTGTTGTTGCTCACTATCGTGCTCTACAAGGTGGGTGATGCGTTCGCGCTCAAGCTATTGACGCCTTTTTTAATGGATGTCGGTTTCAGCAAGACGGAAATCGGGGCGGTTACCAAGACCGTCATGCTGATCGCTAACATCAGCGGTGCCGTGGTGGGTGGTCTTTGGCTGGTAGGCCTTGGTCTGGTGCGCGCCTTGTTATTGTTCGGTGTCGTGCAGGCGATCGCTAATCTCGGCTATTTTTTGGTTGCCGTAAAAGGTAATAATTTGCTGCTGATGTCGATAGTCGTGTTTCTCGATAACTTCGTGGGCTCGATGGGCAATACAGCCCTAGTCGTATTGATCATGGGAATTTGCGACGTGCGTTTCAGCGCCTTTCAATATGCGGCGCTGTCGGCCATCGCCGTGTTGCCACGCAATTTGCTGGGTGCACCCGCAGGCATTCTCTCCGATACCTTAGGCTGGGCACCGTTTTTCGTACTGACTTTCCTCACCGCTTTACCTGGGTTGGCGATGGTCTGGTGGCAACGGGTACGCATCACAAAACTCGATCTGCCGTGAGCGTCTCAATTTCGAGCGACTTAATTCTTTGCAAGCTGACCGATCTTGCCGAGACTGGCAGCCGTGGATTTCGCGTTGGTGATGGAGACTGGCCACTCAAAGGTCTTGTGCTGCGCCTCGACGGCGGTGGCTTGTGTGCTTGGATGAGCTTGTGCCCGCACGCTGGGCACCCGCTTGACCTCTTGCCGCATCGCTTCCTCACGGCTGATCGCCAGTTCATCCAATTTTCTTCACACAGGGCACTTTTTGATCCAGCGAGCGGCCGCTGTATAGCGGGACCTTGTCTCGGCCGCGAGCTACGCCCGGTGGCGGTCGCATTGCAGGGGGATGACATCGTGCTGGTGTCGAGCCTTGCAGATGTGGACAATTTGCGGTCCGAGAGGGTCGCCGAGTCGCCGCAGTGATCGAATCATTCCTTAAATTCTTCGTCGTGTTTTTTCTGGTGGTCGAGCCGATTTCGCTCGTGCCGGTATTTGCGACACTGACCGAGGGTGCGAATGCAGCCTATCGCAAACGCATGGCGATCAAGTCGGTAATCGTAGCCGGCATGATCATCATTGGTTTTGCTCTGAGTGGTGCCGCATTCCTCGACGCTATGGGGATCAGCATCGATTCGTTCCGTATCTTCGGTGGTTTGCTGCTGTTTCTGGTCGCCCTCGAGATGGTCTTCGCGCGCGAGTCTGGGACCCGCACCTCGACGGATGAGCAAGCCGAGAGTCGTCGCCGAGCCGATATCTCCGTGTTTCCGTTGGCGTTTCCCTTCATGTCGGGTCCCGGCGCACTCACGACCATCCTGCTGTGGTTCGGCCCGGTGTCGGTGGTCGATCAGCCGACCTTGTTCGTCGTGCTGCTTGCAGCGGCTGTATTAGTTCTGTTGATTTCTTTGGTTATGATGCTGGGTGCAGCGCCGCTGATACGTATTCTTGGGGCAACCGGTACCAACGTCGCCAACCGCCTACTCGGTGTGGTGCTCGGCGCACTCGCGGTGCAGTTCATCGTTGATGGCATCCGTACAAGTTTCGGTCTTGGCTGATCAGTATCCGCTCATCGGTATCAGCCGAGTCGCACGAACGATAAATCCCACACCCTATGGCCCAATCTTCTGCCACGGCGCTCAAAGCGGGTTAGCGTCCGCCAGTCCGGTCGTGGCATGAAGCCTTCTGTCGCGATGTCCCCGGCAAGATTTTTGAACTGCACATCGGCGCCGACCACTTCCAGTATCTGTGTGGCGTAGGGTTCCCAATCGGTGGCGAGCTGCAGGCGCCCACCCGGCGCCAGTCTCGAAGCCAGCAAATTCACGAATATGGGCTGTACCAAGCGCCGTTTGTGATGTCGTTTCTTGTGCCAGGGGTCCGGGAACAAAATCAGCACTTCGTCGAGCGAGTCTGCCGCGAGGTAGCGCTCCAGAACTTCGACGGCGTCATGGCAGATCACCCGCAGATTGGTGAGTCCAGCCTCATGTGCTTTCAGCATCAAATGTCCGACGCCGGCGCGGTGCACTTCGATCCCAATGAAATCGCGCTCTGGATGCGCCTTGGCCAGACCCAGTAAGTTATCGCCATTACCGAAGCCGATTTCGAGCGAGCGGGGAGCCTTGCGGCCAAACCACAGGGCAAGATCGAGCAGTGTGGGTGCCTCGGGTAGGTCGATGCCATAACTTGGCCACAATTCTGTGAGCGCCCGCTGCTGCGCCGCCGTGATACGGCCCGCCCGCAGGACAAAGCTGCGGATACGGCGTTGTGGCGGTGCGACATCTTCCATCGCCCGCATTATGGCACCAGGTATTCAAGGGACTTGCGCGCCAGCGACCTTGATCCCAAAGTGCAAAGTCCGAAAGCTTTTCCGCGGCAGCTGAGTTTGCCTTCCTTTCAGTTCGAGGATTCCGTCGTCATGCCTGACCATTCCCATACAGAAATCGTGCGTTATCAAGCAGTCGGTCGCGAGTTCGCGAGTTACCTCGCCTATAATCCGGCGCGCGCGGCTAATCGACCCGGTCTGATCGTGCTCCCCGAGTGGTGGGGGCTCAATGATTACCTGCGACGTCGTGCGCGCGAGCTCGCTGGACTCGGATTCGTTGCTATGGCCACCGACGTCTACGGCGACGGTCGCGAGGCGGCCGATTCGACCGAGGCCGGTACGCTTATGAATGGCCTCTTCGCCGATGTTCCCGCGCTCGGCGAGCGGCTCACGGCCGCCTACGACAGCTTGCGTGCACACCCCATGGTCGATCCAGATCGCATTGGCGCGATGGGGTATTGCTTGGGCGGCGCCTTGTCGTTACACATGGGCCGCATCGGGCTGCCGCTGCGCGGTGTGGCAAGTTTTCACGGTGCACTGCGGGCTGCTCACCAGGCCAAGCGCGGCGAGTTCAAGCCCTCGGTGCTCATCTGTCACGGCGAGGCTGACGGCATGGTGCCTGCCGAAGATCAAGCGGCCTTCCGCAAAGAAATGGAAGAGCTCGGTGCCGACTACGAATTCCACTCCTATCCGGGTGCGAAGCACGGCTTCACCAACCCCGAGGCCACCGACAAGGGTACGAAGTACAACTTACCGTTGGCCTACGACGAGCCCACGGATCGCCAGTCATGGGAAGACATGAAGACTTTCTGGGCTAAAGTTTTCCGCTGATCGATCTACGCCGCGTGGAGCTAGAGCTCGAGCAAGCAAGCGCCGAGAATATTACGCCGTTTGGTGAGCTGCTCGCGTCAGGTCGTGGCCGAACTGTGACACAGACGCGTTTTTATGACGACGCCGTCGAGCTCATGGAAAAACCGGCCTTCATGTCCGATGCCGACACCTGCCTTTCGTTGGCCCGAGTGCGTCCACGCCCGCTTGAGGTGATCTGGATGGAGCGGCACTTTAAGCACACACAAGTTTTTTTGCCGCTCAATGCTCTGCCTTGGTGCGCCGTGCTGGCGCCGCCGACGACGGGTGATCTGCCTGATCTTGCGCAGGCACGAGCTTTTTGTTTTGCCGGCGATTGCGGCTTGCTGATCCATGTGGGCACCTGGCACGAGTTCCCGTTTGCGCTCGATGCCCCGACCGATATGGTCGTGGTACTACGTAACGAGACTAACCGCAATCTCGATGTTGTCAGCGACGGCGAGGCCGTGGGCGAAGATCTCGAGAAGCGCAACATCGTCAAGCGCTTCGGCATGAGGCTCGCTATTCGTCGAAGCGCAGGTGTTTGACGCTCTTGCCGTGACGACGAATGAGGCGCAAGGCCTCGATACCGATACGGATATGTCTTAGCACGAATTCATTGGTGACTCGCCGATCCGAGGCCTCGGTCTTCACGCCCTCGGGAACCATTGGCTGATCACTCACCAGTAACAAAGCACCTGAGGGGATCGAGTTGGCAAAACCGGCGGCGAAAATGGTCGCGGTTTCCATGTCGATCGCCATACAGCGCGTCTTACGCAGATATTCTTTAAATTCGTCATCGTGCTCCCATACACGTCGGTTGGTGGTGTAGACCGTACCAGTCCAGTAATCGTAATTGAGATCTCGGATCATGGTCGACACCGCGCGCTGCAGACTGAACGCAGGTAGCGCCGGCACCTCGGGCAGCAGA
The DNA here is from genome assembly GCA_016874555.1 of Gammaproteobacteria bacterium. GTDB lineage: Bacteria > Pseudomonadota > Gammaproteobacteria > Steroidobacterales > Steroidobacteraceae > UBA964. Next base: position 4,268 of record VGTW01000041.1, on the reverse strand, counting down.
TAGTCATCGGATGCACCATCGCCACGAATCGCAGCGATCGGTAGTACCAAATCGCCGATCTGGTTCTTGCGCTTTAGGCCTCCGCATTTACCGAGCAGCAGCACCGCTTGTGGCGAGATCGCCGACAGCAGATCCATTACGGTGGCCGCGTTGGCACTACCCATGCCGAAGTTGATCATGGTGATACCGTCGGCGGTGGTGTTGGGCATCGGTCGATCGCGGCCGACGATTTCAGCACCTGTCTCTTGCGCGAAAAGCTCAAGGTAGTTGCTGAAGTTGGTCAGCAGCACGAACTTTCCGAAATCCCCCAAAGGGGTTCCCGTGTAACGTGGCAGCCAGTTGTCAACGATTTCCTGTTTAGTTTTCATCAGGCTCAAGGTATCACGATCGCGCTAGAATATAGTCCCTCTTGGTTCCTCTGCCCGGAGATCCCATGAGCCGCTTCAATGCCTCCGTAGTGTGCTTCGACATGAAGCCGATGCTCCACGATGATCACCTATTGCTTCGACCCGTGACTGCTGACGATTTCGAGGGCCTGTATCAAGTGGCCTCCGATCCTGCTATTTGGGAACAGCACCCAGCGAAGGATCGATGGAAGCGCGAAGTTTTCGAGGCGTTGTTCGAACGGTTGCTACAGGGCGGGGGCACACTAGTCGTAATCGACCGTTCGAGCGAGGCAATCATCGGCAGCTCGAGCTACTATGAACCCCGCACGATGGATCGCGACGTAGCCATCGGCTACACATTTCTCGCACGTCGATACTGGGGAAGTCGCTGCAATGCTGAGCTTAAAGCCCTGATGCTTCAGCACGCCTTCAAGTTTGTAGACCGTGTCTGGTTCCATGTTGCGCTCGAAAACTGGCGATCACAGCGAGCCATGGAGAAAGTAGGAGCGAGACTGAGTCATCGGGCCGCTCGCGAGAGCGGAGGCGTTATTTCAGAGTTTTTGCACTACGTCATCGACAAACCGTGAAGCCATGAAAATCTGGACTTATCGTTTCTGCTTTACGATCGACAGCCGCTCATACCGCACTGAAGTTATATCGGGCCTGAAGACGATAGAAAGTCGTGTGTTCTTTGAGGAGAGGGAACTCGCGAGAGATTTCACTGACATTATGCAGCCCGATGGCATGCGTAACCATCAATTACGGTTTTCCTTGTCGGATGGGCGTGAGGTTGTCGTCGAGACGGGGTATATCGATTGGATTCGCGTCGGTATCGCTGTTCGCATCGACGAAGTGATCGCCTACGAGAGCCATCCCAGTAAAACGATAAATTTTCCTACGGTGTCCTCACCTGATCCAGAGAAAGCCGCAAAGCTACAGGCAGAGCAGGTCGCCGCCTGGGGTCGCAACAAGTACTCGATTTACGTCGATGTCGGAATCGGCATTTTTTTTTTCGTAATGGTCAAAGCGACAGACGATATTCCGTTTTCCGCCCTTGTCACCGCCGGCGCTGGACTCGGGGTGGTGGTTGTTCAGCGCTTCGTCACGGTCGATCTCTTGGGCGGTCTCGCGATATTTGGCGTGGTAATGCTCCTGATCTCAGCCGGGTTCTCTTGGCATTTTGACAATGACTGGGCCGTCAAAATGAAGAGTACGATACTCGGAGTATTCGTGGCAGCGCTGATGTTGAGCGATGCTATGTTCAACCGAGGGCGATACTTTGGCGGTCGATTGCTACGCTTCATGCCCCAGCCCATGGACGCACGGCGGCTTGCAACGGGTATGGGGGTGCTGGGTCTCGTGATGGCTTCGGTGAACTGGATCTTTGCAGAGTTCACGAGCCAGGACATGTGGCTCTATTACACGAGCTTCGGCGATTTAATTCTGACGATGTTTCTCATACTTGCCGTTTTTCGTTACGCGAGTATTCGTTAATTTCGCCAAGCGCTTGTCAGTAGAGCAGCGATCTTTTTTCCTTGGTGGTCGCGTAAATAGCTCAAGATAAATTGCTGACAAGTGGTGGCAGTTACGGGGGGCAGATCAAAGCGTTGAACCAAAGTCGGCATTTCACCAATCGATGAGGGGAGGTTCGAAGCGGTGATTGCTATGGCCTGACATTACAGAGGAATAGTCCCCGCGAGTAATCCACTGATATTCGAAACTTCGAGCGCCGCCAATCGACGTCGCGTGATGTTCAAGCACGCCTCAGCTCCCACGGTAGAGCAGTTCTGAGGTAAAGATAAAGCGAGCAGCACAAGTTGAAGGACGAAACGTGCATTTATGAATTGCACCCTCGATCAGGGATAACATGTCAGTGCTTACGCGTACGTCAGCGAGTCAGTCGTTCGAGGTAGGCTATCTATATTAAGATATGAAGTATTTAGGGAGATCGGCCCACTCAGGGAAATTCGACGGAACCGTCTACCCGAATGACGGTATCGCCACCCACCCAGATTTCATCGCCACGCCGCTCGACATAGACCCGACCGCGGCGCTTAAGCGCGGTACCCTGCGACACGATATACCTCGCTGGAGCACGACCCGTGTTGATGAGCCAACTGGCCAAGCCGGCATTCAAGCTCCCGGTGACTGGATCTTCTGTGACCCCTAGACCGGGTACAAATGCCCGAACTTCATAACTCGCCTCCGCCCCGGGCGGGTAAGGACCGATGACCCCGAGCTTGAGGTCCCGAAGCAAAGCCATTTCGGGTTGAAGGGCGAGCACCTGATCGGCTGACCGCAGCATGACGGCACACCAACCGGGGCCATTATCGACCCACTGGTGCATGAGGATATCGGTTCGTGGGACCCCCAATCCTGTCGCGATGACTAGAAGTGTCTGCTCGTCCAATAAGCCACTGCGTCTCAGGGGAGGTGCGGAGAACGCGAATCGCGAACCCTTTTGGCGGACTCGGACCAAGCCGATGCCACACTCTTGAATGAGTTCTCCCTTGCGGACAGGCGTACCGCCTCCAGCCAGCCAAGCACAGGCACTGCCCAGAGTCGGGTGGCCAGCGAAGGGTAACTCGTGCCCGGGGGTGAAAATGCGGACTCGGTAATCGGCCTCCGCCGAGGCCGGTCTCATCAGGAAGGTGGTTTCGGACAGGTTCGTCCAGCGCGCGAAAGACGCCATTTGCGCCCATGAAAGATCGTCCGCGTTGTGCACAACAGCAAGCGGATTGCCCATAAAGGCCTCCGCTGAAAACACGTCCAGCTGATGGAATCTTCTCGATATCCCCACCACCAGAATTTACCGCGATCCGCGCCTCCACAAAAATCTGTTAGGCGTTATATTTAAGTAGTATTCGTAAGTTATCCACGCCCGCGACGACGACACAATGCGAATCTCCCGAATTCTCTCTACGATAACTGCCGTCTTATTGGTGATATTCCTAGGGGCGTCAGCGAATGCGGCGGGGGAGGTCACTAAGGTTAGGACGATCGACGCACAGTCGATCAGTTCGGTCACCCTGAAAGCGGGTGTCGGGAGCGTTCGCGTCGAACCGGGTAGCGGCGCCGCCATCGAAGCTCGGGTCGTCTTGCGAGCAAAACGCTCGACCGGCATTTTCAGCTCGCTCCCTGATGTCGAGAAACTCGAGATTTCCGCCACGACGCGCGGCGATCAATTGGAGCTCGACATGGATGCGAAAAATATCCAGGAAGATTGGGTACTAAAACTCCCGACTAAAGAGATATCCGCTCTCGAAATCATGTTTGGGGTCGGCGATATCAAAGTTACCGCTCCGGCGAAGCGCGTCGAACTCGACTTGGGTGTAGGAGATGCCGAGATCGATATCGTGACCGGCGCGATCAAGGTCCGCGTCGGCACGGGTGACTTGCGGATCAAAACAGGGTTTTCCAACGCAGGTGCAGTCGAGGGCACGACTGGAGTGGGAAGCGCTTCACTCAAAGGGCTCGAAGGTACCGTCAAAAGTAATGTGGTCGGAAGCCGGGTCTATGGGAAAGGGGGTGGGCAGCAGCCCATCGATGCAACGGTCGGCGTGGGTGACCTTACGATCGAACTCACTCAATAAAAAGGGCACCATGGTTCGCCGAGGACCCTCTTACTGGTTTCCCACTAAACGCTACGGTTGGGGCTGGGGTCTGCCAATTTGTTGGCAAGGCTGGGTGGTCATGATCGCTTACTTTATTCTTCTTCTACTAGGCGCCATCACCTTTCCGCCTATGACGAAGGTCTTTGAATTCGTGATCTACGTCCAAGTGCTCACGCTCGTGCTTGTACTCATCTGCTGGCTAAAGGGCGAACCACCACGATGGCGCTGGGGCGATTAGGATCTGATGCTCACTTGATAAGTTGCCACG